>CAVZVX010000162.1:0-48740 GCA_963778775.1 uncultured Spirochaetota bacterium | reverse complement strand
ATTAAAGGTCGGTCCCCGCGACTTTCTCTTTTCCTCGGACTGGCGGCCCGACGCGGGCCGCTACGGCATATTCCCGATGATCGCGTCCTCGCTCTGGGTGACCTTCGGGGCCCTCGTCATCGGGGCGCCGCTGGGCATATCGGGAGCGATCTTCCTCGCGGAATTCAGCCCGCCGGCCCTGGTGCAGGTAGTCAAGCCGGCGATCGAGCTCCTGGCCGGAATACCCTCCGTAGTTTTCGGCTTCATCGGCGTGATGGTCCTCGCCCCCTTCATCCGGCGCGTCGCCGGGGGGCCGGGCCTATCGGTGCTGGCCGCGGCTATCGTCCTCGGCGTGATGATATTGCCTACCGTCATGAGCATCTCGATCGACGCCCTTCGAGCCGTGCCGCAGAGTTTCCGCGAGGGAGCCTTCGCCCTGGGGGCCACCCGTTGGCAGGCGGTGCGCATGGTCGTGCTCAAGGCGGCCCGCTCCGGGCTTCTCGCCGGCACCATCCTCGGCATGGGCCGGGCCATCGGCGAGACCATGGCCGTCATAATGGTGGCAGGCAACTCCGTCAAAATGCCTTCGTCGCCCCTGGATTCGGCTCGCACCCTGACCGCCAACATCGCCCTCGAGATGGGCTACGCGACGGGCATGCATCGACAGGCCCTCTTCGCCACGGGCATAGTCCTCTTCATCGTCATCATGATCCTCAACGCCGCCGCGATGGCGGTCCTGAAGCGCAAGGGCGCGGCCAGGCGATGAACGCCCATAGGCTGAGCCAGCGCGTCGCCGTCGCCCTGCTCGGGGGGGCGACCCTCCTCACCCTCGCGGCGGTCGCCTTCGTGATCTTCTTCGTACTGGAAAAAGGGCTCTCCCAGGTCAATCTCGAATTCCTGCTTTCCAAGCCCAGGAACATGGGCAAGGAGGGCGGGATATTCCCCGCGATAGCCGGTACCCTCTTCCTGTCGCTGATGGCTATAGCCGCGGCCCTCCCGCTCGGCGTGGGCACGGCGGTCTATCTCGCCGAATACACCCGTGAGAACGCGTTTACGCGGGCGCTTCGCTTCGGCACCGACTGCCTCGCCGGCATTCCCTCCATCATCTTCGGCCTCTTCGGCTACATCTTCTTCGTGACGACCCTCAGGATGGGATGGTCCCTCCTGGCCGGCGCCCTCACCCTTGCCATCATGGTCCTTCCGACGATAATCCGCACCTCCGAGGAGGCGATCCGCTCCGTGCCGGAGTCCTGGCGCGAGGTGAGTCTTTCCGTCGGGGCCACCCGCTGGGAGACGGTCAGGAAGGTCGTGCTTCCGAGCGCCCTGCCCGGCATAGTGACCGGCGTCATGCTGAGCTTCGGTCGGTCGATCGGCGAGACCGCCGCCGTCATCTTCACCGCGGGCTCGTCCTTCCGCATGCCCAGGGGAGTCTTCGACTCGGTGCGCACGATGGCCGTGCACTTCTACATACTCGCGCGCGAGGGCATCTCGACCGAGAAGGCTTATGGCACGGCGGCCGTCCTCGTGTTGTCCGTACTCGCGGTCAACATCCTCACCTATTGGCTGATGCGCCGCTTCATCGCGAGGAGGGCGAGATGAGCGGCTCGCCTTCGCCGGGCCGCGGCCTCGGTTCCGCGAAGGTCGAGGTGAAGGGCCTCAGGGTCTCCTTCGGCAAGGAGGAGGCCCTGCGCGGCGTGAGCCTCGACGTCGCGGCCAACAGGATACTCGGCGTGATCGGCCCGGCGGGCTCGGCCAAGACCACCTTTCTTCGGGCCCTCGACCGGATGAACGAGCTGAAGGTCGGTTGCCGCACCGAGGGCAGCGTCCTCCTCGACGGCGAGGACATCTACCTTCCCTCCTGCGATCCCGTCGCCCTCCGCAAGCGGGTGGGGATGGTCTTCGCGATGCCCATGCCCCTGCCCATGAGCGTCTACGACAACGTGGCCTACGGCCCGCGCCTGCGCCAAGGGCGCAGGCGCGCGAATCGCGAAGCGATTCGCGAACCTTCGCCTTCGGCGAAGGTAGATCTGGACGAGCTCGTCGAGACGAGCCTCAAGGCGGCCTTTCTCTGGGACGAGGTCAAGGATCGCCTCGACGGCTCGGGCCTCAAGCTTTCCGGCGGCCAGCAGCAGAGGCTCTGCCTCGCGCGCACCCTCGCCATGCGCCCCGAGCTCATCCTCCTCGACGAGCCCTGTTCGGGGCTGGATCCTATCTCGACGGCCCGGATCGAGGAGGCTCTCTCCGTCCTCAAGGAACGCTATACGATCGTCCTCGTCACCAACAACACCAAGCAGGCCTCGCGCGTGGCAGACGAGACGGCCTTCTTTCTCATGGGGGAGCTCATCGAGACGGGGCCTACGGCCGGGATATTCCTGAATCCCTCCGATAGGCGCACCGAGGATTACGTGATGGGGAGATTCGGATGAAGGCCGCGCGATGCGCTGCGGCGAAAATGGAGACGATCGGTCTTTGCCTCCATTACGGCGAGTTCCGGGCCTTGGAGGACGTGCGCCTCGCCGTCGAGGAAAAAAAGATCACCGCCCTCATCGGGCCGAGCGGCTGCGGCAAGTCCACCCTCCTGCGCTCGCTCAACAGGATGAACGACCTGATCCGGGGCGCGAGGATCGAGGGGAGGGTTCTGCTCGACGGCGAGGACGTCTACGCCCCGGGCGTGGACGCCTGCGCTCTCCGCAAGCGCGTCGGCATGGTCTTCCAGAGACCCAACCCCTTTCCCCTCACTATTTTCGAGAATGCGGCCTTCGGCCTTCGGGTAGAGGGCCGCTCCGACCGCTCCGGCCATGCCGCCCTCCGCGGCCGCTCGGGGCGGAGGCGCTCGGAAGAAGCCGAGGAGACCGTCGAGCGGAGCCTCCGGGCGGCTTGGCTCTGGGATCAGCTCAAGGACAGGCTGGACGAAAGCGCCATGGACCTTCCCCTCGACCAGCAGCAGAGGCTCTGCATCGCGCGCCTGGTCGCCGTCGAGCCCGAGGTCATCCTCATGGACGAGCCTTGCTCCTCCCTGGACCCGATCGCCACGGCCAAGGTCGAGGAGCTCATGCTCGAGCTCAAGAAGGACTACACGATCGCCATCGTCACGCACAACATGCAGCAGGCCGCGCGGATCTCGGACTACTCGGGCTACATGCTCCTGGGAGAGATGGTCGAGTTCGGACCCACTGCCGCGATCTTCACGAACCCGAAGGACAAACGGACGGAAGACTACATCAGCGGCCGCTACGGCTGACGTAAAGGGAGACAGAGGAGGACGGCCTTGACCGAGAAGAAGCGCATCCTTATTCTCACGGCCGACGCGGGCTTCGGGCACCGGAGCGCGGCGAAGGCGCTCGCGGCAGCCCTCGAGGAGAGCCATGGCGGCGAATGCGTCTACGAGCTGGCGAACCCCCTCGATGGCGAAAAGACTCCGGCCTGGCTCAGGGACCTGCAGTCCGATTACGATCGAATCGCGAAGGAAGCGGCCAGGCTGTACGAATTCACCTACGACGTAAGCGATACGGGCTTCGCGAGCCGCATGATGGAGAACGCCATGCGCGTCCTCCTGTATCGCGCAATGCGCGACCTGGTCCTCCGCTTCAAGCCCGACGTCATCGTCTCCACCTATCCGCTCTACCAGGCTCCCCTCAACGCCCTGTTCACGTTGAGGCGTACCTTCCTTCCGGTCGTCTGCGTCGTGACGGACCTCGCTACGGTCCACCAGATATGGTTCACGGGCGACGCCGATCTGACGGTCGTGCCGACCGAGATCGTCCGAGATCTCGCCCTGAGCGCCGGCATTCCCCGGGATAAGCTCGCGGTGATCGGCATACCGGTGCACCCGCGCATCTCGGAAGAGACGCGAAGCAGGTCCGAGCTTCGATCCGAGCTCGGCTGGCGAGCCGACCTGACGACCCTTCTCGCCGTCGGCTCGAAGCGCGTCGATAGGCTGGACGACGTCCTCAACGCCGTAAACCATTCGGGCTTGCCCCTGCAGATCGCGGCGGTGGCGGGAGGGGACGGCGAGCTCTTCTCACGGATGCGCGACCGTGAATGGCATCTGCCGGCCCGGCTGTACAATTTCGTCGACGACCTGCCCGTTATGATGCGAGCGGCCGATTTCGTCGTCGCCAAGGCCGGAGGCCTCATCGTCACCGAATCCCTCGCCGCCGGCTTGCCCCTGCTATTCATCGATATGATCCCCGGTCAGGAAACGGGAAACGCGGACTATGCCGTCGCCGGCGGGGCGGCGGAAATCGCGGCCGATCCCGTGGCGGCCCTCGAGATCGTCTATCACTGGCTGGCGGACGATGGCAGCCTTCTCGCGAAAAAGGCCGCCGCCGCCAAAGCCCTGGGAAGGCCGCGAGCGGCCTTCGACATCATCGAAAGGGTATGGGCCCTGGCCTCTCGAGGCGCGGTCCGACGCGATCTGGCGGTCGCCGTGGCCAAGGTCAAGGAGCTTTTCGGGCTCTTCCGGGAAACCTACGAGGAATAGGAAGCTCGGGGAATGGACAATTCCCTTCGCTTCGATCCTCCTCCCCAGCTTGACAGTCTCCGATCCTACTGACGATACTCACTGGAAAGCATCGACGGAGAAAGTAGCCTTCTAGAGGCGCCGACAGAGAGAGGGACCGTCGCGATGCGCGCATCGCGGGGCTGAGAGTCCCTCAGGCCGCCATGGAGGCGAAGACCACTCCAGAGCCGTCCGGAGGAAAGGCGCCAGCGGGCCAGGTGTCCCGCGCGCCCGTGTATTCCGGACCGGGCGCTCCCGTAACAGGGCGACGAGAGCGGCCCCCGCCATGGGGTGCCGAAGTAAGGTGGTACCGCGGATCTCGCGGAAGGACCCATCGCGATTGCGCAGCAATCGCGAGCGACGCTACGCGTCGCGAGCGACGGTAGTCGCTAAGGTCCCCGGAGCTTCGTCCTTACGCGAAGGCGCATGAAGGCAGGTGAAACGAGCCTTCGTGACGCGAAGGCTCGCGCCGCGAGCCTTCGCGAAGGTCCTTTCGTACGGGCGGGCGTCCGTCGGGGGCCTCGCCGTCCTTATCGCGCTCCAGCGGAGGTATCCTATGTCGGCAGAAGCTCCTTCCCCCGTCGGGACCGTTAGGCACTCGGCGTCCCACGTGATGGCCGAGGCCGTCCTCAAGCTCTATCCGGGTACCAAGCTCGGCATCGGGCCGGCGATCGAGGACGGGTTCTACTATGATTTCCAGTTCGCCAAACCCATCCAGGCCGAGGACCTTCCGGCCATAGAGAAGGAGATGCGGCGGATCATAGCCTCTAACGCGGCCTTCGTCCGCAGGGAGGTTTCCAAAGAGGAGGCGCGCTCCCTCTTCGCCGACCAGCCCTTCAAGCTCGAGCTGATCGAGGGCCTCGAGGGAACCATTTCCACCTACGAGCAGGACGGCTTTCTCGACCTTTGCCGCGGTCCCCACGTCTCGACCACCCGCGAGATCAGGCCCGACGCCTTCAAGCTTCGCTCGGTCGCCGGGGCCTACTGGCATGGCGACGAGAAGCTGCCGATGCTCACCCGCATCTACGCCTACGCCTTCTCGAGCAAGGCGGAGCTCGAGGTCCACCTGAAGATGCTCGAGGAGGCCGAGAGGCGCGACCATCGCAGGATCGGCAAGGACCTGGATCTCTTCTCCACCCATGAGGAAGCCGGCCCGGGTCTCGTCTACTGGCACCCGAAGGGGGGCCGCTTCCGCGTCGAGCTCGAGAACTGGTGGCGCGAGGAGCACTACCGGAACGGCTACGAAATCCTCTTCACTCCCCATATCGGCAAGAGCTGGCTCTGGGAGACTTCGGGCCATCTCGGCTTCTACAAGGCCAACATGTACTCGCCCATGAAGATCGACGAGAACGACTATTACGCGAAGCCGATGAACTGCCCTTTCCATATAATGATCTACAAGAACTCGACCCGCTCCTACCGCGATCTTCCCCTGCGATGGGCCGAGCTCGGCACCGTCTATCGATACGAGCGCTCGGGCGTCCTGCACGGCCTCATGCGAGTCCGGGGCTTCACCCAGGACGACGCCCACATCATCTGCACGCCGGAGCAGATCGAGGGCGAGATCGCCGAGGTCCTGCGTTTCAGCCTGAATATCTGGCGCACCCTGGGCTTCAAGGACATCAAGGCATACCTGGCGACCAAGCCGAAGGAAGGAGCGATCGGCGACGACGCGCGCTGGGAGGGGGCCATCGGCTCGCTCAGGAGGGGCATCGAAAAGGAAGGCCTCGAGTACGTGGTGGACGAGGGCGGCGGCGCCTTCTACGGACCCAAGATAGACCTGAAGATCAGGGACGCCATCGGCCGCGAGTGGCAGATGACCACGATCCAATTCGATTGGAACGAGCCCGAGCGCTTCGGCATGACCTACATCGACAAGGACGGCCAGCAGAAGCAGCCTTATATGGTGCACCGCGCCCTCCTCGGCTCGCTCGAGCGCTTCTTCGGCGTCTTCATCGAGCATTACGCCGGCGCCTTCCCCGTTTGGCTTTGTCCCGAGCAGGTCACGGTCATTCCCATCGCGGCGGCCTTCGACGACTACGCTAAAAAAGTCGTCGCCGAGCTTCGCGGAGCCGGAATCCGGGCGCGGGCCGACCTTTCGGACTCCCGGATGAACGCCAAGATCCGCGACGCCCAGGGTCAGAAGGTCCCCTACATGCTGGTCGTGGGCCAGAAGGAAGCCGACGAGTCCGCCGTTTCCGTCCGCAAGCTCGACGGGAGCCAGGAGAACGGAGTCAAGCTGGCCGATTTCAGGGCGCGGATCCTCGACAAGATCGCCGCCCGCGCGATCGAGGCCTAGGAAGACGATGAGCGAGGGCAGGGGCGGATCGCGACTGAGCGTGCTGACGGCCGTACTCGGCCTGGCCGCCTTGGGTTGCGTCCTGCTTTATGCCCTCAGGGTCGCGGTCTCGGGACGCATCTGGTATCTCTACCTTGTATTCAACTTGGCTCTCGCGGCGGTCCCCTACGTCGTCGCGGTCGCCGGGACCGCCGTCCTGCGCCGCCTCGGGCGGCAGAAGGCACGGGCCCTCGTCGCCCTCCCCGTCGCCGCGCTCTGGCTCCTCTTCTACCCGAACGCGCCCTATATTCTCACCGATTTCATACACGTCGTGGAGCGGACCTACCTCCGCGCGGTGCCGGAGGACGCCCTGCGCGTCAATGCCCTGCTCTGGTACGATCTCCTCATGACTGCGGCCTTCGCCTTCATCGGGCATTTCATGGGCCTCGTCTCCATGTGGTTCATCCATGATTCGCTCCGGCGCGTCTGGGGGAAGACCGCGGCCGCCTGCCTCATCCTGGCCGCCAGCCTCCTCGCGGGCTTCGGCATATATCTCGGCCGCTTCTCCCGTCTCAATTCCTGGGACGCCCTCCTCCATCCGCGTCGGGTGCTGGGCGAAGTGGTCGGGGCCGCGGCCGACCTGAAGACCCTCCTCTTCTCCCTGGCCTTCATGCTGTTCATCGTATCGAGCTACGCCGCCCTCGTCGTGTTCAAGCGCGTTCGGGGCCCCGGGGAAGGACTGAAGGAGTCTTGCGACGGTGCGCGCGGGAAGGTTCCGAGCGAAAGCCTGTACGGTCGTCTATCGAGTCGATATCATCGGAGCGGAAGGAAAACGTGAAGCGGATCTGACGAGGGCCTCTCAATGTGGAGCTCGATTTCATTCCGCTGCGAGGTCGCTCATTTTTCCTTGCCTTTCTTCTTGTCGCGTCCCGCCCGCCTGAGCGCGTCCTTCAAGAGGAATTCGATCTGCGAGTTGACGCTCCGCAGCTCGTCCGCCGACCACTTCTCGAGGGCCTCGTAGTCGGCGGGATCGAGCCTGAGGAGAAAACGCTTCTTTTCTTCCATAAAAAGGTTCAGGTATAGAGCGTGCCCGTATTGATGACCGGCTGGGCCTCGGTCTCGGAAACGAGGGCGACGAGGAGGTTGTTGACCATCGCGGCCCTGCGCTCGTTGTCGAGCTTGACCACGCCCTGGGCCTCGAGGTCGTCGAGGGCGAGCTTGACCATGCCGACGGCTCCGTCGACGATGAGGCGCCGCGCGGCTATGATCGCCGAGGCCTGCTGCCGCCTGAGCATCGCCTGGGCTATCTCGGGCGCGTAGGCCAGATGCGAGAGCCGAGCGTCGTCGATCGTGACCCCGGCCACCTCCAGGCGCGAATGGAGCTCGCTCTTAAGCTCCTGGGCTATCTCGTCCTGGTTCGCCCTAAGGGATATCTTGGCTTCTCCCTCGGCTCCGGAATCGTAGGGGAACCTCCCGGCCAGGACGCGAAGGGCCGTCTCGCTCTGCACGGTCACGAAGCTCTGGTAATCCTCGACGTTGAATAGAGCCTTGGCCGAGTCGGTGACTCTCCAGACGACGATGGCCCCTATTTCTATCGGGTTTCCGTGGGCGTCGTTGACTTTGAGGATCTGCGAGCCGAAATTCTTCGCCCTGAGCGATACCGCCCTCCGCTTCACGAAGGGATTGGCCCAGGAAAAGCCGCTCGCCCTGGCCGAGCCCGCGTAGCTTCCGAAGAAGGTCGCGACCTTCGCCTCATTGGGCTGTACGACGAAGAACCCGCCGATCGCGATGCAGGCGACGACGATGAGCGCCGTCGCCCACCAGAAAGCCGCGCCCGGGTTGGAGCGGTCGAAACCGGGGCCCAAGGCCCTATAGAGGCGTATCGCCTCGCCGAAGAGCGCGAGCTCGATCACGAGGGCGATAAAGCCATTGATTTTGGGCAATCTCCGTTCGACAAGATCCTTCATAATGCTTCCTCCTGTCACCGATCGTATGATTCTATTATGATATCATAATGATAATAAGTCAAGCCCAACATACTACACAGGAATTAAGTCTTCCCCACTTGCCGAGGCAGCCGGCCTGAGGCTATCTTCGATCTAATTATGGATAAACTGATAATCAAGGGCGCCCGCGAGCACAATTTGAAAAACATCGACCTCGAGCTTCCCAGGGACAAGCTCATCGTCATATCCGGGCTTTCGGGCTCGGGCAAGAGCTCCCTCGCCTTCGACACGATATTCGCCGAAGGGCAGCGGCGCTACGTGGAATCCCTTTCGGCCTATGCGCGCCAGTTCCTCGGGCGGATGGACAAGCCCGACGTAGACTACATCGAGGGATTGTCCCCCGCCATCTCCATCGAGCAAAAGACGACGCACAGAAATCCCAGATCGACGGTGGGGACGGTTACGGAAATATACGATTACTATCGCCTCCTCTACGCGAGGATCGGCATTCCGCACTGCCCCGGCTGCGGCCGAGTGATCCGCGAGCAGAGCGTCGATCAGATCCTCGACACCATACTCTCGTGGCCTCAGGGCACCAAGTTGCAGATACTCGCTCCCATCGTGCGCGCCCAGAAGGGCGAGCACAGGAAAGTGCTGGAGGACGCGGCCAAGCAGGGCTTCGTCCGCGCCAGGATCGACGGGGAGATGCGCGAACTGGCGGCCGAGTCCGCCGCCGAGTACAAGCTCGAGAAGCAGAAGAAGCACAGCATCGAGATCGTCGTGGACCGCCTCAAGCTGGCCGACGAATCGCGCAAGCGCCTGGCCGAATCCGTGGAGACCGCCCTCGAGATCGCCGAGGGTACGGTGATCGCGTTGCGCGACTCTCCCACGGCGCAGGCCGGCGGCGGCGCTTCCGTCGAGGAGTTCTTCTCGCAGAAGGGCGCCTGTCCCGAGTGCGGCATCTCCCTGCCCGAGATGGAGCCCCGCCTCTTCTCCTTCAACGCGCCCCAAGGCGCCTGTCCGGTCTGCTCGGGCCTCGGCCAGAAGCTCGAGTTCGATCCCGACCTGGTGATCCCGGACCCCTCCCTCTCCTTCGACGAGGGCGGCTGCATTCCCTACAACCCCGACGCGGCCTGGAACCGCAGCCGCTTCGAGGCCCTCGCCAAGCACTTCAAGTTCAGCCTCGACACCGCCTTCGAGGACCTGCCCAAGAACGTCCTCGACGCCATCCTCCACGGGACGGAGGAGGCGGTGAAGATCAGGTACGAGAACCGCGAAGGTACGGGCCGCTTCGAATACGAGTCGCGCTTTCCCGGCATCCTGGCCGATCTCAAGCGCCGCTACCTCGAGACGCAGAGCGAGGGGATCAAGCAATGGCTCGAGCGCTTCATGAGCGAGAAGCCCTGCGAGGCCTGCGGCGGCCGGCGCCTCAGGCCCGAGGCCCTCGCGGTGACGGTGGGCGGCATCGGCATCGACGCCCTCTCCGGGAAGTCGGTCGAGGAGACCCTGGCCTTCATCGCGCAGCTGAGCCTGAGCGACACCGAGCGGCAGATCGCCAGGCAGATCCTGAAGGAGATCAGCGCGCGGCTCAGCTTCATGCGCAACGTCGGCCTCGAGTACCTTACCCTCGAGCGCAAGGCCGCGACGCTCTCCGGCGGCGAGGCCCAGCGCATCCGCCTGGCGACGCAGATAGGAGCCTCGCTCGTCGGTGTGCTCTACATCCTCGACGAGCCCTCGATCGGCCTTCATCAGCGGGACAACCAGCGCCTCATCGACACGCTCACCTACCTCCGCGACATCGGCAACACGCTGATCGTCGTCGAGCACGACGAGCAGACTCTGCGTACCGCCGATTGGATCGTGGACCTCGGCCCGGGCGCCGGAGCCCATGGCGGGTACGTGGTGGCCCAAGGCGCTCCCGGCGAGGTGATGAAGAACCGCAAGAGCGTCACGGGCCAGTACCTCGCCGGAGCGCTGACGATACCCGTGCCGTCGGAGCGCAGGAAAGGGAACGGGCTGAGCATCCTCATTCGCGGCTGCCGCGAGCACAACCTCAAGGGCATCGACGTCGAGCTTCCGCTCGGCGTCTTCACCTGCATCACCGGCGTGTCGGGCTCGGGCAAGTCGACCCTGCTCACCGACCTCCTCTACCCCATCATCTCCAACGAAGTGATGGGCACCGCCTGGCAGGAGGGCGAGTACGAGGCGATCGAGGGCCTCGAGAACATCGACAAGATAATCAACATCGACCAGAGCCCCATCGGACGCACGCCCCGATCCAACCCCGCCACCTACGTCGGCGTCTTTACCGGCATCCGCGATCTCTTCGCCTCCCTGCCCGAATCCAAGGCCCGGGGCTGGAAGCCGGGACGCTTCTCCTTCAACGTGAAGGGCGGGAGGTGCGAGAACTGCCAGGGCGACGGCACGATCAAGATCGAGATGAACTTCCTGCCCGACGTCTATATCACCTGCGACGTCTGCCACGGGCATCGCTTCAACTCCGATACCCTCGACGTCCGCTACAAGGGCAGGAACATCTCCGAGGTCCTCGACATGACCATCGAGGAGGCGAGCGAGTTCTTCGAGCATGTTCCGCAGATAGCGCACAAGATGAACACCCTGCTCTCGGTGGGCCTGGGCTACATCAAGCTCGGGCAGTCCGCCCTCACCTTGTCGGGGGGGGAGGCCCAGCGCGTGAAGCTCGCCTTCGAGCTCTCCAAGCGGAGCACCGGGAAGACCCTGTATTTCATGGACGAGCCGACCACGGGCCTCCATTTCGCCGACGTCAAGCAGCTCATGGAGGTGATCCAGCGCCTCGTCGATTCCGGCAACAGCGTCGTCATGATCGAGCACAATCTCGACGTGATAAAGCAGGCCGACTGGATCATCGACCTCGGTCCCGAAGGCGGCAATCGCGGCGGCGAGATCATCGCGTCGGGGACCCCCGAAAGGCTGGTCAAGGCCAGGGCTTCCTATACGGGGAAATATCTGAAAAACTTCCTGAAATAGCCGGGCCGCGTTCGTCATAGCTCAGGCGGCGCCATGCCCGATCACGGCCTAGACTTTACTTCGGCGGCAAAGGCCGTATAGTATTCTCGCTAATGCCGCTTCGCCGGGCGATAGCCACATGCCTGTACGCCTTCGCCTTGCTCCTCGTCCGGGCAGGGCCCTTGATATCCGAGAACAGTCCCGGAGCGGCCCTCCCGGCTACCGGCGCATCTTCCGCATCCGCGGCCTCTTCGAGCACTGCCCCTCCTTCGAGCACTGCCCCTTCAAGCCGCCTCCTCGAGCACTGCCCCTCCTTCGAGCACTGCCCCTCCTTCGAGCACTGCCGCCACCGCGAATATGCCGAGCCTCCAGCTGGACGCCCTGCAGGTCGAGATATCCACTGCCGGCTACTACGAGCTCGTCGCGCGGGCCCGCGAGCTCGGCCTTCCCGATACGGGCGGAGTCGACGAGCTGCGGGCGAGCCTCTACAAGTACTATGGCCTCGAGGCGCCGGCCGCGCCGGGAAAGGGCAGGATAGTCACCATCGAGAAGGCCGGCCAGGCCAGCTTCGCCAAAGTCGAGGAGGGGGAGGGCGGCATCGTCCGGGCTTCCGGGGGCGTCATACTCACCCTCGTCGAGACCAACGGCGATACCCATCGCATCCAGGCGGACAGCATCGTCTTCGACCGGGAGCGCTCGACCCTGACCGCGCGGGGGAAGGTGCGTTACGAGCGCAAATCGGGGTCGACGACCGATATCTTCGCCGGAGAGGCCCTGAGCGCGAGCCTCGACGATTGGTCGGGCGTCTTCATCGACGGCAAGATGCGCAAGGCCGGGGGGATCGCCTCCTCGGGCGATCGCGGCCTCATGATCTCGGCCGATACCATCCTCAGCCGCTCCACCGATTTCATGGTCCTCGAAAACGGAGTCATAAGTTCCTCGGAAGCCGACGATCCCCATTACGCCATCAGGGCTAAGCACGTCTGGATACTCGGGGACAAGGAATTGGCCTTCTCGAACGCCGTATTCTCGCTCGGCAACGTGCCCATCCTCTGGCTGCCGTTCTTCTATTACCCCGGCGACGAAATCGTCTTCCATCCGGTGATCGGCTACCGCAATCGCGAAGGCACCTACATCCAAACGACCATCTACCTCATCGGCCAAAAGCCTCCCGCGACCAATACGACCTCGGTGCTCAGCATGACCAGCACCGGTCCCGCCCAAGCCACCCAGCTCAAAGGGCTCTTTCTAAGGACCGTACCCGGGCCGCCGCCCAAGGACGTGGGTAGTCTGAAAACGATTTTCGACCTCTATTCGAACCTCGGCGGCTTCGCCGGTCTTCAGGGTTCCTTCCCCAAGCTGTCCTTCCTCGGCAAGACGGACCTTTTTACCGGCATCGGCCTCAGCCGCTCGCTTTTTCTCGAGTCGACTGGAGCCTATTCTCCCTATGACGTAGCGGATAACTATTCCAGCGTCTGGAACAGCTCGGACTTCCTCAATTTTCCCCTACCCTTTCGCTACGCCCTCGACTTCTCGACGGCCATGCAGCTGGGGGGCTTCTCGGCCACGCTCGCCCTACCCATCTACTCCGACCCCTACATCGACACGGATTTCCGCTATCGTTCCGAGGACATGAACTGGTTCAAGCTCTTGAGCTCGACCACGGACGATCCGACCTTGGCCCCTCCCATCCTGTCCCAGCTCTATCCCAAGCTGGACGCTTCGCTCACCCTCGCGCCGAAATCGACCGATCCCTGGCTGCAGTCGATCAATATCGCCCACTTCGGCACCTGGATGACCCTCCTCACGAAAACGGATTCTACGTCGTTGTACGTCGGCAATCCCTATCAATCGACTCTCGAGCAGGTCGACCCGCGCTACCAATTCTTCTATCCCTCTGTATTCCGCCCCATCGACACCACGGCCACCTTTCATGGGAGCTTCGTCAGAGGCCCGGCGGCCGCGACGCCCGCCGCGGCCGACAAGTCCACCGCGAGCGCGGCCGCGATCGAATTGCGCGATCCCTGGGTCGATACTACCGACGCCGACAAAGAGGCCTCGAGCCCGACATCCGCCGGGGAGGCGAGCGGCTCTACGACCCCCGAAGCAAGCGCTGCGCCCGCGGAAGCGAATGCTCCTACGACTCCGGCGGCGGCCGCGACGCCCGCGAACGCTCCGGCGACGACTTTCAGGCTTCCCGGCGGCGCTCCGAGCACGACCGAATCCAAGTCTTCCTCCTGGGCCGGAACGGCGACCTGGACCCTGACGCCATCGATGTATTACGAAGATCGCTTCAGGAGCGATTGGATCAATAGCGATAACACCTCCGGCTATTGGCAAAGCCCGTCGCAGATCGATTTCCACAACTTCCTCTACGGGCTCCTGTCCTATAACGTCGCCTCTTCCATAGATACATCTGCCGCCTACGGAGACTATCTCTCTTCCTCCCTCAGCCTTACCTACGCCGATCAGGCGCAGAAGCGGCCCGTCGATACCGCCGATCCGACCACGGCCGCCTCCTACGACCTGGCGGATAATCTCTACACGAGTCGAAGCGTCGGCGGGATCGCCAAGCTGGGCTTCAAACCCTTCGTCGATTCGTGGCTCTGGTCGCCCACCTCGCTCGGCTGGGAAATGGACTCCACCATATACGGGATGAAGTACGACACGACCCTGGCCACGCCCGACTTCACGGAAAACTGGCTCTCGTGGGACCCTTCCTCCATCACGACCCATAACCTTACGCTCGACCTTGCGGCTCGTCCGGGCGGACTCACGCAAAGCCTGGCATTGGTGGCCAGCCTACCTCCCACCCTCGAATCCTATTCGGCCCAGCTGGGCCTGAGCGCGGGCTTCTCGACCTTCACCGTTCAGTCGCGCATGTATAGGAGCGCCGTAGGCGCGGTTTTCTCCTTCGACCCCATCACGGCCGCCCTTACGATAGGGACTGTCCCCTGGCCCGTCCTCACCGACAACGCCGTATACGATGCGACCGGCGTCGGCTGGGTCTCGAATACCACGGGCCTGAGCTGGGGTCCCTTCAGCACCTCCCTGACGCAGGCCCAGACGACTCAGTATACCCCGGGAATCGGTACGGGCTGGGTCGCCGTGGGGACTCAGACTTCCTTTGCCCCTACCGCGCTCGCGATATCCCTCGCCCCCCAGTTGAAGAGCGCGACCGACGTCACCACGGCGACCTCCTCCGTGGCTCCTCTGTGGACCTTGTCGCCAAACCTTTCCCTGACCCAGGGCCTCGTGCGCTTTTCCGAGTCGACCCTGACCTTCTCGCTCAGCGCGTCGATCAAGATAGGCAGCGAACTCAATGTCACCTTCGCGAGCGTATCCCAGAACACCCAGGCCTGGCGATATTACGCCGGATTGTTCGACTCCCAAATTGCCGAATTAGGCCCGGGCTACTCTGCCGCCATTTACCAGGTAAATCCTCTAACAGACATCTGGCACTCCTTGTCGATTTGGGACCAGAAAACCTTAGCCGATCCAAATACCTTGCTCAAGCTGAAGAGCCTTTCCGTCACCCTCGCGAGGGATCTCGAAGACTGGACCCTCTCGGCCACGGTCTCGACGACCCCCTACTTTACGGGAACCAGCTATACTCTCGACACCAAGATCTCGATCATCCTCGCCTGGAAGGACATGTCGGCGATCCAGTCCACGATCAATTACGACAGCAACCCCATATCGCCGGCCACTTCCATAACCTACTGAGGCGGGAGTGGGGCCCGTCTTTCCGCCTCGCCCGCGCAGTTGCTTTTTTCGCATCGCGCGGATAGAGTAAGACAAGGAGCGTCCGTGGACGGAACCGTCGGCATTGTCCTTGAGAAGACTAGCGAGCTAGCGGACCTGTGCGGGGCGAACGACTACAACCTCCGCATCATGGAGCGCCTGGTCGGGAGCCGCATCTTCTGCCGCGGCAACGAGCTCTTCCTCGAGACCGAGGAAGAATCGTCGCGCGAGCTGTTCCGCCTCCTCGTCGAGCGCCTTCTCGAGTCCATGGCCGAGGGACTCTCGCCCAGCCCCGACCTCATCATCGCCATACACGCCGATCTCACGCCCGGAGGGAGCCTCTCCTCCTGCGACGATAGCGGTAGTCGCGACAGCAGTCGCGACAGTAGTCGCGCGGACTTCCTGGACTCCTGCATCCAGATACCGAGCGGCTTCTCCAAGGTGTTCCCGCGCGGCAAGTCGCAGTCGCTCTATCTCAGGGGCCTCGCCAGCCACGACCTCGCCTTCGCCGTCGGCCCCGCGGGTACGGGCAAGACCTACCTCGCGATGGCCTGGGCCCTTCGCGAGCTGCTCACGAAATCCAAGCGCAAGCTCGTCATCACCCGTCCGGTGGTCGAGGCGGGGGAGAGCCTCGGCTTCCTTCCCGGCGACCTCGCCCAGAAGATCAGCCCCTATCTCAGGCCGCTCTACGACGCCATGGAGGCCTTGGTGCCCTTCGAGGTCATCCACCGGCTGGAGGACAACAGGGCCATCGAGATCGCTCCGCTCGCGTACATGAGGGGGCGCAATCTCTCCAACTGCGTCGTAATCCTCGACGAGGCGCAGAACACCACGAAGGAGCAGATGAAGATGTTCCTGACCAGGCTCGGCGAGAACGCGAAGGCCATCGTGACGGGGGACGTGACGCAGATAGACCTGCCCCGCAAGGGCGAGTCCGGCCTCGTTCACGCCCTGCAGCTCCTTTCGCGCGTCGAGGACGTCTTCGTCTGCCGGCTCGATTCCCGCGACGTCGTGCGCTCGAGCCTGGTTCGGCGCATCATCGAAGCGTATGAAGCCGAGTAGCCGGGCGACGGAGGAGGATTCCGCGTTCGATCGGCTGGGCGCGAAAGTCCGCTTGCTTTTCATGCGCGGCTCCCGGCGCCGCCTGGACGGCCGATCCGCCATCCTCCTGACCGCCTGCGCGGCCGCCTCCGTGATCCTGCTTCTCGTCTTCGGCCCGGGGGCCGTCGACGCGCGGGGAGGGCCCGCCGTCCTCGAGGAGGGGAGGATAGCGGACAAGGACATCACCGCCGACCGCGAGATCAGCTTCGTCGACCAGAACGCCACCAGGCTCAGGATCGAGGCCGAGGAGCATCTCGTCCTTCCCGTCTTCGTCGTGGACGAGAAGCCGGCCTCCCGAGCCATCGAGCGCTTCAGGGATTTCCAGGACCTCATCGGCGACCTGTCTTCCCGCGCCGTAGCGGGCAACACCCTCTATCTCCAGGTGCAAAGCGCCTTTCCGGGCCTGCTCTCGGAGGACGAGGTGCTCGCTCTCGCCCGCTCCCCCTGAGGCCCCAGGCCCTCGCCCTCGCCGACGCCATCCTCAAGCGCCTCCTCGACCAAGGCATCGCCGCCCTGCCCGCGTCGGGACTCGAGCCCTACAATCCGGATTACATCGAGCTGCGCTCCCTCAACGGCGGCAGGCCCGGCGCCGAGGAGATTCCGGTCAACCGCCTCGTCACGCTCAAGAAGCTCGAGGACGCCGTGGTCGCGGCCATCGACGAGAACCGCCTGACGAGGCCGCTCGCCGATCTGGCCTCGGGCCTCGTCATGAGCTTCGCCGTCGAGGACGCCTTCTTCGATCCGGAGCAGAGCGCCCGCAAGCTCGCCGCGGCCAAGGCCGGCGTCGAGCCCGTCATTCGCACGATCGCCAAGGGCGAGCGCATCGTCCGCAAGGGCGCCATCGTCGGCCCCCTCGACGCGGCCAAGCTGGTCGCGGCCAAGGGAGCCTTGACGCGAATGGATTGGGGCGCCGCGATGGGGGCCCTCGGGCTCTTAGCCGCGTCGCTCTGCCTCTTCGGCTTCCTCCTGGGGAAGGCCGTGTCCGGCTCGGCGCTCCGGCGCTCGTCGGTAGGGCTCGTGGCGATATCGGCCTTCGCCTACTACGCCGTGGCCCTCCTCATCGGACGCTTCGCGAGGCCCGGGCCCCTCGATCTGGCCTTCATGCTCCCGAGCGCCCTGTTCGCGATACTCGCCACGATACTCGCGGGGCAGCGCTTCGCGATCCTCCTCGGCCTCGTGCTCGCCACCCTCGCCCAGGCCGCCTTCGGGCCGGACGGCCGCCTCCTCGCCTTCTGCATCCTCTCGAGCGTCGCCGGCGCCTTCTCGGTCCGCACGGCCTCTTCGCGCATCGACCTGGTCCGGGCCGGCGCCGTCCTCTCCCTTCTCGAGGCGGCGCTGGCCGCGGCCCTCGCCGCGCCGGGATCGACGGGCGCCGTCGACTCCCTCCTCGCCGCCCTCTGGGGCGCGGCGAACGGCTTCGCCTGCGGCCTCCTGGCCCTCGCGATCCTTCCGGTCCTCGAGCAGGCCCTGAACGCCCCCACGCGCTTCAGGCTCATGGAGCTCTCCGATCTCAACGCCCCCATACTCAAGCGCCTGCTCACCGTCGCGCCGGGGACCTACAGCCATTCCGTCACGGTGGCCCACCTGGCCGAGTCTGCCTGCCGCGAGATAGGGGCCGATTCCCTCCTCGCGCGGGTCGGGGCCTATTACCACGACATCGGCAAGATTGAGCAGCCCGAGTACTTCGTGGAGAACCAGGCCGGCTACAACAAGCACGACGAGCTCAATCCCCGGCTTTCCGCCACCGTCATCCGCAGCCACGTCAAGCTCGGGGCGGAGAAGGCCCGCGCCCTCGGCCTGCCCGAGGGCGTCGTCGATATCGTCTCGCAGCACCACGGCAACGCGGTGATCGCCTGGTTCTTCGACCAGGCGAAGAAGGCTGGAGGCGAGGTCGACCCCGACGATTTCACCTACCCCGGGCAGCTTCCCACTTCCAAGGAGGCCGCCGTCGTCCTCCTCGCCGACGCCGTGGAGGCCGCCACGCGCACGCTCAAGAGACCGACCGCGTCGCGGCTCGAGGACTTCATCCGGGAGATCATCATGGACAAGGTGCGGGACGGTCAGCTCGATCGCAGCGACCTCACCTTCAAGGACGTGGATATCGTCCGCGACAGCTTCACGCGGATATTGGCCGGGCATTTCCATTCGCGCATCGAGTATCCCAGGCTCAAGGAGCAATCGCGATGAATCCGAACGCCGTCGAGATCTCGGTCGAGGGCATAGGGACCCCGCCTTGGCTCGATCGGGCGAGGGATTTCGCCCTGGCCCTGCTGTCGCGGACGGGAAAGGAAGGGTGGGACCTTTCCATACTGATCTGCGACGACGCCTTCATACGGGGCCTCAATCGCCAATATCGGGACAGGGACGAGGCGACGGACGTGCTGTCCTTCGAGCAGGGCGAGTCTTACCGCGATCCCGAAGGCGCCGAGCGCTTCCTCGCCGGCGACATAGTGATCTCGCTCGACGCGCTCGCCCGCAACGCCGAGGAGTTCGGGATCCCCAAGGACGAGGAGCTCCGGCGGCTCATCGCGCACGGCGTGCTGCATCTGTCCGGCATGGACCACGAGGACAACGAGCCCTCGCGACCCATGCTGCAGTTGCAGGAGCGGCTGCTCCGCGAGCTTCCCGCCATCGACGACGGCCGGGGCGGGAATCCCATACTATGACGAGACTCATCGACAGGCTCTTCCGCCCGGGGAGGGCCGATCCCGAAGGCGCGCGCGGGCCCGAGACCGAGCGCTCCGCCGATCGGGAGGCCGAGCGCGACGCCGACAAGCGTGAGATGATACAGGGAGTGCAGGAGCTCGGGGAGACTACGGTGAAGGAAGTCATGGTCCCCCGCATCGACACGGTCTTCCTTCCCGTCGATTCGAGCCGGGAAGAGCTGCTCGAGAAGGTCGTGGCCTGCGGCCACTCCCGCATCCCCGTCTACGGCGACGGCGTCGATTCGGTCGTGGGAGTCCTCTACGCCAAGGACCTCCTGAGCGCCCTGGTCAAGGGCGGCGATTTCGCCCTCGCCGACCTGATGCGCAGGCCGTATTTCGTGCCCGAATCGAAGCGCATCGACTCCCTGCTCAAGGAATTCAGGCGAAGGCGCGTACACATCGCCGTCGTCGTGGACGAGTACGGAGGAGTCTCGGGCATCGTCTGCCTCGAGGACATCATCGAGGAGATCGTCGGCGAGATCCAGGACGAGTTCGACGAAGAGCGGGAGGACGTCGTCAAGCTGGGCGATTCCTCATGGCTCTGCGACGCGAGGGCCGACCTCGACGTCGTCAATCGCGAAACCGGGCTCTCCCTGCCCGCCGAGGAGTTCGACACGCTCGGGGGCTACGTGTTCGCCCTCTTCGAGAAGATCCCCTCCCGCTACGAGCGGGCCAGCTCGGGCGGGCTCGACTTCACCGTTCAGGACATGGAAGGGCATCGCATAACGTCGGTGAAGATAGCCCGCCGCCGGATCGCGACGGGGGAGGAGTAGAGCAGTGTCCGCGTCGTCCCGAAGGGCGGCCAGCCTTAGAGCCCCGATCCGCGCCTTCGCGCCCGTTTTAGCCCTCGCCTGGGCGCTGACGGGCGGCCTCGGCCCGAGCGCCCAGGATATGAGCTCGAGCGCTCAGGATATGAGCTCGAGCGCTCAGGATATGAGCTCGAGCGCTCAGGATATGAGCTCGAGCGCCAAGGATATGAGCTCGAGCGCCCATGATGCGAGTTCGAGCGCCCAGGCCGTTCCCGACTCGTCGGGTCTCCGCGATCCGAGGAGCCTGGTCGCGGAGGCGGAGAAGCTCCGCTTCTCCGAGGACTGGTATCCCGCGATCGACGACTACATGGCGGCCATCGCCAAAAACCCCTCCTACGGCGCGGCCTATTCGGGGCTCGCCGAATGCTACTACGATCTCGGCGAGTACGATCAGGCGCTTTCCTACGTCGCGAAGGCGGCTCCCTTCCTCGAAGGCGACTCGAGCCTGGCCAATCTCGAGGGCTTCGTGCGGATCGGCCTGGGAGATCTCGCGGGAGCGCGCAAGGCCTTCGCCTCCGTCGCCTCGATCCTTCCGAACGATCTGGACGCGCGCTTCGGGCTGGCCCTCCTGGACCTGTCGGCGGGCAAGAAGACCGAGGCCCGCAACCGCCTCGAGGCGAGCCTGAGGATATCGCCGCAGAACGGGCGGGCCCTGCTGTCGCTGGCGCTCATCGCCTCCGACCAGGGTAGGGCGGCCGACGCGCAGGCCCTCGTAGAACAGGCTCTCCGATACCACGGGAGCGAGCCCAAGACGCAGTACGTGGCCGCGAGCATCGCGGCCGGGAGGGGGGATTTCGACAAGGCCGCCTTCTATGCGCGCAACGCCCTGGACCTGAAGCCGGGCTACGCGGAGGCGCGCCTCCTCCTCGGCTCCATCATGTACCGCTCGGGGTCCTTCGACCAGGCCATCGCCTTGATGCGCGAGGCGGTCGCGCGCGACCGAAAGGACGGGATGGCCTGGTACACCCTCGGCCTCGCGCAGCTGGGCGCCGGCAAGCCCGCCGACGCCATCTACAGCCTCAAGACCGCCGCCTCGCTGCGCCCGGACGACGAGATCGCGCGCATGGCCCTCGAGTTCGCCGTCACCGATTCCACGAAGGAGGAGGATCCCTCGCGAGCCCAGTACGCCGACTGGCACATCGTGCGCGGGAGGGAATTCGAGGATCGGAGCTCCTACGATCAGGCTATCTTCGAATATCGTCGCGCGCTCGGGCTCTATCCCTATTCCAAGCGGGGTAGGCTGCTCTACGCGGGGATGCTCAAGGCGAGGGGCTTCCCGGGCAAGTACCTTTCCGAGCTCGAGTTCCTCAAGGGCAACGGCGTCGCCGACCAATCGATCCTCGATTCCATCGAGACCTACGACTCCCTTCTCGTGGACGCGCTGGGCCGCAACTGGGGAATCGACGAGGAAGCCCTCGCCAAGCGCCCGTACAAGATAGCCTTGATGTACATCGACCGGCCCGATGGGATACACGCGGGGGGCCAGGAACTCGTGCTCGGCTACCTCAAGGACATCCTGGCCTCGTCGTCGCGGGCCCAGATCCTTCCCGTCGCGGCCAAGGCCTCGTCCCTCGCCGACGCTTTCAGGACGGCGCGCGAGGCCGAGGCCGACTACTTCGCGATACTGTCCTTCAAGGAAACCGAGCGGGACGTCGAGCTCGACATGGATCTCCGCGTCGCCAGGACGGGAAGCCCCGCGGCTTCCTACAAGACCTATAGGACGGGCAACGACAGAGTCAAGAACGGCGCCGCCCGAACGGCCGACCTCCTCGTCTCGGCCCTGCCGCCCCTCGGCTCCCTCGTGAAGCGGAGCCAGGATCGAGTCCTCGTGGACCTGGGCAGGTCCGACGGCATCGCCGACGGGGCGAAGCTCGTGGTCGTGAAGAAGGGCGCCGTCCAAGTCGAGCCCGAGGGTCTCGGGATCGTCTATCCCCAGCCCTCGATCCTGGGCGAGGTCTCGCTCACCGCGATCGGCGAGGAGGCGAGCGAAGGCACGCTCAAGGGGGCGGGCTTCTTCGACACGGTCAACCTCGGTGACGAGGTCCTTCTCGCTCCTCCGGGAGCGCTCGCTTCCGGAGGAGCGAGCGCGCAGGGCGCGAAAGCCCCGGGGAAGGGCGCGCCCGGCGCCACCGCCGAGCCTCAGAAGGAGTGGCCCGGCCTATTCGCGGCGGTACGCGCACTTAGATAGGGAAGCTCCGCGAATCCCCGCCCTGTCGCCCGAACGGACAGAGGGGCACGAGAGGCGAAGGCGCACAAAAAGAGGGGCGGCCCCTCCGGGCCGCCCCAGGCGCTCTGCCTCCTAGGCTCGAGATACTGAAGTTGCTTTCCGTTCGCCTTGGGCCAGGCGTCGTACTGCTTCCAGGCCTCGGCGACGGCCGCACCCACGCCGGCCGCCTCGATTCGGAGGAGGGACTCATACCCACAGCTCGCTGCGAGGTCGTTCATCACGTTCTCGGATAGCTTCGCGTAATGGGCCCTCGATATGACCCAGCGAAATAAAGCCACGGAAGCTCCGGGCAAATCGGTTGATTTACACAATCAACCACAGTGTTCCATGAGAGTCGCCTCCTGTCAACAAACTTTTTTTCCGCTTTTCCCATATTTCACGGTTGTTTAAGGTAGTAAAAGACAATAATCTACGGTTGATGGAGGGAATCAATTATTTCGCTCGGGGACTTTTGACGGACCCGATCACCCAGGATCCGAACCTCAGAAGAGTCCTTCGCCTGATTTGGAAAAACGAAGGGATACCGAGGATCGACCTGGCTCAGAGCCTAGGGCTCGATAAGTCGACCATTACCAAGATTGTCGCCCAACTGCTGGAAGCCGAAATAGTACACGAGGGCGCCGAAGGCGATGCGAAGCCGCTGGGAGGGCGCAAGCCCGTCGATCTCAGGATACGCTCCGACTTCGGCAGCTTCCTGGGCATCGAGATATTGACCGACCACTATCATGCATGCCTACTCGATCTGGAGGGCAAAATCCTGGCGGAGGCCGAGTCCTCCCTCGCCTATTCGGGCAGGGAGCTCCGATCGGTCGTGCTCGAGGCCCTCGTGGACGCGAGGAAGCGGATGGCCGCCTCCGGTCGGCCCCTACTCGGCATAGGCATCGGACTCTCGGGCATCGTCGATGCCGAGCGCGGCGTCGTCCGCAGGAGCCTGCCTCTCGGCGTCACAAGGCCCGTCCAGCTCCTCGCCTCGGTCGACGAGCTCTTCGCGCTTCCGGTGAGGATCGAGAACGACGCCCGCTGCTGCTGCTGGGCCGAGCTCGTCCGGAACCGCGCCGCCCTCTCGGAGGATTTCATGTTCCTCCTGGGCGAATTCCGCCAGGAGAGGGCGGGCGAGCTTCCGGCCGGGATCGGCGTGGGCATGGCCTTGGTCGTGGACGGAACCGTCCATCGGGGGACTGACGGCACCGCCGGCGAGTTCCGCTCGATCTTCAGGCGGGAAGACACGAGGAGCCAGTTCGGCCTTCCCGACGAGGTCATTCGCAGGGCGGCCACGGAAAGCGAGGCCTTCGTCCGCGTCGCGCGCGAGCTCGGGATGAACGTCGGCCTGATCGTCAACCTCCTCGACCTCCGGCGGGTCATCGTCGGCGGCAGCTTCGAGCATTGGCGCGCGCCTCTCTCGACGATCCTCGCCGAGGAGATCGAGGCCAACTCGGCCTACCCGGGGGAGGCCCGTTGCGAGATTTCCTTTTCCTCCCTCGGCGACAGCGTGGTCGCCTACGGAGCCGCCTCGATGCTCATCGCCCGCCTCTTCGCCGAGCCTCCCTCGGGCCGCGGGAACGGCGTCCTCGCCTGAGCCGCGCCCGGCTCGGCTTGCCGGACGCGCGCCTTCGCACCATACTCGTCCAATGCACTTCGACGACTTGGTGGAGGCCTACGACAAGTCCCGAGTCGATCGCAACGCCTTCCACGACCTCATGCGATACCGCGTGCGCGAGATCCTCCTGGTGGCCAGCCTCTACGAGTCCTTCGTCGTGGAATCGGACGGAGTCCTGACCGAGCAGATCTATGGCGAGTACTTCAAGCTCAACCTCAACGTGGTTCCCAGGATCACCTGCGCCTACACCGCCGAGTCGGCCCTCGGGCTCTTCCGCGAGGTGAGCTACGACCTGGTGGTCCTCATGGCCGGCCTCGACTTCGAGCAGCCTCTCGGTCTCGCTCGCGCCTTCAAGGCCGAGCGGGCCGGGGTACCCGTCCTCCTCATGGCGACGAACAACACGAGCCTCGCCGCCCTCGCGCCGGACAGGCCGGGCCCTCCGAGGCCGGGGCTCGAGGCCGTGGACAGGGTCTTCGTCTGGAACGGCTATTCGAAGCTCTTCGTCGGCATGATCAAGCAGATCGAGGATCTCCGCAACGCCGACGCCGACACGCGCACCGGCCTCGTCCGCGTGATCCTCCTCATCGAAGACTCGGTACGCTACTACTCGCGCTACCTGCCCCTCCTCTTCCAGGTCGTGCAGCGCCAGGCCCAGGCCCTCATCGAGGCCGAGAAAGGCGTCGAGACCCACAAGCTCCTGCGCGCGAGGACGAGACCCAAGATCCTCCTCGCCACGAGCTACGAGGAGGCCCTCGTCCTCTTCGAGCGCTACGAGAGCTGGATCCTGACGGTCATCACCGACGTCCGCTTTCCCCGAGGCGGAAAACCCGATCCCGAAGCGGGGATGGACTTCATCCGCATGGCAAAGGCCCGCATATCCGACCTCCCGGTCATGATCCAATCGAGCGAGGAGGGAGTTCGCGCGCGCGCCGTCGCCCTCGGCGCGGCCTTCGCGGACAAGAACTCCGACTCGCTCGAGCACGAGCTTGCGAGCTTCCTCCGCGACGGCCTGGGCTTCGGGCCCTTCAGGTTCCGAATGCCCGACGGCGCCCCGGTGGCGGAGGCCTGCGACATAGACGAGTTCATGGGCCTCCTCGAGGAGGTCCCGGAGGAGTGTCTGGTCTACCACGCGGGCCGCAACGACTTCTCCACCTGGCTCGCCGCGAGGGGCGACCTTCGCTTCGCCGGGCGGCTCAAGCCCTACGGGATAGGCGACTTCGGAAACACCGGCGCGATGCGCGAGTTCATCCTCGGCGTGCTCCGCGAGGCCCGGGCGGACCGGGCCCGCGACGCCATCCCCTACTACGACGCGACCTCCTGGCGGGACGAGAACAGCCTCGCGAGGCTCGGCGACGGATCCGTCGGAGGCAAGGGCCGCGGGCTCGCGTTCATAAAGAGCCTCCTCGACAACGCGGATTTTCCCCGCTACGTCCGGGGCCTGGACGTCAGGATTCCCCGAACGGCCTTCATCGGGATCGACGAGTTCGAGCTCTTCCTCGAATCCAACGGCCTTTGGTCCTTCGCCTACTACGAGTCGGCGGGGCGGGAAGCGGAGCTGCGCGCGCGCTTCACCGGGACCGGGCTCTCCGACAGGCTCGAGGAGAGCCTGGCCCGTTTCGCCGCCGGCACGGATCGCCCTCTCGCCGTCCGATCCTCCGGGCTCTTCGAGGACATGCTCCAGCTACCCTTCTCGGGCATCTACGAGACCTATATCATCCCCAATTCCCATCCCGACCGGCATGTTCGCGCCCGACAGCTCGCCCTGGCGGTAAAGCTCGTCTACGCCAGCCTCTTCTCGCAAAGGACGCGGGACTATTTCGACGAGGCCGGCTACGCCCTCGAGGAGGAGAGGATGGCCGTGGTCGTCCAGGAGCTCGCGGGCAGGCGGCGCGGCCGCTGGTACTATCCCGACCTGTCGGGCACCGCTCAATCCTTCGACTACGATCCCGTCTCCGGCCTCGAGGCCGAAGACGGACTCTGCCTCGCTTCCCCGGGCCTCGGCTCCTCCCCGGCCAGGGGCAGGGGCGCCTATCGCTTCTGCCCCAAGCATCCCCGGCTCGGCCTCGTCTCCCCGTGGCCTCTCCCCGGGCCCTACCGGCCGAGGCTCCGCGTCCTCGACCTGGAAAACGAGGAGCCCGACATCGCCTCGGGCGAGGAGGCCGCGCTGCGGGAACTGGATCGCGAGGGGGACGAGGCGAGCCTTCGAATCGTCGATCTCGCGGATATCCTCGAGCGCGGGACCCCGCCCTTCGCCGAGGCCGTCGATATGGTCCTCGACATAGGCTCCAAATCGATGGGCACTCCGATCGAGATCGAGTATGCCCTCGACCTGGGCGAGCCCAGCGGCCCTCCCGCCCTCTACCTCCTCCAGCTCAAGCCGCTCCTGCGCAAGCGTATATTTATGCGCGAGAATGAATAGCGCCTCGGCCTTGCTAGATGTCGCCTCCTTGACTACCATTTATGCACAGGATGAAGGAGGCAACGATGAGCTACGCGATCGACTTCATGTCGGAAATCAAGGCAAAGAACCCCGGAGAGCCGGAGTTTCACCAGGCCGTCCAGGAAGTGGTCGAGTCCCTGGTGCCGGTATTCGATAAAAGCCCTCATTATCGAAAGGCGAAAATACTGGAACGCATCTGCGTGCCCGAGCGCACGGTGAGTTTCCGCGTTCCCTGGATCGACGACAAGGGCGAGATACAGATCAACCGCGGCTATCGAATCGAGATGAACAGCGCGATCGGCCCCTACAAGGGTGGCCTACGCTTCCACCCCACGGTCTACCTCGGCCTCCTCAAGTTCCTGGCTTTCGAGCAAGTCTTCAAGAACTCGCTCACCACCCTTCCCATGGGCGGCGGCAAGGGCGGCTCCGACTTCGATCCGCACGGCAAGAGCGACATGGAAGTGATGAAGTTCTGCCAGAGCTTCATGACCGAGCTCTGCCGCCACATCGGCCAGTTCACCGACGTGCCCGCCGGCGACATAGGCGTCGGCGGCCGCGAGATCGGCTACCTGTTCGGGCAGTACAAGCGCATCCGCAACGAGTTCGTCGGCGTCCTCACCGGGCAAGGGCATCAAGTGGGGCGGCTCCCTCGTCCGGCCCGAGGCCACCGGCTACGGCTGCGTGTACTTCGCCCAGGAGATGCTCGCCACGCGGGGCGAAAGCTTCAAGGGCAAGGCCTGCCTCGTCTCGGGATCGGGCAACGTGGCGCAGTACACGGTCGAGAAGCTCCTCCAGCTCGGCGCCAAGCCTCTCACCTTCTCCGACTCCGACGGCCACATCTACGACGAGGCCGGCATCGACGCCGAGAAGCTCGCCTTCGTCCTCGACCTCAAGAACAACCGCCGCGGCCGCATCTCCGAGTACGCCGCCAAGTACAAGAGTGCCGTCTACACGCCCTACGACGCCGTCCAAGGGCCGCAACCCGATCTGGGACCACAAGGCCGACTGCGCCTTCCCCAGCGCCACTCAGAACGAGATCAACCTCGAGGACGCGCGGAACCTCCTCAAGAACGGCGTCTACCTCGTCAGCGAAGGCGCGAACATGCCCACCGTCCCCGAGGGCGCCGAGCTCTTCGTCGAGAAGAAGATCCTCTACGCCCCGGGCAAGGCCGCGAACGCCGGCGGCGTCGCCACCTCGGGCCTCGAGATGTCGCAGAACAGCCTGCGCATGAACTGGAGCCGCGACGAGGTCGACGGCCACCTGCACACGATCATGAAGAACATCCACCAGGCCTGCGTCGAGGCCGCTTCCGCCTACGGGATGCCCGGCAATTACGTCGCTGGCGCCAACATCGCGGGCTTCCTCAAGGTGGCCGACGCGATGCTCGACCAGGGGGTGGTGTAAAGGGGGAGCACGGACGGCTAAGGTGCCGCTGGGCTGCGGAATCGCTCGACCCCTCTCCGCCGGCACCCCTGCCAAGCGGGCGCAATCGCTTCGCGCGGCGTGCGCGACCGAGCGGGCGGAGCTTCAATCATAAGCGGCTCCCCCTGCTTCCAGCCTCCTCGGGCCACTCGTCGCGCAGCAAGGATGCTGCGCCAAGGGATTCGCCGAAGGGCTTGAGCCCTTCGGCGGCGATTGGATCGCGGGGCCCTGCGGTGGCTTCCAGCACCCCCACTCGGCGCGCTAGCCTTCTGCGCACACGCTTTCTAGCTGCGCGAAGGTATGCGGGATTTGCGAGACCCCTCGCAGCAGGCACCCCCGCATTACGGGCGTATGATTGGTTAGGATGTTCGGTGTACTTCGACGAGCCAGGTGGCCTCCTACGAGGACGCGCATCGGGGTCATCCATCCCGTCGACTCTCACGCCGATGAGATCTCCGAGTTTATCGGTATACCGACCAGACGCTCATGGACGCTTTCGAGCACGGCATGGCCCGAGCGCGCATAGCCCGAGCGCGCGAAATAACCGCCTCGCTCGGTTATTTATATATATTATAACTAGCACCTCCAAATACACGCATTGAAATTCAACGACGAAATTTCCTTCCGGCGCCCAGTATGCCTTTTTGCCGTTCCATCGTTCCCCAACCCCCAATATCGGATAAAGACGCTTGACGAATCGCGTGAATGCGTATACTTTCAAAAAAGAAGTTACTTTGTAATGCAAAGCAAAGTATCGTACGGAGGTCGGGCGATGGATATGAACGAGGGCGAGCTGGAAAAGCGCGCCGAGGACATCAAGGCCATTCGGGAACTGCTTACGGAGGGCAACGATATTCCCCTCATTTATCCCTGGGCGTTCTTCGCCTGGGCGCTCCTCGTCGGGATAGGCTCGATCGCGCACTATGAGCTCTATATGACCGCGTCGATGGGCGTCAAGGCGGCCCTTGTCTGGATTTGGCTCCCTGCGCTCATCCTGGGGACGGTGGCGGAAAGCCTTTCCTTCGCCCTCAGGGCAAGCAAGCTGGCGCTTCCCCTGTTCAACCGAAGATTGGGGGGCGCCATCCTCAGCTGCATCGCCTCCATGGTCGTGTTCACCGTGATCGTGATCCGGCTCGCCATGGTCGCAATGACGCCCGGTATAGCGGTTCTCCTCGCCGCCATGCCCATCGTTTTCTATGCGCAGGTCAGCTATGGCTCGCTGTTCATAGAGACTTTCGTCGGGATCGCCATCGGCTTGCTCTTCGAGTTCGCGGGCGCCGGAGGTCCCGTTTTCTATCTAGCCGGCGGGATGGTCGCGACGGTCCTGTACGCGATCGCCGGGATGCACGTCACTACGATCGAGAGGCGGCGGCGTGGCTGATCCCTTCGCGCGCTTCGACGGCATTTTCTTCGAGAAATCGCGCCTGGCGATAGTGGCCCTTCTTTATATGGACGAATATGCCGCGTTCACCACGCTGCGCGAGAAGCTCGACGCCACGGATGGAGCCGCCTACGCGCACCTCGAGCGGCTCATCGAGGGAGGCTACGTGGAAAAGCGCAAGGAGGTGGCCGGGATGAAGGCGCAAACGGTATATCGCCTCACGAAAAAAGGCAAAAAGGAATTTGACGCCTATCTGGAAGTAATGGAAGAACTCCTGAAATCGAACCAGAGGAAAGGAGGAGGGAAGAAATGACGGGCCGGAACAATGGATCTGTCTGCGCGGTCGCCTTAATGGCGCTGCTCGCCTGCCTATCCGCCTACGCGGAGGGACCGGATCCTTCGGTGGCGATGAAGACCGCGGATGCGGTCATGTATCCCTCGAGCTTCAGCATGACGGTCACCATCACGACGGAAGGGACGGTACAAGGCTCGTCGAGCATGGAATTGGAGGTCTTCCACAAGGCGGGCCGCGGTTCCTTTATAGAGCTCCTCTCGCCGGCCAGATCGAAGGGAACCCGCTTCCTTCAGACGGCGAGCGCGCTATACATGTACAGTCCCGATGCCGGATCCCGCACGCCTCTTCGTCTCTCTCCCCGCGAATCGTTCCAGGGAAGCGCCTTCTCCAACAATGACGTGGGTGATACTTCCTGGTCGCACGATTACGAAGCCAGTCTAGCCGGTTCGGGTTCGGTCGACAATCCGGATTTCGGAGAGGTCGCCGTCTGGATCGTCGCCGGCAAGGCCCTGCGCCGCGACGTTCCCTACGGCGAAATCCGTCTTTATATGAAGAAGGACGACCTGCTTCCCCTCAAGGTCGAATACGACGCCAAGAGCGGCCTGCGCCTCAAGACCATGGAGCTTTCAGATTATGCGGCCATCGCCGGGAGACTGCGTCCGCGCCGCATGGTCATGACGATGGCCGACGGGACCGGAGAGAAGAGCACGGTGATCGTCAAGGATCTTCGCGAAAGAGACGACCTCCCCGACGCGATGTTCAATCAGAGCTGGCTCACGCGATGAGAACGATGCGGATTCCGACGCTGGCCTGCCTCGCCATCCTGATTGCTGCTGGCAGGGGGATCCCGGCGTCCGCCGATTCCGGTTCCGGCTTCACGCTCGATGCCTCGGGGAACGCGTCGGTCTACGCCGACGTCGATTATCCCGAGACGACGGCGGGAGGCATCGGAAATCCCTCTTTCGAGCCTTGGCTCGAGTCGGACCTCCGTCTCTCGGCCGAGAGCCCGGCGGCTCTCTTCAGGCTTCGCCTCGGAGCGTACGCGGTGGGAGACAAAAGCTCGGGCCTCGATCCGAGGGATTACTCCGATTCCCTCGGCCTGGAGGTCCGCGAGGCCGAGGCGGCTCTCCTTCCGTCGTCATCGACCGCCATCCGCGGCGGGATATTGCTCCGTAATTTCGGCGTCGGAGCCTATGGCTCGCCTATCAATCCCTTCGCCAGGGCCATGTACCAAAGCGGCTTCTGGGGGCTGGATGCCGAGTGGACTCCCGCTCCCGATCTGTCGACTCTCGCCATCCTCTCGGTCGATCGCATCGCCAGGACGGGATCGTTCTCGGGTCTTGGGGGCCTCGACTCGGGTGCGCTTGTCCGATACTCGCCCGGGGCCTTGGATATGGCGACCGGGCTTTACGCCTCGGGGGCGGGCAGCGGCGAGTTGCGGCCGATAGGTTATGTTTCCATGTCCCTGCTTTCCCTCCTCGCTTCCCTCGAGGCGGCTCTTTCGCTTCCCTTGAGCGGCCCGGACCGCGAGCCCTGGGAGTCGGTCCGATGCGAGCTCAGGAAGGACATGGACGTCGGGGAGGCTACACTCGGGCTCGGGGCCGCCTATCGCGGCATCTTTCCGGGCAGGGACGAAGCCGAGATCGCGAGCCTCATCGCCGAGACCCCCCCCGCTGATCTGGCATACCTGCCCTTCGCGCCTTTCTATGGTCGGAACTACGCCGAGCTGTCCCTGTACCTCGAAAAAACGAATGCCTACTCCCTGTCGGCCGACGCGTCCCTCGCCGTTCCCTGGGGCAGCGTCAGTTTCGAGGGAAAGGCCGAGCTCTATATCGGCGATATCGGCCTCTATGTGCAGTTTCAGGGCGTCGCGGGGGACGCGGATGGGGAGTTCAACGATATGGCCTTCGCAGCCGGCCTGCCCGGGCTCGAAGTGTGGTCGGGCGTGGAAATTTCTTTCTAGCGTCACAAGAGGAGGCCTGAATGGCTCTAGTCGAGATCGATGAGGTCGTCAAGGATTATTCCCTGGGGAGAACGACGATTCGTGCGCTCAAGGGGATCAACCTCTCGATAGGGAAAGGCGAGTTCACCTCGATCGTCGGTCCTTCCGGATGCGGAAAGACGACGTTGCTCAATTTGATCGGCTGCATCGATAAGCCTTCGTCGGGGAGCATAATCTTCGACGGACTCTCGACCGCGGCTATCGGCGACGACGCCGAGGCGGGCTTGAGGCTAGCGAAGATCGGATTCATCTTCCAAAGCTTCAACCTCGTGCCCGTGCTCACTATCGCGGAGAACGTCGAGATACCCTTGATGCTGGCCCGCCGTCCGAAGATCGAGCGCCGCAGGCGCGTCGAGGAGCTCATCGAACTCGTCGGGCTCGCGGAATATACCCTCCATAAACCGGACGAGCTCTCGGGGGGCAGAGGCAGCGCGTCGCGATAGCGCGGGCCCTTGCCAACGAGCCGCTGTTGGTGATCGCCGACGAACCGACCGCGAACCTGGACGGGGCGACAGGCGAGACGATTCTCCAGGCGATGAGGGATCTCAACGAGAAAAAGGGAGTCACCTTCATCTTCTCCACCCACGACCCGCGCGTCATGCGATTCGCCAAGCGCATCGTCAGGCTCCGCGACGGGGAAATCGAGGATGGGGGCGCCTGATGCTCGGCAAGATGGCGGTGCTCTCGGCCCTGAGGCGGCCGAAACGGACGGCCCTGATCGTTCTCGCGATCGCGCTTTCGGTATTCGTGATGGAATTCATCTCGGGATGGGTCGTGGGCATGCGGGACCGGATGCGAAGGAAGATACTCGAGGATAGCGCGCATCTGATCGTCGAGCGAAGGGCACGATTCGATGCGTTGGACCCGCTCGAGCCCAAGAATTACATCGAGGACGCCGACGTCGTCGCGAATCGCTTCCGCGCGGATCCCCGAGTCGCGCAGGCCGAAGAGATCATCCCCTTCGGGGCCCTCGTCATAGCGGGCGACAAGAATCTTTCGCTCAAGATCGACGGGATCGAATCGAATACCGGATTCTTCTCCCAAGTGGCCGGAGGCAGCCTGCGTGGGCGCTTCCCGTTCTCGGGCCCAGGCATCGCCGTCTCCCGGAAAGCCCTCGACTTGATCGGGGCCCCGGAAGCGAAAAGGCTTACGGTCCTCGTCCAGGACGCCTACGGGGCGCCTTCCTATCGCGAGCTACCGGTGGCCTGCGTCTTTCGGACCGACGACAGCGAGTTCGACGCCTCTACGGCCTTCATGGACCTGGAGAGCGCCGTCGAGCTCCTCGGTACGAAGGGATCGGCCGAGTTCTGGCTAAGACTGCGAAATCCCGACCAGGCGCCCGCCCTGCGGGACGCCGAGCGTCCCTTCCTCCAGGCCCATGACTGCATCGCGCGTACCTGGACCGAAATGCAGGGCAGTCTCCTCGTCCTCATCAAGATCAGCGATCAATTCATCGTCATCATTAACATATTCGTCCTCATCGTGGCCGCCACGGTCATCACCAACGCCATCCTGATGAACGTCTTCGAGAAGCAGCGGGAATACGGCACGCTCCGCGCGATCGGCATGAAGCGCAGGCAGCAGGCCTTCCTCGTCCTCGCGGAGGGAGTGTCCCAAGGGATCGTGGGCGCGATCCTCGGCGCGGCCCTCGCGATACCGATCGTGCTGTATTTCCAGCGCCGCGGGCTGTCCATCGGAGAAGCGAGCCATATATTCGGAGGGGGCGATGTCATGTATTTCGGGCTGAACCTCCTCGTGACGCTCGAGAACATCGGCTTCGGGGCGCTTATCGCCGTGGCCGGAAGCCTATATGCCGCGATCGCGGGGACCCGCCCTACCGTCGTCGACGCGCTCAAGAACGGCTAGGAGGAAGGGATGGATATGCTCGGCTTGGCGGCGCGCAATGTATATAGAAACAAACGCCGCAGCGTCCTCAACGCGATAGCGATCGGGCTCGGGGTGGCTCTCATGATTATCTGCCTCGGATGGGTACAAGGTTATTCGACGTATATCTATAGCGCGATCATCCAGTATCAGACCGGCTCGGCCCAGCTACTTCGAAGGGGCTACGAAGACCAAGCCGCGCGCTTCCCCCTGGACCTCACCCTGCCCGACTATCGGGCGACCAGGAAGCGACTGCTCGAGATGCCCGGGATCGCGGGGACGAGCGGCCGGATCGATTTTCTCGCAAGGATCATCGCCCCCGTCGGTTCGGTGACGCTGCTCGGGCAGGGCATCGACGCCGAAGCCGAGAGCGGCGTGACGGTCCTTTCCAAGAAGATCCGTCAGGGTGCCTATCTCGACGGATCGCCGGGTCTTCTGCTGGGCCCGACGATCGCGAAGAAGCTGCATCTCGAACCGGGCGCGAGCGTGATCGTCTCGGCTACCGATCGCTACGGCGTGGAGAACAGGATCGCGCTGCCCTTGCGGGGGATATTCTCGTTCGGCTTCGGCGCCATGGATGACGGTATAGCGTATATCGATCTCCCGAGCGCCCAGGACCTTCTCGATCTCGGGGACGAGGTTACGCGAATCGTCGTCGCGGGGCCGCGCCCGGACGACGCGATTAAGGCGGTCGCGAGCTACGCTGCCGGCGTGGACGCTTCGAGAACGGGGACCTATCCGCCCGTGACGGCCTTCGGTTGGCAGGAATTCGCCAAGTCGACCGTCTCGGGAGTGCGCACCGATTCCGACAGCTTCTATTTCATAGCGGTCATCCTTTTCGTTTTGATAATCGTCGGAATCCTGAATTCGATGTCGATGTCGGTGCACGAGCGTCACCGGGAACTGGCGGCACTTCGCGCCATCGGCTTTCGATCGCGCGACGCGAGAAGGCTCATCCTCCTTGAGAGCGTCGTGCTGGCATGCGCGGGAACGGTAGTCGGCTTCATCCTCGCCGCGCCCGTGGCGGCCTGGCTCGGAATCGGCGGAGTGGATCTGTCCGCGTACATCCCCAAGGACTTCCCCATCCCCTTCGGGCAGATCTACCACGCGGATTACAGGGCCTGGCACTTCCTCTTCAGCGCGGCGCTCGGCGTCGGGGCGGGTCTGGCCGGCTCCATCCTTCCGGCCGATAGGGCCGCGCGCCTCCCGATCGCCGAGACTATCGGGGCCGGGCTCTAGTGTGGTGTCCCGCTTATTCGTCCTCAGCGCGACCACACTAGCCCGGTTGCCGCGGCGCGCGGCGATCGCGGGTCGTCGGGCGCTTCCAGGGCGCGCCGGATCCGCGGATCCCGTCGCTCTTGCGGGAAACGCAGGTCCTTTTCGATCTCGGTATAGACGAGGAGCTTGTCGCTCCTGCCTCCGGTCAACAGGGTGTTCATGTTGTCGAGGCCGAGATCCTGGGCCTCCGAGCCCTCGAGCGCGGAGGGCTCCTGCGACAGCTCGTCGTAGAGCTTGACCGAGCGGGCGAAGGCGTCCATGGCCTCGGCGCGGCGCCGGGCGTCCCCCGAGCGGCCGGCCAGGCGATACAACGCGACGCCGAGATCGTTCTCGGACTTCAGGTACAGCTTCAATATCTCGACTTCCGAGGGTCTCTCCTGAGGCGCGGGCTCGCCCACGTCGGCGAGCTCCTTCTCCATCGCGGCCGAGGCCTTGCGAAAGTAGGCCTCTGCGGAGAAGAGGTCGTTTCGCGCATATAAGGCCAGGCCGAAAGCGTAATCCAGGTTGGGACTCGAGCCCCCTTCCGCCCCGGACTGGAAAAATCGATCCAGGGATTCCTTGTAGCGCCCCGTTCTATAGAGGATATTGCCGGTCTTGTAGCTCGTATCGGCGGTGACGTAGCCGTTGTCGGCGGCCTTATCGTAGAGGGCTAGGGCCGATGCGAGATCGTCGCGCTGATAATAGGCGACGTCGGCGAGGCCGGCGTAGGCCTCCCCGAAGCGCGGACTCTTCTTCACGCGCCTGAGCTCGAGGGCCTTCTCGTATTCCGAAACGGCGGCGGCGTAATCGCGCTCGGCTCCGATCCACTCCCTGTCTTTGGCGAGGAAATCGGCGCGCCAGATGAGGCTTTCGATGTACATGGCGGCCCGCCTCCCGCTCAGGCCCGGCAGGGCCGCGAAGTCGCTCACGGCGTTGTCCAGGGCCTTGCGTTCCTCGCTCGGATCGCCCATGCGCCGGAAGTAGCGGGCGAGGTTGTAATGCGCCTCGGGAACGGCGGGATCCTCCTTCGCCGCGGTAAGGAGGATGTCCCTGACGTCATCGATCATGCCCTTGTCCAGGAGGTATCCGCCGAGCTCCGCGAGGACGCCGGCGCTCAAGGCTTCCCGCTTCGTTTCGGCCAGGAAGTGCGCCTTGAGGGACAGGACTTCGCTCGGGCGGTCCACGCGGATGAAGTAGAGGAGCATCCGCTCGAGGAAAAGGTCCTTCGGGCCGTAGCGCTGGATGAGGGAGGCGTAGGTCCTGCGCGCATCCTCGTACCTGGCCGGGTCCTCATCCGCCCAATCGAGGTAGACGTCTCCGAGGAGAAGGAGGCCCACTTCATTGAAGTAGTCCCACGAAAGGAGACCGGTCATTCCGCGAGAAGCGTCCGGCTTCGCGCTCCGGGGCGCGCCCTCCAGGACTTCGACGGCCTCTTCGAACTTGAGCTGCTCCTTCTCGAGACGCGCCCATTCCAGGATTCCCTCCTTCTCCTTGGGATGGGCCTGTATCAGGGACGCGTACATGTTCTCGGCGAGGATGTATTGGCGCTTGGCGGCGTAGGCTTGAGCGTAGCGATAATACCAGGGGACGAACTCTCGTAATTCCGTCGCCTTCTCGAAATCGGTCGCGGATTCGGGGAAGCGATCCTCGGCTATGCGCTGGTAGCCGGTCCGGTAGAGGGAGTCGGCGGCGAGAGGTATGTAGACGTAGCGCCAGCCGAGGTAGCCTATGGCGGCGGCGGATGCGAGGACGAGAAAGCCGATCCTGAGCAGCGGAAGCAAAATATGGACCAAGGCATAGGCCAGGGTCCCTTTCTCGGCTTCCAGGGCGGCGCCCGTACGCTTCTCTTGTCCCTTGGGAATCGGGATACGACGCTTGAGGATGCGTCCCGCGAGGATGGCAACCTCTTCCGCGGTCAGCCCGTCTACGAGGGCCCATACCAGCTTGGACTGCTGCGCCTCGCTGCCGCGCTCGTTCGCGAGGATGTCCTCGATTGCGATCCTGAGGTTGAGGGGGAAGGATAGCAAGGAGTCCTGTAGCCTATCGACCTGAGCCTCGGTGAGCTCGACAGGCTTGAATTTCTCTTCGGTCGCGCGAGGAGGAGGGGCCTTCGGCCTCGGCGGCGCTTGACGCGGGGGGGCGGTTTCGGCGTTGCCCGTTCCAATCGAGCCGAAGTTTCCCCAATCCTGGTCCAGCTTGAAGGTATCGGCGATCGGCGCTTCCTCACTCAGGGACGCTATCTCCGAATCGAGATCCCGTCCCGCCTCGCCGCCGAGATCGGAAGCGGATCCGGAGAAGCCCAGGTCCTCGCCGGGCTCCTCGAAGCTGAAAGTCTCGAAGGCGTCCCCGCCTAGCTCCGAAGCGCCCGGCTCCGGACTTCCTTCGGGGCCCTGAGACTCGGAAGTCGCGGCTTCTGCCTCGCTCCTACTCAGGTCGGGTATAGAGAAATCCTCGATACTCGACTCCGCGCCCGCGTCGGGCACATTCGCGACCCCCTCCTCGGTGAGGGAGAATTCGGGGATGGAGAAATCCTCCGCTTCGCTTCCTGCAGGCAGGGCCTCCGGAATGGGCCCGGGCGGCGATTCTTCGAAGAAAAGGTTTTCCGTGGGCTCGATGGATCTGTCGGCATCCATTGCGTCTTCGGGGGGGGCGAAATCGAGGGGCTCGCCCTCTTCTGCCGTAGGAGGAGCTTCGTCGGCCTGGGGCTTGAAGTCGGGCATGGAGTCGAAATCGGGCATGGAGTCGGGCATTGCGCCTGGCTCGCCGGCACCCTCCTCATCGTCGGCAGGGCCGAGAAGAGCGGCGATGTCGTCGTCGACGGATACGGGATTCTCCTCGCGATCTGTCGGAAGGTTCTCGAGGAGGGCCGCGAAATCGGGAGACATGCCTTCTGCTTCCGGTACGGCTTCGGGACTGGACGGCACGACTTCGTCGGTCGCGCCAGCGCTCTCGGGGGGTGTGAGGACTTCGGGCTTCTCGCCCCAGCGCTCGAGAACCTCGGTTTCCTTCGACAGGGCCGCGAGGTCGCGCTTGAATCTTTCTATGTCCTGGAGCCTCGGCATGGGTATCCTTATCCATATTAACGGACGATTTGTGTCTTAGTGAAGTAAATAGAGCCACAATACGCTTGAGGACGGGCCGCGACCGCGCCGATATTGTAGCCGTGAGCCTGATCAGGTATTTAGCCCTCGCGCTGGCCGCAGGCGTCGCGGTCCTCCCGATACAGGCCGAGGCTGAAACCGCTTCCGATCAAAACGAGCCCGCAGGCGGGGTCATCGAATCCTTGACCCTCCACCTCGAGCTCGCCGGAATGAAGATGGCCAAGGCGCCCGAGGCGATGGAGGGCAATCTCGTGCTTTCGGTTTTCGGTCCCTACCGATCCGTCGCCGCGGCTTTCGCCCACGAGGGCTTCGCCAATCTGCATTCGTATGAACGCAACAGGCAGGGGGTCTTCGTCCTTGCCTACCCCATACCTCTCGAAAGGACCGAGCCGCTGGAATATCGCATCGTTGTGGACGGAGTCTGGACCGTGGATCCTTCCGATCCGGAACGGCGCGTCGATCCCCTGACCGGGCTCGAAGTCTCGGTGGCGCGGATCCCCCGCTTGAGCGAGCTCCATCTGGGCGTCTACCGGCTTCTCGGCGCGGACGGCCGGACCGCGCGATTTCTCTTCCGAGGAGCGAGCGGCGAGGAGGTGACGGTCTGCGGCGATTTCGACAATTGGGACCCTTTCATCCACGAGATGCCTGAAACGAGTCCCGGAGAATACCGGCTCGACCTGCCCCTGCCGCCCGGCAGGCATTATTACGATTTCGTGTATCGCGGCCAGAGGCTTCCCGACCCGCTCAACCCGGTCAAGGCCGCCAGCGTGGACGGTCAGGTAGTGTCGGTGCTGGACGTCTCTACTCCTTAGTCAATCCCGCGTCCCGCAGCACCTTCAAGGCGTTCTCGGCCGTTCTGCGGCGCAAGTCCGCGATGGATTCCCGCGAGGCATAGGCGGAATGATCGGTCAGCACGACCCCCGGCAGGGAGCGTAGCCTGCTGCCCTGCGGCAAAGGCTCGACGGTGAATACGTCGAGCCCGGCGCCGCCCAATCTGGCCTCGGAAAGGGCGGTCACGAGAGCCTCTTCGTCGACGACGGCGCCGCGCGAAATATTGATGAGGGCGGCGTCCCTCTTCATGAGCCCCAGCTCGCGCGCTCCGACGATGCCCCGCGTTTCGGGCTTGAGCGGAAGATGTATCGATACCCAGTCGGAATCGAGGAAGACTCGGTCGAAGGAGACGGGGCGGACGATGGCGCCCAGTGCGGTCGCCGCGTCGCCGAGGGTCCCGTCGATGCGGGCGGCGCTGATCTTGGGGCTCCAGATCAGGATCTCGCGGAAGCCCAGCGCGAGGGCGGAGCGCGCGAGGGCCTTGGCCGTACCGCCGAAGCCCAATATGCCCAGGGTGCTTCCCGCGACGCGCCGGCCGGGCGCGGCTACGTCCCAGGCCCCCGCGCGAACGGCGCGATCGCGGAACGGTATAGCGCGAGCGCAGGAAAGGATGAGGCCGAGGGCATGCTCCGCGACCTCGCGATCGCAATAGCCCGGAACGTTGGCCACGACGATGCCGCGACGGGCGGCGGCCTCGAGGTCGACATTGTCGAGCCCGACGCCGTATCGCGCGATGACCCTGCATCGCGCGAGGGATTCGATCGCCTCCGAGTCCAGGCGCGCCATGTTGACGAGTAGGGCGTCGGCCTCGCGGCCCGCCGCGGCGACATCGGCGGAGCTTCGGCATTTCGCGACCGCGAGGTCGACCCCGGCCTGGGCGAGAATGGACCGTTCGATCTCCGAATCCCCGAAGCGGTCGTCGGTTATGACCGCGAGCGCGGCTTTCGCGCTGCCTTGCTCCATGTATCCTCCGTCTCAATGTATCGGCCCTTTTCGGCCCGAATCTGAAAGCTCTCGATCGCGAGCGCGCGGTCTTTGCCATTCTTCCGCCTCGGGCTAGAATGGAAATCGAAAGGAGTCGGCTCATGACGATAATCGGCGATCATTGGGTTGATGGGGAGGGGCGGCGCCTCGTGCTCCGCGGGGCCAACCTCGGCGGCGATTGCAAGGTGCCGACCCGTCCCGACGGCGATACGCGCCTAAAAGAAGGCTTCTACGACCGGAAGGGCGTCTCCTTCGTGGGTAGGCCCTTCCCGATCGAGGAGGCCGACGAGCATTTCTCGCGCCTTAAGCGCTGGGGCCTCGATTTCCACCGTCTCCTCGTCGCGTGGGAGGCGGTGGAGCACGACGGACCGGGGATTTACGACGAGGAGTACCTCGATTACCTCGAAGGCCTTGCCGCCAAGGCGGGAGAGCATGGGGTATCCCTTTTCCTCGATCCCCACCAGGATGCCTGGAGCAGGTGGACGGGAGGAGACGGGGCGCCGATATGGACCCTCGAGGCGGCCGGTTTCGCGCCCGAGCGGCTCTACGCGTCGGGGGCGGCCCACCTCAATCAGGAACTCGGGGCCGCCTACCGGCGCATGAGCTGGATCTCCAATTACGAGCGTCTCGCCTGCGCCACGATGTGGACCCTTTTCTTCGCCGGCGACGCCTTCGCGCCCGGCATCGGCCCCCTCGGCTGCGGTCCGGACGAGGCGGTCCCGGCTTCCGATTCCCTGCAGGATTTCCTGCAGGGGCATTACGTCGCGGCGATGGCCAAGGTTGCCGAGCGTCTGGCTCCCTTTCCCGGCGTAGTCGGCTTCGACAGTCTCAACGAGCCGAGCATGGGCTTCATCGGAACGAAGAGCCTCCTGAAGGTCGGCGGCATGACCTCCCTCGGCACGACGCCGAGCCCCTGGGAGGGCATCCTCGCCGCTTCGGGATACCCGGTCGACGCGGCAATCTTCGCCATCAGGGGCCTTTCCCGCAAGCGAATCGGTACCGAGCGCCTCGGCGCGGAAGGCACGCGCGCCTGGAAGGACGGAATCGAATGCATTTGGAGGCGCGCGGGAGTGTGGGACGTCGCCGAAGACGCCGTCCCCATCCTGAAGCGGCCGGGGCATTTTGCGGCCCGGAACGGCCGTCCCGTCGATTTCACTGGGGATTTCCTCGAACCCTTCATGCGGAGATTCGACCGCGGGGTCTGCGCCGCGGCGGGGAAAGGGCGTCGCTTCGTCCTCTTCGTCGAAGGAGTTCCCAACGCGGACAGACCAACCTGGGACGCGGAGGAATCGGGATCGGTCGTCGACGCGACCCACTGGTACGACGATCTCACCCTCGTTACGAAGCGCTGGCTCGGTTTCGCGGCCTATGACGCGCGGCGCGACCGCATCGTGCTCGGCCCGGGCCGCGTCAGGCGCTACTTCATCGAGGCGCTGAGGGAACTCAAGGAGTGGAGCGCGCGGAAGATGGCGGGGGCGCCGACTTTCCTCGGCGAGTTCGGGCTTCCTTTCGACCTGAACGGCGCCGCGGCCTACCGTACCGGAGACTATCGCGTCCATGAGAAGGCCCTGTCCGCCTACTACGACGCCGTGGACGCGAACCTCCTGGACTCGACTATCTGGAACTACGCGTCGTCCAATCGCCACGAGGGTGGCGACCATTGGAATACGGAGGATCTCTCCATATTCTGCCGCGACGACCTTGAAGCCGGCCGGACCGAGACTGGCGACGCTGTCGATGCCGGAGGCCGCGCCTTGCGCGGGTTCGTACGGCCTTATGCGCGCGCCACCTCGGGAGAAATACTCGAGATGCGCTTCGACTCGCGGCAGGGCCTCTTTCTCTTCCGCTACCGCCCAGATCAGGCCATCGCCGCCCCGACCGAGATCTTCGTACCCGAGCTCCAATTCCCGCGCGGCTTCGCCGTCGAGGCGCGCGGCTGCGAGGCGGAGCTCCTGCGCGGGGCCATCCTCCTCCGGGCCGAGCCCGGGGCCCGGGAGGCCCGGCTCAGGCTTTCGCGGAAGTAGTCTTTGTCGATTTCCCCCCGCCCTCGCAGCGCGCTTGCAGCTCCCTCGCGCGCCGCGATACGATGGGCGGCATGAAAGGTGTCATCATCGCCGCGGGCTACGGCACCCGCTTTCTCCCGGTTACCAAGACCGTGCCCAAAGAGCTCCTCCCCGTCGGGACCAAGCCGTCCATCGCCTTTATCGTCGACGAATTTCTCGCCTCGGGTATCGATGAGATAATCGTAGTCTCCTCGCGTCGCAAGAAGGCGCTCGAGGATTATTTCGACAGGGAAATCGAGCTGGAGGAGGTCTTCCGCCGCGAAGGCAAGACCGATAGGCTGGCCCTTATAGAGCCCAGCCGGGCCAAGGTAAGCTTCGTGCGCCAAACCGAGATGCGCGGCACGGGGCACGCCCTGCTCCAGGCCAGGCCCCTCCTCGGCGGAGAGCCCTGCGTCGTCGCCTATCCCGACGATCTCCATATCGGCTCGCCGCCCCTGTCGCGACAGCTCGTCGAGCTTCACGCGCGGACCGGGAAGTCCGTCCTCGCCACCGTCCTCGAGCCCGGTGACGTCTCCCGCTACGGGGTCGTGGGTCCGGGGCCCGACGGGGTCTCGGTGCTTTCCTTCGTCGAAAAGCCTCCTAGGGGCATGGAGCCGAGCCATGAAGTCTCGGTCGGCCGCTACCTTTATACTCCCGAGTTCTTCGACCTGATCGAGGAGGGATGGGACAGGCATTCGGGGGGCGAGTATTTCCACACCTACGCCCTCGACAGGCTCATCGCGGCAGGGAAAGTGGCCTTCGTCCGCGCCTCCGGCACTCGGCTCGATACCGGGGATCCGGCGGGCTATCTCGAGGCGGTTCTCATCGACGCGGCCGCGAATCCTGCGCTGAGGCCCGTCCTGGAGAGATTCGCCCGGGAGAGGCTCGGGGGGAGCCGGACTTGAAGGTCGGTCTCGCCCTCGGCTCCGGCGGAGCGAGGGGCATCGCCCATATCGCCTATCTCGAGGTCCTCGACCAATTGGGCATCGAGACGAGCGCGATCGCCGGCTCGAGCATCGGCGCCCTCGTGGGCGCCCTCTACGCGGGCGGCCTGAGCGGCAGGCGAATGCGGGACATCGCCGAGGGCATTACGCTCCGGGACCTCCCCAGATTCCTGGACGCGCCTTCCTTCAAGGAAGCCTTCGGCATCAAGGGCAGGAAGATCGAGGAATGGCTGCGCGAGATTCTTCCTATACGGAACTTCGAGGACCTTCCCATCCCCTTGCGGGTTGTCGCGACCGATTTCTGGAAGGGCGAGCAGGTCGTCTTCTCTTCGGGCGACATCGCCCAGGCGGTGAGGGCCAGCATTTCGATCCCGGGAGTCTTCCAGCCCTACGAGCTCGACGGCCGAGTCCTCGTCGACGGCGGTGTCGTGAATCCGGTGCCCTTCGATCTCCTCGACGACCTCGCGGACTTCGTGATAGCGATCGACGTGAGCGGCGAGATCTCCCGTGCGGAGGATTCCCGCGCCGAGGCCAAGCTTCCCGGATTCGTCGAGACGCTCATCCACGTCTTCTCGATCATGGGCAACGTAATCATGGAGCAGAGGGGGAAGGACGAGAGGATCGCCTTGTACCAGAGGCCCCGGCTCTGCGGAGTCAGGACCGGCGACTTCCTCAAGTCCGAGGAGATACTCGATTCGGTGCGAGACGACGCCGAGGCCTTCAGGCTGAAGCTCATCGCCGAGCGCTTCACGAAAGCGCTTTCTTGATATAGAGTCTTCCCTATGCAATATCGGAGATTCCCTCGTATCGACGACCTCGAGGTATCGGCTCTCGGTTTCGGCTGCATGCGCCTGCCCACCGTCGGCGGCGACGAAGCGGTCATCGACGCGAACGAATTCGACGCGATGCTCGCCGCGGCCGAGGAGTCCGGGATCAATTATCTCGATACTGCCTACCCCTATCACGGGCAGGCGAGCGAGACAGCCCTCGGAGCGGCGTTGGAGCGCTCGGGCAGGCGCGGCAAGTTCCAGCTCGCCACCAAGTGCCCGGTGTGGCTGGTCAAGCAGCGCTCGGACTGGGACCGCTACCTCGACGAGCAGCTCGCGAAGCTAAGGACCGACCACGTGGATTTCTACCTTCTTCACGCCCTCGGGACCGAGCGATGGGCGAAGATCAAGGAGCTGGGCGCCTTGCCCGCCCTCGAGCGCGCCAAGGCCGCGGGCAAGATAAGGCACCTCGGCTTCTCCTTCCACGACTCCCTGGACTCGTTCAAGGAGATAATCGACGGCTACGACGGTTGGGAATTCTGCCAGATCCAATACAATTACGTCGATAGGAGCTTCCAGGCGGGAGAAGAGGGGCTGGCCTACGCCGCGGAGCGCGGGATCGGCGTAATCGTGATGGAGCCGCTTCGCGGAGGGGCCCTCGCCTCGCCGCCGCCCCAGGTCAAGAAGGCCTTCGCCGCCTATCCGACCCCGCGCCTGCCCTACGAATGGGCGCTTCGCTTCGTGCTCGACCGGCAGGAAGTCTCGCTCGTCCTCTCCGGCATGGGCAGCGCGAGACAGGTATTGGAAAACGCGGCGGTGGCCTCGGCGGCCCGTGTCAATTCCCTCACGAAGGAAGAGCGCGCGGTCCTCGACGAGGCTCGGACGATCTATTCGGAGCGCCAGCGCGTGCCCTGCACGACCTGCGGCTATTGCCAGCCTTGCCCGTCCGGCGTACCCATACCCGAGCTGTTCGGCATGTACAATGCCGCATCCATGTTCGACACGCGCAAGGGCACTTCCGGCTGGTACAAGGCCCAGTACCTGTCCTCGGGCCATGGCGCGGACTCCTGCATCCGCTGCGGCGAGTGCCTGGCCAAGTGCCCCCAGGGCATCGCCATCCCCGATCGCCTCGAGGAAGCCCACGCCTACCTGACCGCAGAATAGGGCGCGCGATGGACGACTCCCTCCGCTCGACCCTCGAGTTCGGGATCCGCGGTTACGATTGCGGCTATGGCGGCCCCTTGCGCGCCTTCGCCCTCGTCAACTTCCTGCAGGAAGCCGCGGGCGAGAACGCGGACCGCCTGGGCTTCGGCATGGAGGATCTCCATGCGAAGGGATGGACCTGGATGCTCTCGCGCCTCGACCTTCGCGCGGACGAGCTGCCCCGGGACGGGGACCGAGTCCTCGTGCGTACCTGGCCCGCGGGGACGCGCAGGCTCTTCGCCCTGCGCGACATCGAGATGCTCGGGCCGGACGGCCGCAGGCTGGTCCGCGCCGTCTACGCCTACCTGATCGTCGATATCGCGGCCAGGCGGCTTTTGAGGCCCGAGAGCGTCTTCGGGCCCTCGCCTCCGCATCCGGACGATCCCCATCCCGTGCCCGACTTCGCCTTCGACGTACCCGCGGCCGCCGGGTCGAGTTTCGTCTTCGCGCAACGCGTCCGGGGCCGGCACCTGGACCACAACGGCCACGCCAACAACGCCCATTTGGTGAATTGGCTCGTCGACGCGGCGGCCGAGGGCGAGTCGCGCCTCTCCGCCCTCAGGGTGGAGTTCCTGGCCGAGGCCTTGGAAGGAGACGAACTCGAAGCGACGCGAGGCGCCGCTGACGGGCCAGCGTCCAAGGGCTCAGGAGGGGATCCAGAGGCGAAGTCTACCGTCGTCGAGCTGTCCCGCGGCGAGGTCAAGGTCGCTCGGGCGCTGATTACGAGAAGCTAGAGCACGCCTATTTACCCAGGGCCTTCCTGGTCGCGGCCAGGGCCGAGGAGTAGTCGGGTTCCGTCGTTATCTCCGGAACCTGCTGGGTGTAGACGACCTCGCCCTTTGCGTCGACGACCACGACCGCGCGGGACAGGAGCCCCGCGAGGGCGCCGTCCTTGAGCTCGACGCCGTAGGCCGAGCCGAACGAGCGGTCGCGCAGCTCCGACAGGGGAACGACGACGTCGACTCCCTCGGCCTTGCAGAAGCGCGACTGGGCGAAAGGCAGGTCCCTGCTGATATTGAGGACGACGGCGCCGTCGAGCTTCTTGATCTCTTCGTTGAATTTCTTGGCCGACAGGGCGCAGGTCGATGTGTCGAGGCTCGGGACGATATTGAGGATCCTCACCTTGCCGCCGAAGTCCGAGAGCGAGACGTCCGAGAGGTCTCCCTTGGTCAGCTTGAAGGCTGGAGCCTCGGATCCGACCTTGGGCAGGTCCCCGACGGTATGAACGCTGTTTCCCTTGAGCGTGATGGTAGCCATGTTTCCTCCTCGGTATATATAGAAGCTACTGAAGAGGGGGCTCTGTGGCAAATAAGAGGGCGGCTACATGCCGATGGGGAAGAGGCTGCCCTGCCTGTCGCGCAGGCGGTCCTCGACGTTCCGCGCGATCGCCTCGAGGTCGCCGGACTCGGCCACGAAGTCGAGCCTATCCCCGGGCACGACGAGGACCGGCGCCAGGTCGAAGCCCTCGATCCAGGATTCGTATAGGCTCCCTAGGCTTTCCAGGTACTCGTCGGGGATCGCCGCCTCGAAGCCGCGGCCTCGCGCCTCGATGCGCGACTTCAGCGTCTCGACTGACGCCCTGATGTAGATGACGAGGTCGGGAGCGGGTAGGAGGCCGGCCATCGTCTCGTATAGGCCGATATAGGTGAGCCAGTCGCGCTCGCTCATCGCGCCGCGTTCGTAAAGGTTGCGGGCGAAGACCTCTGCGTCCTCGTAGAGGGACCGGTCCTGGACCACCGAATGCGGGTCGTCCATCAGGGCCCGATGCGAGCGCAGGCGATAGCTCAGGAAGAAAAGCTGCGAATGGAGGGCCCAGGCGGGCATGTCCCTATAGAAGTCCTCGAGGTAGGGATTCTCCGCGACCGGCTCGTAGTAGGGACGGAAGCGCAGGCGCTCCGAGAGCAGGCGTACGAGGCTGGACTTCCCGGCGCCGATGTTGCCCGCCACTACCAGGTACTTCCTCATGGGGCCGCGGCGGAAGCATCGAAATACGGCCCGGCGTCGCCGCTCGCCTCGCTCGACGCTTTTCCGATCGGGTTCAAATTCCCACCTCCCACGACGGTCGCACAATTTTATTCCGGATTCGACGCGGGGTAAAGTCTGGCTCCGGCCGATTTCGCCGAAGCGCGCCATCCCTACCTTCCGGGGCCTTGCCTCAAGAGCGGCTTCGCGGACCTCGCCCTCTTCTCGAGGGCCCTTCGCATGCTGCCCTCGACTATATCGCCGATCCTCTCGGTAATCTCGCGGGGGCTCTCGCCCATGCCCGATTTTATCCATCGCACTGCCATGCCCACGAAGGCGAAGTCGTAGAAGTCGGCGATGAAGACTCGCTCGCCTTCGGGAACGTCCAGGCCCTGCGCCACTTCGTCCACGACGCCCATGATGAGGTCGTGGGTGGCCTCGAAAAGATAGCCGTCGAAGGAGTCCTGGCCGGCGGCGTTGAGGGCGTTGACGTAGAATGACCTGTTCTCGATCAGATAGGCGAAGACCCGCGCGATGCCCTCGGTCCAGTGCGCGTAGTCCCTCGCGTCGGCGATGCTCTCCACGGCCTCGGTACGGTAGATCCAGTTGACGAGCTCGTACTTATCCTTGAAATGGTAGTAGAAGGTCTGGCGGTTGACTCCGCAGTCCTCGACTATGTCCCTCACCGATATCTGGCGAGCGGGGCATCGTCGAGGACTGCGGAGTCAACCGCCAGACCTTTAACTACCTTTTCAAGGATAAGTACGAGCTCCCCAGATGATCCAATATACCGTACCGAGGCCGTGGAGAGCATCACCGACGCGAGGGACTACGCGCACTGGACCGAGGGCATCGCGCGGGTCTTCACCTATGTGATCAAGAACAGTTGATTCTACGTCAACGCCCTCAACGCCGCCGGCCAGGACTCCTTCGACGGCTATCTTTTCGAGGCCACCCACGACCTCATCATGGGCGTCGTGGACGAAGTGGCGCAGGGCCTGGACGTTCCCGAAGGCGAGCGAGTCTTCATCGCCGACTTCTACGACTTCGCCTTCGTGGGCATGGCAGTGCGATGGATAAAATCGGGCATGGGCGAGAGCCCCCGCGAGATTACCGAGAGGATCGGCGATATAGTCGAGGGCAGCATGCGAAGGGCCCTCGAGAAGAGGGCGAGGTCCGCCAAGCCGCTCTTGAGGCAAGGCCCCGGAAGGTAGGGATGGCGCGCTTCGGCGAAATCGGCCGGAGCCAGCCTTTACCCCGCGTCGAATCCGGAATAAAATTTTGCGACCGTCGTGGGAGGTGGGAATTTGAACCGGATCGGAAAAGCGTCGAGCGAGGCGAGCGGCGATGCCGGGCCGTATTTCGATGCTTCCGCCGCGGCCCCATGAGGAAGTACCTGGTAGTGGCGGGCAACATCGGCGCCGGGAAGTCCAGCCTCGTACGCCTGCTCTCGGAGCGCCTGCGCTTCCGTCCCTACTACGAGCCGGTCGCGGAGAATCCCTACCTCGAGGACTTCTATAGGGACATGCCCGCCTGGGCCCTCCATTCGCAGCTTTTCTTCCTGAGCTATCGCCTGCGCTCGCATCGGGCCCTGATGGACGATCCGCATTCGGTCGTCCAGGACCGGTCCCTCTACGAGGACGCAGAGGTCTTCGCCCGCAACCTTTACGAACGCGGCGCGATGAGCGAGCGCGACTGGCTCACCTATATCGGCCTATACGAGACGATGGCCGGCCTCCTACCCGCTCCCGACCTCGTCGTCTACATCAGGGCGTCAGTCGAGACGCTGAAGTCGCGCATCGAGGCGCGAGGCCGCGGCTTCGAGGCGGCGATCCCCGACGACTACCTGGAAAGCCTAGGGAGCCTATACGAATCCTGGATCGAGGGTTTCGACCTGGCGCCGGTCCTCGTCGTGCCCGGGGATAGGCTCGACTTCGTGGCCGAGTCCGGCGACCTCGAGGCGATCGCGCGGAACGTCGAGGACCGCCTGCGCGACAGGCAGGGCAGCCTCTTCCCCATCGGCATGTAGCCGCCCCCTTATTTGCCACAGAGCCCCCTCTTCAGTAGCTTCTATATATACCGAGGAGGAAACATGGCTACCATCACGCTCAAGGGAAACAGCGTTCATACCGTCGGGGACCTGCCCAAGGTCGGATCCGAGGCTCCAGCCTTCAAGCTGACCAAGGGAGACCTCTCGGACGTCTCGCTCTCGGACTTCGGCGGCAAGGTGAGGATCCTCAATATCGTCCCGAGCCTCGACACATCGACCTGCGCCCTGTCGGCCAAGAAATTCAACGAAGAGATAGAGAAGCTCGACGGCGCCGTCGTCCTCAATATCAGCAGGGACCT
>CAVZVX010000161.1:0-63697 GCA_963778775.1 uncultured Spirochaetota bacterium | reverse complement strand
CTTCGGCGGCCAACTGATTGCCCTGTGCCGTCTTGACTTCGACCTTGCCCTTGAGGGCGCCCAGCACGGCCTGGGGCCCTGCGAAGGCGAACGAAGCGAGGGCGAAACTCGCAATCAATATCGCGATATGTCGTTTCATGCTGTACGCTCCTCAAATCGTAAGAGTCACCATCAGGCTGCAGGAGTATTGCGGACCCGAATCGCTCGAGTCGAAGGCAGTCCCCGGCAGGAAGATGCCCAAGGATAAAGATAACCCGACATCTGACAGAATTCCGTAAGCGGCGGATAAATCCGCTTCAGATCCGAGATAGGAAGAGGTCGAGTTCGGGTCGATGCCGGTAACCGAAACGGGGCCCGACGTCGGCCTGAAGAAGGTCGAAAGCTTGAAAGAGCCGTCGAAGGTAATCGGGCCGATGGTCGGGGACGCGGACAGGCTCGCCCCGCCTATGATGACGTTTCCGAGTTGCGGCAGGAATACCGTAGCCAAGGTCGTGTTCGCCGTCGTCAACGGACTTATAGGGGTGAAGCGAGTGAATACCGACGAGGTATTGCCCTCGACCGCGCTCGTGGCATTCTGGTCGCCCGAAGCCACGAGGAGCTGGAATCCGAGGGTGGCGCCTTCCAGGGGTATGGCCGCCATGGGAAGATTCGCCTGGGCGCCCGTCAGGAAGGATGCGATCGGGGCGTAGGCATAGTGATCGGAGAACCATGATAGGGTGGTGCCCGAGCCGTAAGCGAAAAAGGCCCAATAGCTTACGGTGGAAATATTCCCTTCGGCCTTCAGCTCGAAGTACTGCGTATTGAGCCGGCCGCCCATGTTCGGGGTGAAACCGATGCTGCTGTCGGTAAGGAGCTGGTCCGAGGGATTGAGATCGTTCTGGCTGAGGAAGGAGAATGTGAATCTTTGATCGAAGAGCGAGGGGATGTCGAGGTCGGCTTGGACGAGAAAGCGCGGCGAGCCGAAGAGATCGGTGCCAGCCGAAAGTCGGGCCGCGTCGGCGAGCGACATGGAAATGGGAGCATCGGTATCCTTGAGGAAGAGAAGACCGGTATATGCGGTCCGGAAGGCGGCCCCGAATCCGGGATATTTGAACGCGAAGGAGAATCCATCCGCCGGGGAAGAAAGGATGAGGCCGCTCGGATCGGAGAAGCCCATGCGGCCCGCGTCGAATACGAATGCGCTCATGCCCTGGACGGGGTCCTTGAGCATTACCTCGAGGCGCAGCTCTTTGAGGCCATAGGTGAAGGGAGGAGTCAGGTCGCCCGAAGAAGCCGCCCCCTCGATGTAGCCGTTGCCCGTCAATTCGACCTTGGTACCCAAGGGCAGGACGAAGCTCGGGGTGGCCCTTTCGTAAGCCGTGACGTCCTGGACGGCTTCCTTGGACGCGGCGAGATAGGTATCGAGGGTCATGGACGCGTCTTGCGCGGCAAGGGCGAGAGGCAGGAAGAAAGAGGAAACAATAATGAAAATAAGACCTTTCATTTACCGCCTCCTTTGAGGTCCATGGCCAGGCGGAGTATACGGAGCACCTCATCTCCCGGAAGATTCCTTTTTTGCCCCCCGCTCGGAATCACTATTTCCTTCGCGACGAACTCACGGTAGGCGTAGCGGGGGCCGGGGAAGATACGATACATGAGACCGCCCTGGAGGCCTAAGGATTTCATGACCAGGTAACAGAAGGCATCGACGCGTATAGGATCGGTTGCGGAGACGGACGCAGGGAGCCACTTGTTCCCTACCGCCTGGGTGTAGGCGTCGGCCGGCGACGAATCCTCGCCGACCTGGCCGCCGGCGGTCAAGGCCATATAGGCCGCCAGATCGGCCTGGGCCTGGACTTGGCCAAGGAGGGTATCTACGTTGGAGTTTGATTGCGCGAAGCAGGGGAGCCCGATCAGTAACGCAGCGAGAATCGCGGCTAATCGAATTCTCACGATAGGATCTCCTTCTTGTTGAGTTGAGCTAATATAGCATAAGATTATAGTGCATTGGTAGATCATTCAACCGTTATCGCCAGGAGTCGTTGATGAAAATCAGGATTCACCCGCGCGTAGCCATACCCGCGGGGATCGCCGTCATCTTTTGCGCGCTCGGCATCCTCGGCGTCACCAAAGTATTCGAATATCGCGTCTTCGATCTTTTCCTCAGGGCGAGGAAAGCGCCGGTCGAGCTCAAGAAGTCGATTACCCTCGTCGATTTCGACGATCAGGCGGTCGAGAAGGCGGGAACCTGGCCCATAGGCCGCGATATCATGGCCGACGGCCTTCTCCTGCTTCGCGAGTGCGGAAGCCGTTATGCCGTCTTCGATATCGAGTACGTCGACAAAAGCCCCGGCGGCATCAACAGGGACATCCTCTCCACGGATATACCCGAAAGTTTCGGCACACAGTTCGGAAGTATCGACGAGCAAATGAAAAGCTTCGTCTCGGCCCTCCAGCAAGGCAATATCCCGCTCAAGGACGCGAGCTCCTACATCGGCGACTTCCAAGCCCTGATACAGGGCAGCAAGGACGCGCTCCAATCCCAGGTGGCCAAGATCGCCCGCGACAATGACGAGTACCTCGGCCAGGCGATCCGCGTCCATGGCGAGGCCTTCCTGACGATTCACCTGTTGACCGCGCCGAACGATCGCATTCCCCCTGAAACGAGGAAATTGGCTATCGATCGCTTCGCGCTCAAGTCGGTGACGGTTCAAGGACAGGCGCCTAAGCCGAGCGGCGGATATTCAACCACCCATCCTTCCCATCGAGAAGGAGGCGAAGGGACTCGGATTCACGAACGTATACCTGGATGCGGACGGGGTCCGCCGCAGGATCGATCTCGTGGCCCGCTACGGCGACTCGTACTTCCCCCAGCTCGTGATGGCCCCCCTCCTGGACTGGCTCGGAAATCCCGCCGTAATCATCGGCCCGCGCAAGATCGTCCTCAAGGATGCGCATTTCCCCGATGGGACCGTCCGGACAGTCGGCATTCCCCTCGATCCCGACGGGCGCATGATCATCAACTGGCCTCACAAGAAATTCCTGGACAGCTTCAAGCATCTTTCCTATGCAGAGCTGATCCAGCACAAAGAGGATTTCGATGCTTTGGTCGACGACCTCAAGTTGCGCGAAAGCTGGGGTTATTTGGATTTGTATAAGGGAAGTACCCCGCTCCTGGACCAGAACCGCCAGGCCGAGACTCTTTTGGGCATGATGCTCCGGGGCGAGGAGAGCCTTGCCCGCATGGCCGACTACCGCACCATGCGCGACAGTTTCGTCTCCGAGGTCGGTTCCTTCCTGGACTCTAAACCCGAGGACCAGATCGCGGGAATGGTCGCGGCCGTGCTCGCCGATCCCAGGACGAAGGCCAAGGACCGGGAGCAGTATACGCGCATCGGCGCCGACGCCCCGGGCTATTTCGCGGCGCTCAGGAAGGCATACTCCTCGCTGGTCGATATCCGGAAAGATATCGTCGCGAAGGTGGACGGCTCCCTCTGCGTCCTCGGCGAAACCAATACGGGCTCGACCGATATCGGCATCAACCCCTTCGACAACGAATATCCCAACGTCGGTACGCATGCCTCGCTGGCCAATACGATCCTGACCCGCGATTTCCTCTCGGAGACCTCGATCTGGGTTTCCGTCATCGTGGCCGTCATACTGACCGCGGCCCTCGTGTTCGCCTCGCGGAATACGAAGCCCCTCTTCACGATCATAACGGGGGTATTGGCCTCCGTCGCGGTCCTCGGCGTCGATCTGGCCGTATTCTCGTTCTTCGGGATCTATGTCCCCGTGCTGACGCCCCTGCTCTCGATTTTCTTCACCTTCCTGGCGCTGACCTTCATCCAGTTCCTCGACACCGAGCGCGAAAAGGGCTTCATCCGGAACGCCTTCTCCCATTACCTGTCCGAGGACGTGATCAAGGACATCGTCGGCAACCCGGATAAGCTCAAGCTGGGCGGCGAGCTCAGGCACATGACGGCGATGTTCACCGACATCAAGGGCTTCTCGACCATCTCCGAGAAGCTCACGCCCGTGTCCCTCGTCAAGCTTCTCAACGAGTACCTGACCGCGATGAGCGATATAATCCTCGACCTCGGAGGTACAATAGACAAGTACGAGGGCGACGCCATCATCTCGTTCTTCGGCGCGCCCCTCGATCTCCCCGGCCACGCCCTCCTGGCCTGCCAGGCGGCGGTAAGGATGAAGAAAATCGAGAGCGAGATCAACGTGCGCTTCCTCCAGGACGCCCTGGCCCCTTCCAACCTCTTGACCCGCATGGGGATCAACACCGGAGAAATGGTCGTCGGGAACATGGGCACCGTAAAGAAGATGAACTACACGATCATGGGCGACTCGGTGAACCTCGCCGCGAGGCTCGAGGGCGTCAACAAGCAGTACGGAACCTGGCTCTGCATATCCGAGGACACGATGAACGAGGTCAAGGAGGGCGTGATCGTCCGGCGCCTGGATCGAATACGCGTCGTCGGCAAGACGCAGCCCATCCGCATCTTCGAGCTCGTCGACGAGAAGGGTTCGCTCGATCCGCGGAAGGCCGACATCATCGGTCTTTTCGAAAAAGCCCTGACGAAATTCGAATCCCGACTCTGGGACGAGGCCGACGCGGCTTTCCGGAAGGTTCTCGCGGTGGATCCCGACGACGGCCCCTCGAAGACCTACATCGACCGGATTGCGAAGTACAAGCAAACCCCCCCTCCCGAGAACTGGGACGGGGTCTTCGTCTTGACGATGAAGTAGCCTGAAGGACCGCAGGGAGCGTTCCGAGCCTCGGATTGTCCAAGTCCTCCGCGAGTGCTAGACTGGCCGATATTCCGGCAGCCCTAAGGAGAACTCCATGGTAATACTCACCCTCAATTGCGGATCCTCCTCCGTCAAATATCAGGTATACGACTGGGAGACGAAAGATACGCTGGCCACGGGCATCGTCGAGCGCGTGGCCATAGGCGGCTCCTCCATCACCCATAGGTGCGGCGGCCAGACCGATTACGTGCTCCAGCACGAGTGCCCCACACATACCGTCGCCATCGAGCTCATCCTCAATACGCTGGTATCCTCCGAGTGCGGCGTCATCAAGGACATGTCCGGGATCAAGGCCGTCGGCCACCGGATGGTCCACGGCGGCGCGAAGTTCGCCCGCTCCGTCCTCATCGACGACGATTTCCTGGCCACCTTCCGCGACCTGATCGACCTCGCTCCGCTTCACAATCCGGCGAACCTGATGGGCGTCGAGGCAGCGCAGGCCGTTCTGCCCGACGCGCCGCACTGCGCGGTCATGGATACGGCCTGGCATCAGACGATGCCCGACTTCGCCTATAGCTACGCCCTGCCCCGCGAGTGGCGCGATAAGTACGCGGTGCGACGCTACGGCTTCCATGGCACGAGCTTCCTATACAACGCCAAGCGCGCCTCGATCCTCCTGGGGAAGGATCCCTTCGATACCAACCTGATAATCGCCCATATAGGCAACGGCGCCTCCATAAACGCGGTCAAGAACGGCCTCTCCTTCGACACCTCGATGGGCATGACTCCCCTCGAAGGACTCATCATGGGGACGCGTTCCGGCGACATGGACCCGGGTATCATCTTCCATATGATGCGCAAGGCCGGGCTCAAAGGCAGCGAGGTGGAGAAGATCCTCAACAAGGAATCGGGCATCCTCGGCCTTACCGGCAGATGGGCGGACAGGCGCGACGTGGAGACGGCCGCCGAGAAGGGCGATCCCGTCGCCAGACTCGCCCAGAGCGCGGAGGGCTATCGCATAAAGAAGTACATCGGCGCCTATTCCGCCGCGCTCGGCCGCGTGGACGCCCTCGTGTTCACGGCCGGCGTCGGCGAGATGGGTCCCGCGATCAGGCGCCTCTCCACCGCGGGGCTGGAGAACATCGGCATCGTCGTGGACGAGAAGAAGAACGACCTGGCCAAGTGCCGCAACGCCGAGCTCGATATCACCGGCAAGGGCTCGAAGGCGAGGGTGTTCGTGATCCCGACCGACGAGGAGCTGGTCATGACGGAGGATGCCTACGCCCTGATGGCGGGTAAGTACGACGTCCACACGAATTACCATTACTATTTCCAGGACAGGTCCTACGTCAATAAAGTCCGGGTCGAGGGCCTCGCTCGAGACTTGGAGAAGAAGCCTTACCTGAAGGAGCTGATCGCGCAGATCCCGTAAGGCGTTTCGCGCGCCGCCTTGAAAAAATGATCGGGGCGTACCTATAGTAGTCCCAGCATGGTCCTACCCGTCGTCGACTACGCGATCCTGGTCTTTTTCGTCTTTTGCATCGCCTGCGCCGCCTATGCGCTGGGACGGGCGGGCATGGCGGCGGGTCTCGTCCGGGGACTGGGGGAAGCCGGCCTCCGGGCCTTGGAGGCGCTCGGTGCAGGCATGATCGTCGTCGATCCGCGCGGCCGCGTGACCAGCAGCAATTCCGAGGCGCGCATCCTCCTCGGCCTGCAGGGGGCTTCCGACGCGGAAGGCGGGGTCGCGTCGGCCGTCGAGTCCTTCCGCATCGTCTCCGCGTTGCGCGGAATATCCGAGCTCGCGGCCCTCCTCGTCGCGGGCGAGGGCGGGGCCCAGATCGACCTGGGCGAGGGGGAGGGACGGCGCAGGGTAGAGGCGCGGGCCTTCCCCTACGGCCGCTCGGGTCGCGGAACCGTTCTCCTGCTCAGCGACATAACCGAGAACGCGGCCCTTCTCGAGGAGCTTTCGGCCCTGGCTTCGCAGGACACGCTCACGGGCATATATAACAGGCGGCGTTTCGACGAGCTGGGAGGGCGCGATATCGAACTGTCGCGGCGCGCGGGAAAGAGCGTCGGCGTCCTCATGATGGACCTGGATTTCTTCAAGCGCGTCAACGACGAGTACGGCCACCCTGTCGGAGACGAAGTGCTGAAGGCAGTCTGCGCCGCTTGCAAGGACGCGCTCCGCTCCACGGACGTCATCGCGCGCTATGGCGGCGAGGAGTTCGCCGTCCTCCTCCCGGACAGCGGCCGCGAGGACAGCGTCGCCATAGCCGAGCGACTCCGCGCGCGGATCGCGGGCATTTCACTCGCGCGCGAAAGCGGGATAGTGTCGATCACCGCGAGTTTCGGTGCCTATGCGGGCGTGCCGGCGCGGGACGAGGATCTCGCCCTGTATCTCGGGCGAGCCGACGAGGCGCTCTATGGATCCAAGGTCAAGGGTCGAAACAGGGTGAGCTATTGGGAGCCAATTCGGCGGGAGGGAACATGAAGGTCCTTATCGTCAATATCAGGGTAGCGAAGGAAAAAGTCGGGGAATTCATCGCCGCGACGCGCGAGAACGCCGAGGCCAGCAGGAAGGAGCCCGGCATATCGCGCTTCGAAATCCTCCAGGACGAAGCCGATTCCTGCCGTTTCGTCCTTGTCGAGGCCTACCGGGACGAGAAGGCGCAGGCCAGCCACAAGGAGACGCCGCACTATCGAAAATGGAAGGACCTGGCCGAGCCCTTGATGTCCGAGCCCAGGACGCGGGCCCTCTATTCCGAGCTATGAAATTCGAATTCGCTGCGCCGGGCAGGATCGTTTTCGGGCCCGGCAGCCTCGTCGAGGTCGGGCCCGCGGCCGCCTCCCTCGCCTCGGCGAACGCCTCTGTGGGCGCCGTGGCGCCAGGGGTCCTGGTCGTATCGGGAAGATCGACCTCGCGCGCGGCGCCCCTCTTCGCCTCGCTCGAAGCCGCGGGACTCGCCTGCGAGCGCTTCGCGATAGCGAATGAGCCTCGATTCGCGGATGCCCGAGCCGCCCTGGCCCTGGCCCGCGCCGCGGACTGCCGGCTCGTCGTCGGCTTCGGGGGGGGCTCGGCCATCGACCTCGCCAAGGCTGTAGCCGCTCTTCTAGCCAATCCCGGCGATCCCCTCGACTATGCCGAAGTGATAGGCGGAGGCAAGGCTCTCTTGGAGCCCTCCTTCCCCTGCATCGCCATTCCCACGACGGCCGGCACGGGATCGGAGGCGACGCGCAACGCCGTGCTCGCCTCCCCGGAGAAAGGCGCCAAGGCGAGCCTTCGGTCCCCGACCATGCTGCCGCGTCTCGCCATCGTCGATCCCGAGCTGTGCTATGGCCTTCCCCCGCGACTTACCGCCGAGACGGGCATGGACGCCCTAGCCCAGCTCCTGGAGCCTTTGGTATGCTCCAGCCCCAACGTCCTCGTCGACGCGATCTGCCGCGAGGCGCTGCCACGCGCGATAGCCTCTCTGCCCCGCGCATACCGCGACGGAGGCGACAAGGCCGCCCGCGAAGGCATGGCCTTCGCGAGCCTAGCGGGCGGCCTGGCCTTGGCCAATGCCCGCCTCGGGGCCGTCCACGGCTTCGCCGCCCCCTTGGGCGGGGCCTTCCCCATCCCGCATGGCGCCGCTTGCGCCGCCCTGATGTCGCCGGTCGCCTCGGTCAACGTCGCGGCTCTTCGCGCTCGCGACCCTGAGAGTCAAATCCTCGCGCGCTACGCGGAGGTCGCGCGCCTGCTCGCCGGGATCCCTTCCGCCCGGCCCGAAGACGCAGGTCCCGCCCTCGGGGAGCTCGCGGCGGAGCTCGGCGTGCGCGGCCTCGGCAGCTATGGTCTTAAAAAGGAGGACTTCCCCGAAATCGCCCGTAAGGCCACGGCTGCCAGCTCCATGCGCGGCAATCCCATCCCCCTCTTTCCCGAGGAGCTTACGAGGATCCTCGAGGCCGCTTTGTGAAATAATTGAAAAATAATCACTAGCATTTATTAAGAATGAGTAAATTATGTCACCGTATGCGAAATATTCTAAATGTATTTATTGCGATTTTCCCAACATGGGCGTATATTCTGCCTAATAGGTTTGAGGGACGGAAAAGCTTTCCTAGGCTCCTTCCTTACCTCTCGTCGACGAGGCCGACCAGGCGGCGTCGTCTTGGCCTTCCGGGGTAGCCTCCTTCCCCGGAAGGCCTTTTCTTTATATACTCGCCGCCATGGATCTTAAGGGCTTCGACGCCTGGTGCCGCTCCTTCATCGATATCGGCGCTCTCGACCGCATCGACGATTCCCTCAATGGCATACAAGTGGGCCGATCGGGCGGAAAGGTCGAGTTCGTCGCTTTCGCGGTCGACGCCTGCGCCGAAAGCATGCGTAGGGCCGCGGCGGCCGGGGCCCAGGTCCTTTTCGTCCATCACGGCTTATTTTGGGGGAGGCCGGCTCGAGTCGAAGGCATACTTCTCGAGCGCATAAAGCTTCTTCTCGCCGCGGATATGGCCCTCTATGCCTGCCATCTTCCTTTGGACAGGCAACCCGAAATCGGCAACAACGCGGTCCTCGCTCGCCTCATGGGATTAAAGGACATAAAGGGCTTCGGCGAGTATCATGGGGTGGAAATAGGCCTTATGGGCCTACTTGATCCGCCCCTCGGCCTGGACGAGATACTTCGTCGGATCCTTCCCGACGGTTCGAGGCCGAGGACCCTCATCCCCGGGCGCAAGGACCCGATCGCAAGCGTGGCCGTCGTTTCGGGCGGCGCTGCAATGGAGGCTTTCCAGGCCCTAGACCAGGGCATCGATCTCTTCGTCACCGGCGAGAGCTCGCATTCGATCTACCACGCGGTCCAAGAGGGGGGCATGTCCTTTCTCGCCGCCGGCCATTACGCTACCGAGGTATGGGGCGTAAAGGCCGTAGCCGAGCGGCTCTCGCGCGAGACGGGGATCAAGACGCTCTTCGTCGACCTGCCCACCGCCCTTTAGCGCGATATCGAGCGTCAGGAAAGGACCAAGGATGAGCAAGATTCGGGCGAACCTCGCCCCCTTCGCGTTGAGCGCCGCGATCATCGCCGTCGACCAGGTCAGCAAGGCCCTCGTCGTCGCCGAGGTCAGGCCGGACAGCATCGCTTTTAGGGCCTTCGGCGATTTTTTCTGGTTGGTGCGACAGCAGAATCTTGGAATGGCCTTCAGCCTCCTCGATGGCTTGCCTCCCCTCGCGAGGGGCCTGGTACTCGTCGTACTACCCCTCGCCCTAGTCACCGCCGTCCTCGTCTTCTACTTCAAGAGCTCCGAGCCGACGACCCTCCAGAGATGGGTCCTCTGCGGCATAGCCGGCGGAGGCATCGGCAACGTCATCGACAGGATATTCAGACCCGAAGGCGTCGTCGATTTCATCAGCGTAAAATTCTACGGGATATTCGGCTACGAGCGTTGGCCGACATTCAACGTCGCGGACGCGAGCGTCGTCGTCTGCGCCATCCTACTCGTGATCTCAACCATCGTCGTCGACGCAAGGAGAAAACGATGACCAAGAACGGCAGGAGGGCCCTCTTCCTTCTAGTCGCCACGGTGTCCAACATGCTGCTTACCGTGATAATCATCATTATCTTGTTCGTGGCTCTCAATGCTCTTGCCATGGCGATCGGCCTCAAGAACGCCGGAGGGGCTATAATCATAGTGTCCTTCCTGGCGGGCGTCGTCCTTTCGGGCTTCGCCTACAGCAGGGTCCTCAAGGCGCTTCGCAAGCGGCCCGGCCTCGAAGAGCGCTTCGGCCTGCTCAAATAGGAGGCCGGCGATGAGCGGAAATGCCGATAAGCTCGCGGCCCAGGGCCTTCCTCCCGCTCCGCTCGACGTTCGTCCTCGCTTCACTCGGCGCGAGGATACCCGAAGTCCTCCTGCCCGCGGCGGGGACCGACTACTCCAAATGGGCCGTCGTAGCCTGCGACCAGTATTCCTCCGAGCGGGAGTATTGGCAGCGCGCCGAAGCCTTCGTCTCCGGCGCGCCCTCTACCCTCGGCCTCATCTTCCCCGAAGCCTACCTTGAGGACGCCGACGCCGATCAGCGGATCGCGCGCATTCAAGATAACATGCGCCGCTATCTCGCCGAGGGCGTGATCTCCCCGATCGGCGAAGGCTTGGTTTTGATAGAGCGCTCCACTCCCTGCGAGGAGAAGCCTCGCGTGGGGCTTCTCCTCGCGGTCGACCTCGAGGCATACCGCTATGGCGCCGATTCGACCTCCCTCATCCGTCCCAGCGAGGGCACCATCGTCGAGCGCCTCCCCCCGCGCATGAGGATTCGCCGCGGCGCCGCCCTCGAGCTTCCCCATATCATGCTTCTCCTCGACGACCCGAAGCGCACCGTGGTCGAGCCCATCTATGCAGCCCGCTCCAGCCTGCCCGGGCTCTACGATTTCGAGCTCATGCTCGACTCCGGCCGCGTACGGGGCTGGCAGGTCGGGGATCCCGCCCTTCTCGAAGCCGCGGCGGAGGCTCTCGCCCGCCTGGCGGATCCCGCCGCTTTCAAGGCTAAGTACGGTTCCGAACACCCCCTGCTCTTCGCGGTGGGCGACGGCAACCATTCCCTCGCGACCGCCAAGGCGGTATGGGAAGAAATAAAAAACGACCATGCGAAAGAGCCCGGCCTCATGGAGCATCCGGCGCGCTACGCCCTTGCAGAGCTCGTAAACGTCTACGACGAAGGCTTGCCCTTCCACCCGATACACCGCATCCTCCTTGGCCTCGACGAAGGCGCGCTCTTGAGCGCTCTCTCGGACTGCCAGGAGTTCGAGATCGACCGCTATCCGAACTCCGAGGCCGCCCTAGCCGTCGTGGACGGGGGCGGAGGGAGCGACGGGGGCGGAGGGAGCGACGCGCGCGGAGGGAGCGACGGGGGCGGAGGGAGCGACGCGACGGTCCAGCGCGTCGCCTGCATCTCCTCCGCGGGCAATCTTGTCATAACCTTCACTCGACCCAAAGCCAAGCTCGCCGCCGGAACCCTGCAGGACTTGCTCGATCCTCTCCTCAAGTCCAAGCCCGGTCTCGGCATCGATTATATCCACGGTCGCGAAAGCCTTCTCGCCCTCGCGGCCAAGCCCGGCAATCTTGGTCTCTATCTGCCGCCCATCGACAAGTCGGGCTTCTTCGAGACGGTGATCCGCGACGGCGTAATGCCCAGAAAAACCTTCTCTATGGGCGAGGCTCCGGGGAAGAGATTTTATATAGAGGCCAGGAAGATAACGCGCTAATGCGGAAGGTTTTCGTACTCAAGCCGTGAGCTCGGAATCTTCGGGCCGCGCAAGTTTCAAGCTTCGGGTCCTTGGGCCGTTCCGCGATGGCCGTGTCGTCGCTGTCGAGCGAAGCTATTCGTCCATTTTCACTCGACTTGACATATAACCCATATTCTGTACAATGGCGCTAGCCTTCATCGTTTCGCTAAAAAAGAACGCTTTCCTATGATTCAGGAGGAACCTATGGTCATCTTGCTAGCCGACGCTTTCGCGCCGGACCTGCCTGCGAGGCTCAAGGGCTTCGGCGAAGTAGCGACGGACCTGGGTCGCGTATCCGAGGCCGAGGTCATCATCGTCCGCTCCAAGACCAAGGTCGACAAGGCGATGATCGACGCCGCGTCCAAGCTCAAGTACGTAATCCGCGGGGGCGTCGGTGTCGACACGATCGACGTCGAATACGCGAAGTCCAAGGGCATCGCGGTCGACAACACGCCGGAGGCCTCGAGCCTCGCGGTCGCCGAGCTGGCCTTCGCTATGATGATCGCCATGCCCAACCATATAGCCGAGGCCGACTCTTCCATGAAGCAGGGCAAGTGGCTCAAGAAGGAGCTGGAGCGCACCGAGCTCGGCGGCAAGACGCTCGGCCTCATCGGTTTGGGCCGCATCGCGCGCGAGCTCGCCTTCCGAGCCAAAGCCTTCGGGATGAAGGTCATCGCCTACGACAAGTACGTGGAGTCCTCCGACGCCGCGTCCATGGCGAGTCTCGACGAGCTTCTCGCGGCCTCCGATTATATCTCCCTGCATACGCCGCTGACCGACGAGACGCGTGGCATGATCAACGCGGGAAGCATCGCGAAGATGAAGAAAGGCGCCTATCTCATCAACACCTGCCGCGGACCCGTCGTCAGGACGGAGGACGTTGCGGCGGCCCTCAAGGAGGGCAGGCTGGGCGGCTTCGCCACCGATGTCTACGACAAGGAGCCGCCAGAAGGCTCGCCGCTCCTCTCGTCGCCCCGCGTGCTCCTTACGCCCCACCTCGGCGCCTCGACCGAGGAGAACCTCCTCCGTCTCGGCGACTGCATCGTAGAGCGTATGCAGAAATACTGCAGGAAATAAGGAGCGAAGCATGAAGCGAGCCATCAATTTCAACGCAGGTCCCGCGGCGATCCCTCAGGAAGTCCTCGAGCAGGCCCAGGCCGAGATGCTCGACTGGAAGGGAACGGGCATGTCCGTGATGGAAGTCTCCCACCGCTCCAAGGAGTACGAGGAGATGCATAATCATGCCCAAGCTTCCTTTAAAGAGATAGCGGGCATGGGCGAGGACTGGAAGATCATCTTCCTCACGGGCGGAGCGAGCTCGCAGTTCTTCATGCTGCCGATGAACATGCTTCCGGAAGGCGGGAAGGCCGATTATCTCGTCACCGGCCATTGGAGCAAGGCCGCGGTCAAGGAAGCCAAGCGCTATGGGCAGATCGACGTGATCTCCAGCGAGAAGGACGGAACTTTCCGCTCCATCCTCAAGCCGTCCGAGATCAAGCTCGACCCCGCTGCCGCCTATATGCACATGACGAGCAACAACACCATATTCGGCACGCAATGGGACTATTGGCCGGAGGTCGGGAGCCTTCCCCTCGTCGCCGACATGTCGAGCGACATCTTCTCCCGGCCTTTCCCCGTCGACAAATTCTCCATGATCTACGCGGGCGCTCAGAAGAACTTGGGCCCCTCCGGCGTCACGGCCGTCGCGATCAAGGACAGCTTTCTCGCCAAAGCCAAGGAAGACCTGCCTTCCATGCTCTCCTACAAGCTTCAACAGGCGAACAACTCGCTGTACAACACGCCTCCCTGCTTCTCGATCTACATCCTCGACCTCACCTTGGGTTGGATCAAGAAGATGGGCGGACTCCAGGGCATCCAGAAGGTCAACGAGGAGAAGGCGCGCGTGCTCTACGAGGCGATCGACTCCTCCGGAGGCTACTACAATTGCCCAGTGGACAGGGACGCGCGCTCGAGGATGAACGTCGTGTTCCGCTTGAGGAGCGAGGAGCTCGAGGAGAAGTTCGTCAAGGAGGCCAAGGCCGCCGGCATCATCGGCGTAAAGGGCCACCGCTCGGTCGGGGGCATACGCTTCTCGATCTATAACGCCAATCTCGTTAAGAACGTCAAGGCTTCCGCCGACTTCATGAAGGATTTCCAGAAGGGGAACTGACAGTCGACCTCGCGACGACGAAGCGGCGTCTTCCCGGCACGGCCGAGGCGATGGAGCTCATCGCCTCGGCGCGCCGGCCCGGTCCGCGGGCAGGCGGGCCAGCAGGGCCGAGACCCGACCGCGCAGGGCGGCCATATCCCGTCGGGTCTTCACGACGAAGGGATTCTCCTCGGGACAGCCGACCACCGCGCGCATCTCGGCTTCGCTCCGGAAGGTCGCCTTGCGGAATCTGTTGGAATGGTCCTTGGCTCGGGTCGCGAAGACATGGGCTTCCACCTGCGAGCTGAGCTCGACGAGGTCGCGAAGGGCGGAGCCGAGGAGCTCGGCCGCCGCCGGCGCCGGCGAGAGGATGCGCAGCACGGCCCAGGCGTGCTCGGCCTTGTCGGCGGGATATTCTTCGGCGAGTCGCGCGTACTCCGCGTGCATCGCATGCCAATCGCGCAGCGAGCCCGAGCGCGCCTTGGAGAGCAGAGCCTCGACCTTGGGCAATGGCGCCAGCTGGCCGCCCAGGTTCTCCCACGAAGTCTCCCGCGCGCGGGCGCGGTCATCGAGGGCGTCTAGGGTCGCCTCGAGGGCATGAGCCGTCGCGGCGAAGAGCGGGGTCTCGAGCCATTGAAGAACGGCGTTTCCCGCGTACCACTGCAGCATTTCGCGATAGGCCGCGAGGGCGCGACGCGGCCGCTTGAGCACGACCTTCCTTGCCGAATTCTCGACGAGTCGCGGCGGCAGGTCGATGAATTCGGGATCGCCGTCGGCGTTTCGGGCCCAACCCTCGATCAGGCGCATCGCTTCGATCATCTCCTCTGCAGTATCGGGGGCGAAGGGCGAGAACTCGATCGCCTGGATCTTGACCGCGCGTTTGTCGCGGGCCAGGAACTTGCCTTCGTTGCGCATGAGGGCGTAGAGGTTGTGCGACCACCAGTAGGCGGGCACGAGCACCAGGCGATCGCGCGAGGGGTCGTCGTCGACGAGGCAGAAGGGGAGGGGAAGGTCGATCTCGAATCGATAATCGCCTTTCGAGAGGAGGCAAAACGAGGCGAAGCGCGAAGAATGCTTTACCGAGGCCGATAGGCCGGGCCAGAAGCCGCGTCCCGCCTCGATTTCGCCGTCGTTGGCGCGGGAGTTGTGGTTGGAGCCTATCGTCGCGCCGGCCGCTATGTTCGATTGGCCTCGGACGAGGGCAGCGATGAGGAAGCTCGTGTTATGGTGCTGCTCGTGGCCGGGGAAGATGAGGTTGTTGAGCATCTCGCAGCAGGAGACGGTCGAGTTGTCGCCGAGCACCGAGTGGATGAGCCTGGCTCCGTACTTGAGCGAGGAGTTGGGGCCCAGGACGAAGCGCACGGCCTTGCATCCGTAGAATACCCTACAGCCCCTGCCCACTATACCGTTGACCAGTTCGACGCCCTCGCCGATCTGGGTGCGCTCGACGTCGCTGGAGAGTATCGTCAGGTTCTTCAGCTTGTTGGCGCCCTTGACGTAGGCGGACTCGCCAATCGCGACGTCCTTGACGATGCGGTTGGACTTGAGCACCGAGGCCCTGCCGATCGTACCGTAGCGCCCGCGCCTCCGATCGTACATCGAATCGGTCATCGCCTTGAACGATGCGATGAGAGCCGGGTCGCCTCGGCGGCGGGCCCAGAGGTAGGCGTCGGCGCAGATCATGTCCCGGAAGGGCGGTACGGAACGCCCGCCCGCCTCGTTCATGAGGTCGAGCTCGACGCGGAGCTCCTCGGCCTCGCCCTCCATGACGATGCCGTTGCCGAACTTGGAGTGGTTGGAGACGTGGATTTCGTCGTTGGATAAGAGGATGCAGCCGTCGCCGATTATATAATGGGCGATGTAGGAGCAGTCGTGGATGGCGCAATCGTCGCCGATGTCGCAGGCGACGATCCTCGAGTTGGTGATACCGGCGGGAGCGACGAGGTCGTGATGCTCGATCGCCAACCGCCTTATGGCGCCCAGGCGAACGAGGCCGGCGAATTCGCAATTGCGGACGATCTCCGGAGCGAATGGCTCGGTTACGCGGACGAGGCTCCAGTCCGCGCATCGGTTGCCGTTTTCGACGAGGACGGCAAGTTCCGGCCCCAAGAGGCCCCGATAGGAGGTCGTCGCGCGGCCCAAAGCCGTCTCGAGCTGCGAGTCGCGTATCAGGTATTCGTCCTCGCCCGGCTCGAGAAAGTCGTTCGGGACGAAACCCGATCCATAGGCTTCCGCTTCGAGTATACGGATATCGTTCATCGCTCGAATAAGGATATCCTCTTGTACGATGCGGGAGCAATACCCCGGGGCGACGCGGGGTCTTGACCAATAGACGCCTTTTTGCCATGGTAGGCCATGAGTTCCCGGGAAACGGCCCTAGACGAACGCCTGGTCCCCGATGTCGACAGGGTGGCATTCGAGGCGCTGCCCCTCCTCGTCGGCGCCGACGACGCGAGACGCGGCCGCTACGCCGTCCGGCTGGCCGATATCCTCGGGAACGCCGGCGAGTTTCAGCAGTACGTAAACGGCCCCGCGCCCGAGCGCCTGGCACGCATAGACCGCCTCCTTCGTATCTTCCGCGAGAACGTAGAGCTCCTCGTCCACAAGACCTGGGTGGAAAAATCGGAAGAGAAGCCCAAGGATCGCCTCCTCGAGGATCTTCTCGCCTTCGAGCGCGAGTTCCGCGACGGCGCCGTATGTCCCGCCTTCAAGCGTTTCGTGGCCCTCGCCAACTCCATCGCCAACCTCCTCTTCGGCCATCAGAGCAAGGCCGAGGACTTCCTCGCCTACTGCTTCCGCATAGACCCCAAATTCGGCCTGTTCTTCTGGTACGTGAGCGAGCTCGAGAAGCAGGCGCGCGAAGGCTTCTGCCCGGACGAGCTCATGACCGTAGAAACCCTCCTCGGCATCTACGTCCTTTCCAGCTTCTGACGCCCGGGATTCCGTCGCGCATCCGCCCATCCGGGGCTCGAAGCTTGGAGCATGGGTATATACTTAATGCGTAGAGCCTTGCCGAGGGGGGAGAGTGGGGATTCGGGAATGCCTCGTGATGGCCAAGCCTGCAGGGCCGCGCTGTAATCTACGCTGCGACTACTGCTATTATCTCGACAAGGAAGAATTCTTCTCGAGCCTTCCCTGGCCCATGCCTGAGCGGCTCTTGGAGCGCTATATAGCCGAGCGCATCGAGAGCTCCCCGGGACCCTCGACCCATTTCGAATGGCACGGAGGCGAGCCTACCCTTCTCGGCCTCGACTACTTTCGCCTGATCGCTAGGATCCAGCGCGCCCGCCTGCCTCGGGGGAGGTCGGTCACGAACGGGATCCAGACCAATGGAACCTTGATCGACGAAGAATGGGCGGCATTTTTGGCGAGCGAGGGCTTCTCGGTAGGCCTAAGTCTCGATGGGCCTGCCGAGTTGCACGACCGCCATAGGAAAGGCAGGGACGGGGCGCCCAGCCACGCGGCGGTTATGCGCGCCTTTGGTCTATTGAAGGAGAGAGCCGTATTCGTCAACGTCCTTTGCGTTCTCCACGAGGGCAACGCCGCCTTTCCCGAGCGCGTATACTCCTTTTTCAAGGGCGAGGGCGCCAAGTACCTGCAGTTCCTCCCCTTCGTCCCGCGGCCGGGTCGGACGGGCGCGGCTTCCGGGAATTCCGGAGCGGCATCCGCTCCGGAAGCGATAGGCAATTTTCTGTGCGCCGTCTTCGATCTGTGGATACGCGAGGATGTCGGACGCATCGTGGTGCAGGCTTTCGACGAGGCGCTCCGCCCCATCTACGGCGCTCCCCATGCCCTGTGCATCCATCGCGAGACCTGTGGCGACGTCGCAGTCCTCGAACGCGACGGGAGCTTTTACGCCTGCGATCATTTCGTAGACGGCGACCACATGATAGGAAACTTGCGCGAGCGCAGCCTGGCCGAGCTTTCCTCCGACCCTCGCATGCTCGCTTTCGGCCGGGCCAAGCGGGACGAGCTGCCGCGAACCTGCCTGGATTGCGAAGTCCTGGCCTCCTGCAACGGCGGCTGCCCCAAGGATCGCTTCGTCGCGGTCCAGGGAGAGGCTGTAGGCCTCAATTACCTGTGCGCGGCCTACAAGCGTTTTTTCCTCCATTCAAGGCCCCAGCTGATCCGCCTTGCCGCCCACATGAAAGCCGGGAAGAGTCTCAGGAGCTTCGCTATCGGATGATATCCTCCGGATTCTCGTATTTGACGTATTCCTCTCGGAGGGGAGAGAATATCTCGATGGCTACCGAGTCTTCCAGGACTTTCGCCCCGTGCGTTACTCCCGGGGCTATGCACCAGCTGTCGCCGCCGGCGGCTTCGCGGGTATCGTCGCCGATGGTCAGGCGGAGCCTCCCTTGAATGAGGTAACCGATCTGTTCGAAAGGATGGCTGTGCGAGGGTAGCTCACTGCCTATCCGCAAGCGGTACTTGGTCATGAGGGTTTTCTCGCCGTACACGAGAGTCTTGATCTCGATGCCGGGGAAGATGTCCTTAAAGCCTTTTCCGGAATTGCTGCCTCGCATAGTGCCTCCTCTGGCGCGCATGAATATAAAACGAATCTAATACTTTAAGATGAGCGGGGAAAGGAAAGCCGGGACGAAACTCCCGCGACCGCGAACGCCGATTCGAAAGCCCGTCGAAGGTTAGCCGCTTATATCCTCGAGCTCCCGGTCCTTCGTCTCGGGCAGGAAGACGAGGACGAGGACGGCGCACAGGAGGGGGAAGAGGCCCATGAGGCCGACCGCCGGCCCCACGCCGCTCGAATGCGCGCCCCCCTGCCCGCCGGCCGGATCCGGGGCGGGACTCGCGAAGAGCCCGGCCAGAAGGCCTACCATCGTGGGCGCGAGGACCATGCCGACGCGGCCCAGGGTATTGTTGGTCCATGCGGCGGCGCTCGCCCGCAGGCGCGTGGGAAAGAGCTCCGCGGTATAGGTGGAGCAGAGGCTCAGGTAGCTCGTCGCGAAGAAGATGAGGACGACCAGGGAGGCTCCCAGAAGGAGGGGCGCGGGAGGGGCGTTGAAGGCGACGAAGGTCGCGACTGCGCCGAGGCCGAAGAAGAGGACGCAGGTGGGCTTGCGTCCCCATGCATCCATGAGTCTTCCGGCGACGATGAAACCGGATAGCCCTATTGTATAGGAGATCGCCACGATAAGGCTGACCTGGCCGAGGCCCAGCCCGCGGTCGCCCATCGCGAACGTCGTCCAGAAGGTCAGGATGGGCGTGTAGCCGAGGTACATGAAAAACCAAAGGCACGCGATGACGACTAGATTCTTCCGATACTTCCTTTCGAGTATCTCGGTCCACTTGGGACTGTCGGTCCGGGTCGCTCGATACTCCGCGTAGCGCCGCGTCTCGCGCAGGCTGCGGCGGACGAAGAACACGATGACGAGCGGGAGGATCCCGATGAGATACATCGCCCTCCAGCCCAAGGCGACCTTGTCGACGATGGGAAAGATGGCGCTGCCGACGATGCCGCCCATGCCGGCCATGGCTTGCACGACCGCGATGCCGAAGCCGCGCCTGGCCGCGGGCAGTTCCTCGGCGATGATGACCGTGGAGATGCCCCACTCGGCAACGAGGAACACGCGGGCGAGGAATTGCATCGCGACGAAGCCGTAGACGCTGCGGCTGGCCGCCGTGAGCGCGGTGGCCGCCGTATAGCCGAGGACCGTCCACATCAGGGTCGCCCTGCGGCCGAAATAGTCCCCAAGGCGGAGCACGAAGAAAGCGACGATGGTCCCGACGGCGATCGCCGAGGCGGCGAAGCCCGCCTGGAGGATGCTCAGGGAGAATTCCTTCCTGAGAAAGGGGAGAACGAGATTGAGGATAATAAAATCGTAACCTTCGAAGAAGCTGGCGGTCGACACGAGGAAGATGAGAAAGACATGAGGCTTCGTAAGGCGATCGCCGTCGCTCATCCTGCGTCTCCTTGGGCTCTGTGGACTCCGCGGCCACTATAGGCCCGGCGGGGGCGGGCGGCAAGGTCCCTAACGAATTACTCATGTCGGCGTCGCGCAGGCCGTTGACAGCCGTGTCGGCAAGCAGGAAAATGCGCCATATGCGCAAGACGATGGTCGCCTTCGCCGTCTTTGCCCTGCTCGCCCCCGCTTTGGCCCTTCGGGCGCTCCCTTCGGAGAGCGAAAAGCGGCAGGCTATCGTCGAGGCCGCGCAGTCCTTCGTGGGCGTGCCCTATGTCTATGGAGCCGAATCGCCTCGGGCCTTCGACTGCTCGGGCTTCGTACAGTACGTATATGCCCACGCCGCCGATCTCGCGATACCCAGGAATTCCAAGGAGCAGTGGGCGGCGGGGACGCCGATCGACAAGAGCGCCGTCAAGCCCGGGGACATATTCGTATTCGATACCGCTGGCGGAGGCGGGCCCAGCCACGTGGCGATATTCCTGGGCCACGACGAGATGATCCATGCGGTATCCGAGGGTCCCAAGACCGGCGTAATCGTCTCGCCGGTCGCCGACCGCTATTTCGGGCCGCGGATGATCGGGGCGAGATACTTCATCGTATCCGTTCCGCCGGCTCCTCCCGCTCCCGCAATCGCCGCCGAGCCCGCCGCCGCCAAGGCGGCCACGCCGCCTGCGGCGCTTCCGGCCGCGCCTGTAATCGCGGCCGTCCCCAAACCGACGCCGGCATCCTCCGAGCCCGTCGTCTCCCAGGTCGGCTTCGTAATCGGGCCCAGGCCCGCGGTCTTCGCCGATAAGATTCCCGCGGCGACGGGGTCCTCTCTCGCCTTTACGGTCACCAACGGAACAGGCAGGGGAGGAGTGTTCCATATTTTTTTCTACAAGGCGAGCGTCGATTTCTCGAAGATCAGGATTCTCCGCGAGGATAGGGAGGAGATCCCGGCGGGGAGCAGCGTCGAGATTGCGCCCTACCTCTTCACCGAGCCGGGGATCTATCGCCTCAACGTAAAAACGGCCGACAATACCCAGCTCATGCAGCGTACCTGGAAGGTCGTTACCGTCGATTGAAGAGCATGAGGGACAGCTTTTTGATCGTAAAGCGGTCCCTGAGGTAGTGGGCGTTCCTCAGTCCGAGCTCTATCTCTTCTTCCCGGAGGCCGAGCTCGCGCGGATCGACCGGGCATCCGGCGATTCCGAGGAGCCGCGCCGTCTCCGCGGCGGTCGGCACGGACTCGGCCAAGACGAGAATATCCTTCCACCCTGCGATGACGCCTTTTTTAAGCGCCTCGTACTCGGCTTCGTCGATGGAGAGGAAGCGCTCGTGTCCGATGATTACCTCCTCGGCGGCGGGACCGAATGCCTCGCGGATGCGCGCCTCCTCTTCGAGGCGCGGGGGGAGGCGCGAGCGTGCGAGTCGCTCGGCCGCCTCGGCCTCCGTCATGTTTCGCACTCCGTCCCAGAGCCTCGCCGTTTCGAGCGTTCCGATGCCGACCTTGAGCCCGTGCAGGATCGGGGGACGACCCTCGAGAAGGAGGCGCATCTCCCAATAGTGCGAGTATTGGTGCTCGGCTCCCGAAGCCGGGCGGGAATGGCCCGCCTCGGCCATGCAGAGTCCCGACTCGACGAGAGCGGCCATGAGCTTCTCGAGGCCCGCGGGTACGGCAGTTCCTATCGCAGGCGCGGAGTCGACGCAGGCCCGGGCGGCATCGACCGCGCGGCGGGCGATGGCCTCGTCGAAGCTCTCGCCCCAGAGAAGGGCGCCGAGCCTCCAGTCGGCCGAAGCCGAGAATTTGCAGAGCATGTCGCCGAAACCCGCCGCTATCATCGGACGAGGGGCCAGCGCCAGGGTCTCGGTGTCGGCAAAGATGGCGAGAGGGGCCGCGGCCGGGATCGTCCGCTTCATCCCTTCTATGATTATGGGCGCGACGACGGACGCGTAGGCGTCCACCGAGGGCGCCGTAGCGAGGCAGACGAACTCGCGCCCCGTCCTGTGACAGACGAAGCGGACGATATCGGTGATGGTGCCGGAGCCGACGGCGATGTAGGTGCGTTCCCGCGGATCGTCGTCCGCGAGGAGTCGTAGGATGCTGCGGGCGTCCGCCGCGAGATGGGGATCGCGGAAGACGGTCACGCGGGTCGATAGGCCTGCCGCGCCCAGCTCGCTCTCTGCCTTCGCGCCTACAGCCGCATAGGTCGAAGCATCGGCGACGAGGCGGATCGGGCCGCCGCCGGGGGCATCGTCTCCGGTCTTTCCCCTCCCCACGCAAAAAGCGGCGAGGCGCTCGGCAGCGCCGGGACCGATATCGATTACTGCCGGAAGGCGGGGCGAATTCATTCCAACCTCCATATCACCATTGAAGGCTTCGAGTTTATGTTTTTTTCTCGATTGACGGAAGACCTATAGAATGATACAACAAATATGCCGTGTACGTACACGACTATTTATGTGTACGTACACGAAAGCCATGGAACCAGAGCGAATCACAGTAAAGGAGATCGCCCGTCTCGCAGGCGTCTCGATAGGTACCGTAGACCGAGTGCTCCATGATAGAGGCGGGGTTTCTTTCGAAACGAAGGAGAAGGTCGATTCGATCGTCAGCTCGCTGGGCTATGAACCCAACATCCTCGCGCGTCAGCTCTCGCTCAATAAAACCTATACTTTCAGAGTCGTTCTGCCTCGCTCCGATCAAGACTCCGGTTATTGGGCGCTATGCCTGGCCGGCATCCGCCGCGCGGAACGCGATCTTTCGCCCTACAGGGCCAGGCTTCGGATCGACGAGTTCGATCGTTACGATCGAGCGGCCTATCGCAACCTCCTCGATGATATCCTAGCCAATCCCTATAACGGTCTCCTTATCGCGCCCGTTCTGCCGGAGGATCTTCTGCCGGTTTTGACCAGAATGAACGGCAGCGTTCCTTACGTCTTTTTCGACGGCAGGGTCGACGGCGCCGAGCCGCTCGCCGCCGTCGGGCAAGACGCCTTCGCCGCCGGATATCTGGCCGGCAGGATGCTATCGCTCGTGGCGAGCGGGGTGCCCGGCCCTTTCGTCGCCCTCAACGCCCACGGCGAGGATCGCCACATCAAGCTGCGGATCGAGGGTTTCATGGCGTTCTTCCGTGACCACATCGGGAGGATCGAGCGCGAGGCGCGCGAATATGAATGCTTCGAGCTCGCGCGTACCGAGTCCGTGGAAGGCTTCCTCGAGGGACTCTTTCGCGACATGCCGAATATCGCGGGCATCCTCGTGGCGAATTCCTCCGGCCACCGGGTCGGGGACTGGCTTCAGGCTTCGGGAAAGAAGAAAGACTGCGCCCTCGTATCGTGGGATTTGGTGCCCGGCAACGTGCGCCTCCTTCGCGACGGAGGGATCGATTGCCTCATTTCGCAACGCCCCTTCGAGCAGGGGAAGGAGGGACTGGAACGATTGTTTCGATCCGTCGTCCACGAGGATGACGGCGACGGCGACGTCAGAATTCCGCTGGATGTGTATTTTAGGGAAAACCTGCCCGGCTTGAAGGCGGGCCGGTAAAGACGATGGAATGAGGCGTCCCTCCCGAATCGGCGGTGGCGCCCATCCAATATCCCATTAGGAGGAAGAGTATGAGAAAAGCACTGGTCGTTCTTGCGGCCGCGGCTATCGTCGCGGCGGGCTTCAGCGCATGCGCCCCCGCGAAGCCGAAGGTGAAGACCTTCGTCATGGTTCCGAAGGGCGTTCATCCCTACTATGTACCCTGCTTCGCGGGCTTCCAGGCCGCCGGGCTCAAGTACGGCATCAAAACCCTCGAGGTCGATCCACAGAAATTCGACGTGACCCTCCAGGCGAAGGTCATAGAGGACCTCATCGCCCAGAAGGTCGACGGCATCACCATCTCGGCCAACGACGACGCCGGCCTCGTGCCGGTCATTCACGACGCGATGAAGGCGGGCATCAAGGTCATCACCTTCGACGCTCCCGCCCCATCCTCCGAGGCCTTGACCTACATCGGCACCGACAATCAGACCGCGGGCGCGACGGCGGCCAAGAAGATGGCCGAGCTCATGAACAACGAAGGAAGCCTTATAATCATCCAGGGAGGCTTGGGCGCCACCAACCTCAACCTCCGGACCCAGGGCTTCAAGGATGCCATGGCTACGGCTGCTCCCAACATCAAGATCCTCGACGTCGTAGACGAGGGCGGCGATTTCGCCCAGACGGTCAACAAGACCGAGGCGATTCTCCAGACCTATCCCAAGCTCAAGGCGATCTTCGGCGTATCCGCCGAGGTAGCCCCCGCGGCCGCTCAGGTCCTCAAGCAGCAGAAGAAGGCCGGAAAGATCATTCTCGCCGGCTTCGATGATCTCAAGGACACTCTCGAGGGGATCAGGGACGGCACGGTCTCCTTCTGCCTCGTGCAGAAGACCTACAACATGGGCTGGCTCTCGGTAGAGAAGCTTCTCGACGCCATCGCCAAGAAGCCGATCGACAAGGTGATCGACACCGGCGTCCTCATCGTCGACAAGAGCAACGTCGATACCTATATGGACGACATGAAGAAGGCCTTCGCCCAGTAAGTGGCCGGGCGGGGAGCGGTCGCTTCCCGCCGCGCTCGATAGCGTCAGAGGATCGAAACGGCGCCGCGGAATCGATACCGCGGCGCCGATCTTCCGCAAGGAACGTGAAATGGAAACCAGCAACCTACCCACCCGTATCGCGCGCTCGCTGATGCGCGGTCGGGAGTCCGCTATCCTCCTCGCCCTTTTGCTCATCATGGCGGGCATTACCATCTTCGCGCCGAATTTCATGAGCGGCGAGAACCTCTACCTCATATCTCGCCAAATCTCCTTCGTCGCGATCGTGGCCATAGGCGAACTCTTCGTCATACTTACGGGCGGTATCGATCTCTCCGTGGGCTCGGTGATGGGCCTGGCGGGCGTCGCCGCGGCGGGGGCCATGAAGTTCGGCTTCGACCCCATCCTCGCCACGCTTTTCGGCCTCCTGGTCGGGCTGGCGATCGGGGCCATCAACGGCGCGCTGATAGCCTATGTACGAATCGCGCCCTTCATAGTAACGCTGGCCATGTTGAGCTTCGCGCGCGGCCTGATCCTCATTCTCACCGAAGGCTGGCCCATCACGCAGATACCCAAGTCCTTCCTGCCGATCGGCCAGAACGACTTCCTGTCCCTCCCGATTCCGCTGTGGATCATGATCATCGCGGCGGTAGTGGCGTGGTTCTTCCTCACCAAGACGGCCTTCGGCCGTAGGACCTACGCGATCGGCGGCAACGAGCAGGCAACCTTCCTGTCGGGCATAAACGTCAATGGGATCAAGTTCCGCCTCTATATGATTTCCTCGCTCTGCGCCGCGCTGGTGGGGGTCATATTGGTCGCCCGCTTCAACTCGGCCCAAGCCGACACTGGAACGGGCTGGGAGCTCGACGCCATCGCCGCGGCCGTAATCGGCGGCACTTCCCTCATGGGAGGAGTAGGCTCCGTGCTCGGCGTACTCATCGGCGCAGCCATAATGGGCGTCATACGCAACGGGCTCGTCCTCATGATGGTTTCTCCCTACTACCAGACCGCGATAATCGGCGTCATCATCGTCCTCGCCGCGGTGCTGGACCGGGTCAAGTCCTCGAGGCAGGCGTAGCGCCATGGCCGAGCTCAAGCCCGACGGGAACGCGTCGGCTCGGGGGGAGCTTCCGACCCTGTTGGAGATGCGCGGCATATCCAAGAACTTTCCCGGCGTTCAGGCCCTGCGGGCGGTCGATTTCGCGGTGAAGCGGGGCGAGGTCGTCGGCCTCCTCGGCGAGAATGGGGCCGGCAAGTCCACCCTCATGAAGATCCTGACGGGAGTCTACCGTCCCGACGGCGGGGAGCTCTTGTGGGATGGCCGACCCTCGCATTTCGAGACGATACGCGAAGCCCAGGAACAGGGGATATCGATCATATTCCAGGAACTCAACAATTGTCCCAACCTGAGCGCGCTCGAGAATCTCTTCCTGGGCCGCGAGGTCAAGACTAAGGCGGGACTGCTCGATTTCGGAGCGATGCGGGAACGGGCCCGAGTCATCTTCGAGCGCCTCGATATCAATCTTGACCTCAGGATACCCGTCGGCCGCCTCTCGACGGCTATCCAGCAGATGATCGAGATAGCCAAGGCCCTGCTCAGCGAGGTCAGGCTCCTCATCATGGACGAGCCCACCTCCTCCCTGTCGACGCGCGAGACGGAAAAGCTCTTCCAAGTCATGGCGGAGCTCAAGGATAAGGGCATAGCCGTGATCTTCATCTCGCACAAGCTCGAGGAGGTCTTCCGCGTCACCGATAGGATCGTCGTCCTCCGCGACGGCGAGAACGCGGGGACGCTCGATCCGAAGCTGGCCACGACCGATCAACTCATCGCACTAATGGTGGGAAGGGAGATGAAGGACTTCTTCTCGACCCGCAAACTGAGCGCCTCCAAGGAGGTGGTCTTCAGCGTCGAGGGCCTCTGCGGTCCTCCTTTCATCCACGATGTCTCCTTCGATCTGCGTCGGGGGAGATACTCGGTTTCGCCGGGCTCATCGGGGCCGGCAGGACCGAGACCGCCCGGCTCCTCATCGGAGCCGTGCGCAAGACTGCCGGTCGGGTCCTGCTCGACGGCGAGGAAGTAGCCCTGACCAACCCGAAGGCAGCCGTGGCCAAGGGAATCGCCTACCTCCCCGAGGACCGCAAGGTGCAGGCCCTCGTCCTCGGGATGACGATGCGGGAGAACGTCACGCTAGCCGTCCATAGCTTCTTGCGAAAGCTGTTCCTCATCCTCGATCGCAAGAAGGAGATGGTCGTCGCCAATGACTCGATCCGATCCCTCGACATCAAGGTCTCGAGCACGGAGCAGATCGTCCGGAATCTTTCCGGGGGGAATCAGCAGAAGGTCGTCATCGCCAAGTGGCTCGCGGCCAAGCCTCGCATCCTCATCCTCGACGAGCCTACGCGGGGCATAGACGTCCATGCTAAGAGCGAGGTGCATCGCATCGTGGCCGAGCTCGCGGATTCCGGCGTCTCGATCATCTTGGTATCCTCTGAGCTGCCGGAGATCCTGGCGCTCGCCGATCGCGTCCTCGTCATGCACGAGGGCGGCGTAAAAGCCATCCTGCCGCGGGCGGGACTAACCCAGGCGGCGATCATGAGCGCGGTCTTCGGACCGGGCCAACAGGAGGCGAAATGAGCGCGAAAAAGGGACAGGACTACGTCCTAGGCATCGATTTCGGTACCGACTCGGTACGCGCCCTGGTCGTGGACGCGGCCGACGGCTCGAGCGCCGGTACGGCGGTGAGCGCCTATAAGCGCTGGGCCAAGGGCGAGTTCTGCGACCCGGGGGCCAACCGTTTCCGCCAGCATCCCCTCGACTACATTGAGGGAATCGAGGAGGCGACCAAGCGCGCCCTCGCCGAGTCCGGGGCCGCGGTTGCGGCCAAGGTTCGAGGGATCACGATCGATACGACGGGTTCGACGCCCTGCCTCGCCGACGAGACCGGCTCGCCTCTGGCGCTGAGGCCCGAGTTCGCCTCGGAGCCCGACGCGATGTTCGTATTGTGGAAGGACCATACCGCGGTGGCCCAGGCCGAGCGGATCAACGAGCTCGCCAGGAGCTGGGGCGGCGAGGACTTTACGAAGTACGAGGGCGGCATCTACTCCTCGGAGTGGTTCTGGGCGAAGACACTGAAACTCGTCGAGAACGGATCGGAGGCGGCCGCTCGGGCACGCACGGTCGTCGAGCATTGCGATTGGATGCCGGCTCTTCTCACGGGGACGAAGGACCTGGGCTCCTATAGGCGCAGCCGTTGCGCGGCGGGGCACAAGGCCATGTGGCACGCGTCCTGGGGCGGCTATCCTTCCGGCGCCTTCCTCGACGGGCTCAATCCCCGTCTTTCGGAGCTCGCCGCCTCCCTCGGCACGGAGACCTATACCGCGGAGACGGTGTTCGGAAAGCTCTGTCCCGATTGGGCGAAGCGCCTCGGCCTGTCCACCGACGTCGTCGTTTCGGTCGGCGCCTTCGACGCGCACATCGGCGCGGTGGGCGGCGACGTCGCCCCGGGCACTCTGCTGAAGATCATGGGCACGAGCACCTGCGATATCATGATAGGACCTTCACCGATCGCGCCGAATAGCGCGTCCGGCGAGAAGCTCGTGCGAGGAATCTGCGGGCAGGTCGACGGCTCGGTCGTACGCGGCATGATCGGCTACGAAGCGGGACAGTCGGCCTTCGGCGACGTCTTCGCCTGGTTCCGTCGGCTCCTCGCCTGGACGGCGCGGGCCGGGCTCGCGGGCGGCGGCCCCTCTTCGGCCGCGGCGGAGCTCGAGGACAAGCTCCTCCCCGCCCTCGAGGCGGAGGCCGCGAAGATCGACCCCAGCGCGTCCGGCCTCGTGGCCCTCGATTGGCACAACGGCAGGCGCACGCCCGACGCGGACCAGACCTTGACCGGCGCGATAGCCGGCATCAGTCTCGGGACCGACGCGCCGGCCGTCTACCGCGCCCTCATCGAATCGGCGGCCTTCGGCTCGCGCGCCATCGTCGAGCGCCTGCGTTCCGAGGGCGTGAGGGTCGAGCGGGTCGCGGCCATAGGCGGAGTCGCGCGCAAGAGCCCTCTCGTCATGCAGATCACGTCCGATGTCCTCGGCATGGACATTTCGGTGTCCGCGAATGACCAATCCGTCGCGTTGGGCGGCGCCATGTTCGCCGCCACGGCGGCCGGGCTCTATTCCGACGTCCTCGCGGCCCAGGCCGCGATGCGCGCTCCCATCGAACGCGTCTACAAACCGGATCCGGCGCGTCGCGCCGCCTACGATCGGATTTACAAGAAATATCGGGCCCTCGGGGCATTCGTCGAGAAGGAGATGCGCACATGATCGACCTGAAGAAGTACGAGTTTTGGTTCGTGACCGGCAGCCAGGACCTCTACGGCGCCGACGTCCTCAAGAAGGTGGACGAGCACTCGAAGGCGATGGTTCGGGCTCTCGACTCCGCCCTGCCATGCAAGCTGGTCTGGAAGAGCGTGGTCAAGGGCCCGGACGCCATCCTTGCCCTCATTCGCGAGGCCAATGCCGATCCCGTTTGCGCGGGCATCATCACCTGGATGCACACCTTTAGCCCTTCGAAGATGTGGATCGCCGGCCTTTCCGAACTCCATCGGCCCCTCTGCCACTTGCATACGCAATTCAACCGCGACATCCCCTGGGACTCGATCGACATGGACTTCATGAACCTCAACCAGTCCGCCCATGGCGATCGCGAGCACGGCTTCATCGGGGCTCGCCTCAGGCTGCCGCGCAAGGTCGTGGTCGGCCATTGGGAAGAGGCGCGGGTGCGCGAGAGACTGTCGGGCTGGATGCGCACGGCCGCGGCCTTCGCCGACGGGCGCAGCCTCAAGGTCGCGCGCTTCGGCGACAACATGCGTGAGGTCGCGGTCACGGAGGGCGACAAGGTCGAGGCCCAGATCAAGCTCGGCTGGTCCGTCAACGGCTACGGCGTGGGCGACCTCGTGCGCTCCGTGAACGCGGTCTCGGACGCCGAGGTCGACGCGCTCGTGAAGGCCTATGCCGACGAGTACGAGATCGCGGCCGACGCGCGCTCGGGCGCGGGGGCCGAACGCGTGCGCGAGCAGGCCCGTATCGAGCTCGGCATGAAGGGCTTTCTCGAGGCCGGCGGTTTCGGCGCGTACACCGACACCTTCGAGGATCTCAATGGCCTTCCGCAGCTTCCCGGCCTCGCCTCCCAGCGCCTCATGGCCGTGGGCTACGGCTTCGGCGCCGAGGGCGACTGGAAGACCTCGGCCCTCGTCCGGGCGATGAAGGTGATGGCCTCGGGCCTGGGGGGAGCCTCCTTCCTCGAGGACTACACCTATAACCTGGATCCGGCCGCGCCCGCCGTCCTCGGCGCCCACATGCTCGAGATCTGCCCCTCCATCGCCAAGGGCAAGCCTAGTCTCGAGGTGCATCCCCTCGGTATCGGAGGCAAGGCGGACCCGGCGCGCCTCGTCTTCGCGGGCGACGCGGGCCCGGCCCTCAACGCCACCTTGGTCGACATGGGCGGCCGCATGCGGATGATCGTCAACGAGGTCGACGCGATCGAGGCCAAGGCCATGCCCAAGCTGCCGGTCGCCCGCGTTCTCCTGAAGCCCAGGCCCGATCTCGCTCGCGCGGCCGAGTGCTGGATCATCGCCGGAGGCGCCCACCATACGGGCTATTCGCGCGTAGTCGAGACCGAATGGATGCGCGACTGGGCCGAGATGGCCGGCATCGAGTTCCTCCTCATCGGCGCCGCGACCGATCCCGACGAGCTGCGCAAGGAGATACGCTGGAACGAGGTCGCCTACAGGCTCGGCCTATGAGGAAGTACAAGGCCCTCCGCGAGGAGGCTTTGGCCGCCAATCTCGAGATCGCGAGGCTGGAATTGGCGATCCTCACGTGGGGCAACGCCTCGGCCTTCGATCCCGCGGCGGGCGTCTTCGCGATCAAGCCTTCGGGCCTCGAGTATTCCGAGCTACGGCCCGAAAGCATGGTCGTCGTCGATCTCGAGGGCAAGGTAGTCGAAGGAAAGCTGAGGCCCTCCTCCGATACCAAGACCCACCTCGTGCTCTATCGCTCCTTCGAGGGCATCCGCGGCGTCTGCCACAGCCACTCGACCCACGCGGTGGCCTGGGCCCAGGCGCGGCGCGGGATCCCCTGCCTCGGCACGACTCATGCCGACCAGACCGCCGGCGAGATCCCCTGCACCGAGATGATCTCGGCCGAGGCTCTCGCCAAGGATTACGAGCTGGGTACGGGGGAGCTCATCGTCGAGACCTTCAGGGGCAGGAAGCCGCTCGAGGTTCCGATGGTGATAGTCGCGGGCCATGGCCCCTTCTCCTGGGGCAAGAGCGCGATGGAGGCCGTGCATTACGCGGCCGCCCTCGAGGAGGTGGCGAGGATGGCCATACTCACCTACCAGGTGAGCCCCGACGCCCCGGCCCTGCCCGAGCATGTCATGCGAAAGCACTACGAGAGGAAGCACGGGCCCCAGGCCTATTACGGGCAGGCGAACTAGAGAACCCGACATGTCCTAGACCGGCGCGGTCTCCTCCTGGGCCGCGTCGGCCTTTTTTTGCTCCGAGCGAGCATTCCTTTCGATCCTCAGCATATCCTTATCAGGACCATATAGAGCGCGGTTCCGCCCAGGATGCTGGCGAGGGTATTGCGCTTCCATATATGGAGGGCCGCGACGACGAGGCCCGAGGCTAGCTCCGGCAATCCGTAGGGGGCCTTCGCGAAGCTGATAGCCTTGTAGGAGTTGAGAACGAGGACCGTCATTATCATCGGGGGGATATAGCGCTGGAGGTAGTCGAGGATGGGGGGCGGTTGCCGCTTCATGAAGAAGAGGAAGGGTGCCGCCCGGCAGAAAAGCGTGACTGCCGCCATGGCGAGTATGGCCCCTATCGCCGCTCCCGAAGAGTAGGCGCTCACGCCAGGGCCTTCCGGAAAGGCAGTATTCCGACGATGGAGACCAGGATGGCGACGACGAGGAGGTTCGCGGGGCCGAGGGCCAGCAAGGCGGCCCCGGTGGCCGCGGTCGCGACGAGATAGGGGGCCAGCCGGCGCACCGCGCGCATCTGTTCGACGAGGAGGACGATGAAGAGGGCGGTAAGGGCGAATTCGATGCCCTTCGATTCGAAGGGGAGGATGCCTCCGACGAGGGCGCCCAGCGTGCTCCCGATCAACCAATACGATTGGTCGAGGCCCGAGACTAAGGTGTAGAACGATTCGTGATCGACGCCTGGGGGCGGCTCGACGGTGGTGAGCAGGCCGTAGGTCTCGTCGGTCAGGGCGAATACCAGATAGGCCTTGAATCGCCTGCATGCGCCGAAGCGGTCGAGAAGGGAGAGGCCGTAGACCATATGCCGCGCATTGATGACGAGGGTGAGGAGAGCGATCTGGGCGATGCCGGTGCCCGAGGCGAGGAGGCCGACGGCCATGAACTGGGCGGCTCCCGCGTAGACGAGGAGGCTCATGAGGGTCGCCATCCACCAAGGCTGGCCGGATTTGACGAGAAGGAGGCCGAAGGCTATCCCGATGGTCACGTAGCCGAGGAGGACCGGCACGGTCGCCGAAAAAGCCGGCCTCAGGCCGTCGAGGCGCGGCTCAGACCGATGCATAGTCCAGGATCTTCTCGCTCGTCGCTTCCGAGCGGGGTAGCTCGCAGGCGATCCTGCCGCCGGCCAGGACGAGGATGCGGTCGCACATGCCGAGCATCTCCTCTATGTCGGAGGAAATGAGGATGATCGAGGCGCCCTTGGTGACGAGGTCGTTCATCGCGTTGTAGATGTCTATGCGCGCCGCCGCGTCGATTCCTCTCGTCGGCTCGTCCATTATAAATATCCTGCACAGGCTCATGAACCATCTGGCGACGACGACCTTCTGCTGGTTGCCGCCCGAGTAGCTCCTCATTATGTCGCTCGAGTGGCCGGGAAGGATGCCGAGGCTGTCTATATACTCTTCGGTCAATTCTTCCATGTAGCGAATATCGAGGCCGTAGAGGCTGAGGAAGCGCTCGAGCGCGGCGATAGAGATGTTCTGCATGATGTCCTGGTTGTGGAAGGCGGCGTTCCTGTCGCGATCCTCCGGGATGAGTGCGACTCCGCGCCTCAGGGCGTCCGACGGATGGCCGAAGGCGACGCGCCGGCCCTCGACGCTGATCCCGCCTCCCGAAGGCTTCGTCTGGCCGAAGAGGCAGTTGGCGAGCCGCGTCCTCCCCGAGCCCATGAGCCCCGTGATCCCGAGGATCTCGCCTTTGCGCAGCGAGAAGCTGACGTCCTGGAGGATTCGATCGCTCCGGAGGTGCTCTACCGCGAGGACTGTGGGACCGAAGCCTACGCGAAGCTTGGGATAGCGCCCGGAGCAGGTGCCTCCGGTCATCATTCGAATGAGCTCGTCGCGGCCCACGGAGCCGTCGGGAAGCCTCGCGGAAATCCTGCCGCCGTGAAGCACCGTGACGCGATCGCCGATCTCGCGGAGCTCGTCGAGCTTGTGCGAGATATAGAAGACGCCGACTCCCCGGTCCCTGACCTCCCGCACTATCTTGAAGAGTATTTCGCGCTCGGGGTCGGTCATGCCGGCGGTCGGTTCGTCGAATATGATGACCTTGGCATCGGCAATGCACGTCTGCGCCGCCGAGACGACGAGCCGTTGCGTGTACCCGAGCTGGGACACCAGGGCTTCGGGAGATATTGCTATCCCGAGGCGCGCGAAGAGGGATTCGCAGTCCTCGTGGAGCTTGTAGCGGTCGAGCGCGCGTCCGATGGATCCTCCGCTGCGCGGTATGCAACGGAAGAAGACGTTTTCCGCGACGCTCAGGTTGTCGAAAAGCTGGGCGTTCTGGTACTGCATCACTATCCCCGCGCCCCGCGATTCATTTACGGACCCGAAATCGACCACGCGGCCGTCGAGGAGTATCTCTCCCTCGTCGCGGCGGAAGATGCCGCAGATCAAGTTCATGAGAGCAGTCTTGCCGGAGCCGTTCTGGCCTATGAGCACGTGGACATCGCCGGGGACGAGCTCCAAAGAGATATCCTGGAGGGAGAAATCGTCGTTGAAGTACTTGCCTACCGATCGAAGCTCGATAAGTGGCGTACCCATCCTAGTCTCCTCCCTCGAAGGCGTTGACGGAGGTGAATAGCTGGATGTCCATCTCGAAGATCTTGGTCTTGAAGCCTTCGGGAACGCTCGTGTTCGTGATGACCTTTCGCGCCAGGGTGAGCGGGCCAAGCCGGTAGAACGCGCTTCGGGAGAAGCGGGAAACCTCGCAGAGGATTATCTTGTCCTCGGCGCAGGCCAGGGCTTCCTTGATGAGAGCGGCCTTCTCCTGGCTCGATACCGTCAGCTGGAGCTGATCGCTGACGCCGTCGACCTCGACGAATATCTTGTTGACGAAGAAGGTCTGGACATTGGCCTGCGCGAGGCTGCCGAAGAGGGCGCGGCTGTCGGGGTCGGGGCTCCCGCCCAGGAGAACGGCTCGGCTGCCGACCTGGCCGGCGATCTCGAGGGCGACCTGGATGTCGTTGGTCAGGACGGTCAGGCCTGACTTGCCGGCGAGCTTCCGCGCGAGGCGGAGGGCTATGGGGCCGTTCGTAAGCATGAGGGCGTCGCCGTCCTCGACCATGAGATAGGCGATACGCGCTATCTCTTCGCGATCGGCCTCTCCCTCGGCGTCCTCGGAATCCAGGCCGAGAATCTGCGCCGATTCCTCGGCGCCTTTTAGTATCGCCCCTCCGTGCAATCTGGTCAGGAATCCCTCGGACTCGAGCTTCTCGAGATCCCTGCGTACGGTAACTTCCGATACGTTCAGCATTTCGCTCATAGAATGGACATCCAGTTTCCCGCGCTCGCGCAAGTAGCTTTTGAGAATGCTTATCCTTTCGACGGCGAACATGCTGTATGGATTGTAGGGACAGAAGCGCTAATACTCAAGGTTTTTCCGTTTGACAGCCTAAAAAACCCGTGCTACTCTTCGAAAGAAATCGAAAGTATATGAACATAATAATACATAAATAAGATATAGAATGTTCGTTTTTTGAAGCATTGGTTTCAAAACGGCTGGGAATGGCCGTTTAAGTTATCATTGGAGGTATTTGGATGAAGAAAGCGATCGTATTCCTTCTCACTCTCGCTTTATGCTTCTCTGTCGTCAGCGTCTTCGCCGCGCCGAAACCGAGTATCGGCTGTACCATCTACAAGTTCGACGATACGTTCATGTCTTATCTGCGCAATCAGATACAGACGGATGCCAAGAGCAAGATCGACATCTCCGTCCAGGACAGTCAGAACGACCAACCCAAGGAAAACGACCAGGTCGACCAGTTCATCAGCCAGGGCGTCACCGCCCTCGCGATCAATATGGTCGATCCTTCCGCCGTATCCGTGATCATCGGCAAGGCTCAGAAGAAGATGCTTCCCCTCATCCTCTTCAATCGGGAGCCGGATCCGGATGACATGGCCAAGTACCCCAAGGCCTACTACGTCGGCGCCAAGGCCCAGGATTCCGGTACCTATGAGGGGCAGATCATCGCCAAGTACTGGAAGGCACACCCCGAAGCCGACCTCAACAAGGACGGCGTCATGCAGTACGTCATGCTGATCGGGGACCCCGCCAACACCGATGCGAAGTACCGGACTCAGTATTCGGTCGCGGCCGTCGAGGCCGCCGGGATCAAGACCCAGGCGCTCGCCTCCGACACCGCGATGTGGGATCGCCCGAAGGCCCAGGAGAAGATGGCCGCCTGGCTTACTGCCTATGCCGGCCAGATCGAAGTCGTCTTCGCGAACAACGACGACATGGCTCTCGGTGCCATCGAGGCGCTCAAGGCGGCCGGCTACTTCAAGGGCGGCAAGTACATGCCGGTCGTAGGCGTAGACGCCACTCCGCCGGCCCTCGACGCTCTGGCGGAAGGCACCCTGCTCGGAACCGTCAAGAACGACGCGATCGGGCAGGGCCACGCGGTATTCGATCTGGCTTACAACCTCGGCTCGGGCAAGGCTTTGGCCGCCAGCTATCCCTATGCGGAAGCGTCGTCCAAGCTCCTCCTCGCCGACCAGGACGGAAAGCCCAATCCGAAGGGTCACTACATTTGGGTCCCCTATACCATGGTCACCAAGGACAATTACAAGCAGTTCATGCAGTAATTCCCCGAGCTCCCCGCCTGGGGAGCCCGCCTGAGCGCCGAAAGGGGGCGCGCGCGACGAGCGCGCGTCCCCAATTTTATGGATTATGATATATTCGTTGACGCCCTGATCGGGCGGGAGGTCGCCCTTCGATGAACGAAAGCGGTTTCATTGTCGAGATGAGGAAAATCACGAAGAGCTTCCCGGGAGTCAAGGCTCTGGACGAGGTAACCGTAAAGGTCAAGCCCGGTAGCGTCCATGCGCTGATGGGCGAGAATGGCGCGGGCAAGTCGACGCTGATGAAATGCCTGTTCGGGATCTATAAGCCCGATGCCGGGGAACTCGTCCTCGACGGGAAGACGATCACCTTGGCGAACGCCAAGCAGGCGCTGGACAGCGGCATCTCCATGATCCACCAGGAGCTCCATCCGGTTCCCTACCGCAGCGTCATGGAGAATATCTGGTTGGGCAGGTATCCCGTCCGGGATTTCGGGCTGTTCAAGCTGGTGAACGGCGGGAAGATGCTGAGGGATACAAAGAAGCTCTTCGAAGGGCTGCAGATGGACATCGACCCGCGCGTCTGGGTGAAGAACCTTTCGGTGTCGAAGATCCAGTCGATGGAGATCGCGAAGGCGGTCTCGAACAACGCGCGGGTGATCATAATGGACGAGCCCACCTCCTCGCTGACCGAGAACGAGGTCGGACACCTGTTCAGGATCATCCGACAGCTCAAGTCCGAGGGAATAGCGATAATCTATATTTCGCACAAGATGGAAGAGATCCTCGAGATCGCCGACGAGGTTACGATAATGCGCGACGGCCGGGTCGTCGGCACCTATCCCGCCAAGGAGCTTACGACCGACCTCATAATCAACCGCATGGTCGGACGCGACCTGACGCACCGCTTCCCGCCGCGCGAGAACGTACCCGGCGATGTCGTGATGAGAGTCGAAGGCTTGACGTCCACGAATCCGCGTTCCTTCAGGGACGTGAGCTTCGATCTCCGCAGGGGCGAGATCCTCGGCCTGGGGGGCCTGGTCGGAGCCCAGCGTACCGAGCTCGTGGAGTCCATCTTCGGCCTTCGGAACATCCAGTCCGGCAAGATATGGATAAACGGCAAGCAGACGATCATACGGAACTCGATCCAGGCCAAGAGCCATAAAATAGCCCTATTGACGGAAGATAGGCGCACGACGGGGATCATCCCGGTCCTATCGGTGTTCGACAACATGGTGATCGCCAATATTTCGAAATACCTCGGGAAGTTCCTCTTCCTCAGCAGGCGTCGCGCGAGCGAGGACGTCAGGAAGAGCATCGACGTATTGAGGGTCAAGACTCCCTCTCCGATGACTCGTATCGAGAGCCTCTCCGGCGGCAACCAGCAGAAGGTCATCTTCGCGCGCTGGCTCCTGACCGAGCCGGACATCTTCATCCTCGACGAGCCGACGAGGGGTATCGACGTAGGAGCCAAGTACGAGATTTACACCATCATCGCGGATCTGGCCAAGCGCGGGAAAAGCATCATCATGATCTCGTCCGAGATGCCGGAGCTCATAGGGATGTCCGATCGGATCATGGTGATGTGCGAAGGGCGAGCGACGGGGATCCTGGACGGCAAGAGCGCGACGCAGGAACGGATCATGGAGCTCGCGACGCAGTTTATGTAGCATAAGGAGCGGGAAATGAGCGATATCTCGACAACTGGACGGAGATTGACGACGAGGTCGGTCAGGGAGTTCGCGACCAATAACGCGATTCTTCTGGTGCTGCTCGCCGTCGTATTGGTGATCGGCATCGTCAAGACGAGCTTCCTCAACTTCGATAACATCATGAACATCCTCAGGATCTCATCGGTCAGGGCCGTCATAGCCTTGGGCGTCGGCGGCATCCTGATCACGAGGGGGACCGATCTTTCGGCCGGCCGGACGGTAGGCCTCGCGGCCGTGATATCCGGCAGCCTCGCCCAACGGATGAACTACCCGAGCAGGCTCTTCCCGAACATGGCCGATCATTCCATCTGGATACCCGTTCTCGCCGGGATAGGAGCGGGCCTCCTCGTAGGCCTGCTCAACGGGACGATCGTGGCCTTCCTGAAGGTGCCGGCCTTCATAGCGACCCTGGGGACGATGACGATCGTCTACGGGGCGGAGTCGCTCTACGTCGATCGGCCGCCGATGGGCGCCACGCCCTTGGGCGGTTTCAAGGACGAGTTCACCAATCTCGGATCGGGCTCGATCGGGCCCGATAGCTTTTCCGTCCCCATCATCATAATAATCGCGGTCGTCATCTCCCTCTTCATATTCCTGATCCTCAATAAGACGAGGCTCGGCAAGAACATCTACGCCATGGGCGGCAATCCCGACGCGGCAGTCGTCTCGGGCGTCAGCATCTGGAAGAACACGATGCTCGTCTACGCCATAGCCGGTCTCCTGTACGGTCTCGGCGGCGTCCTCCTCGCGGCCCGCGCGGGCGGGGCGACGAACAATTACGGCCAGGGCTACGAACTCGACGCGATCGCGGCCTGCGTCATCGGCGGGGTTTCGGTTTCGGGGGGCATCGGCAGGGTCAGCGGCATGCTGGTCGGCGTCCTCATCAAGGAAGTCATGAATAACGGCCTGGTGGTCCTCGGAGTGTCGGCCTATTGGCAGCAGATCGTATTGGGCCTGATCATCGTCGTGGCAGTCGGCATCGACATACAGAAGTACGTTCGAAAGCGCTGACGGAAATCGGCTCGAAGGGTAATAGGGGAGAGCGCAAGGCCGATCCGCGCGCTCTCTCATTCTTTTCGCCTCATCTGCGATAGTCCTGTATAATGGAGGCGGGCTTAGCGAAAGGAGCGTCCATGCATGAACCGCCGCGGCAAGGCTCTCGCCTTCTCCCTGGCAGCGATCCGAGTCCTCTTTAGCGCCGGGCTTTGCGCGCAGGAGACCATCGGAGTCGCCATGCCGACTCAATCCACCCAGCGCTGGATCCAGGACGGGGCGAACATGAAGAGGATCCTCGAGCAGAGGGGCTATGGCGTCGACCTGCAATACGCCGAGGACGACATAAACGCCCAGGTCACTCAGATCGAGAATATGATCACGAAGGGCGACTCGGTCCTCGTCATCGCCTCGATAGACGGCGAGTCCCTGACCGACGTCCTCGAGAAGGCCCACGCCGCCGGAGTTCCGGTCATCGCCTACGATCGCCTCATCCGGAACTCGCCCTACGTCAGCTACTACGCGACCTTCGACAATTTCAAGGTCGGCGTCCTGCAGGGCAGCTATATAGTGCGAAAGCTCGATCTCGAAAACAGGTCGGGCCCCTTCAATATAGAGCTTTTCGGGGGCTCGCCGGACGACAACAACGCCGGATTCTTCTTTCGAGGCGCGATGTCCCGACTCGAGCCCTATCTCAAATCCGGCAAGCTGGTGGTCAGGTCGAAACAGGTCGATTTCGCCGCGATCGCGATACTGCGTTGGGACGGCACGGTCGCCCAGAAGCGGATGGACGATATCCTGAGCTCGGCCTATACCGACGCCCGCATAGACGCGGTCCTCTCCCCTTATGACGGCATCTCCATCGGCATCCTTTCCTCCCTCAAATCGGCGGGCTACGGTACGGTGAAGAAGCCCCTGCCCATCGTGACCGGGCAGGACGCCGAGCTGCCCTCGGTCAAGTCGATACTGGTCGGGGAACAGACTCAGACCGTCTTCAAGGACACGCGCATCCTGGCGAGGCGCGCCGCGGACATGGTCGACTCGCTGCTCTCGGGGAAACCGGCCCTGATCAACGACACGAAGACCTATGATAACGGCAGGAAGATCGTTCCATCCTATCTTTGCGATCCCGTCAACGTGGACATCGCCAACTACAAAGCGGTCCTCCTGGACAGCGGCTACTACACTGAGGCCCAGCTCGGCCAATAGAATCCGATCCAAGGAGCGATGCCATGGGCACGATCGGCCGCCTCTTCAAGAACAACGTGCGTCAATACGGGATGGTGATCGCCCTCTGCTTCATCCTGGCGCTTTTCCAGGTACTCACGCGGGGGATCATGTTCAAGCCGATGAACATCACCAACCTCGTGCTACAGAACAGCTATATCCTCATCCTGGCCATCGGGATGCTGCTATGCGTAGTCACCGGGAATATCGACTTGTCGGTCGGCTCGGTCGCCGCCTTCGTCGGAGCGGTTTCCGCGGTCATGATGGTCGATTGGGGCATGCCGGTCTTCCTCGCCGTCGCCCTGTCCCTGGTCATCGGCGCCGTCGTGGGCTCCTTCCACGGCTTCTTCATCGCCTTCGCGCGGATGCCCGCCATCATCGTCACCCTGGCGGGAATGCTCATCTTCCGCGGCCTCACCATGGTCATCCTGAAGGGCCAGACGAAGGCGCCCTTCGAGAAATCCTTCCAGGTCATGGCGGCCGGGTACCTGCCGTGGACGGAGCTGCGCGCTGACGGCCTCAACGTCATCGCCCTCGCCGCGGGGCTCGCCGTCTCTGCGATCCTCGCGATCGCCATCCTGCGATCGCGTCGGACTAAGGCGAGGCATCGTTTCGAGATGATCCCGCTGTGGCTCGACCTGCTGCGCATCCTCCTCATCGTCGCGGCGATAAATTTCCTCGCCTATGAATTCGCCAGCTTCGACGGCTTGCCCATAATCCTCGTGATCCTGACGGCGCTCATCCTCGTCTACACGTTCATCACGCGGCGCACGATCGCGGGCCGCCACGTCTATGCGCTCGGCGGCAACGAGAAGGCCGCCAGGCTCTCGGGCGTGAAGACCGAGCGGGTCATGTTCTGGGTCTACGTGAACATGGGCATCCTATCCGCCCTCGCGGGCCTCATCGTGGCGGGGCGCCTCAACGCGGCGACGCCCAAGGCGGGCACGGGCTTCGAGCTCGACGCGATCGCGGCCTGCTTCATAGGCGGCGCCTCGGCCGCGGGCGGCATAGGCACCGTCATCGGGACGATCGTCGGAGGCTTCGTGATGGCCGTCCTGAACAACGGCATGTCCATATTGGGCGTCAGCGTCGATTGGCAGCAATCGATCAAGGGACTGGTCCTCCTCCTCGCCGTCTGGTTCGACGTATATACGAAGGCGAGACCCCGTTCGCGCTAGACTTCAGCGCAAGCCCAGTTCCTTGAGCTTGCGGGAGAGGTTGTTCGGCAATAGGCCGAGGAGCTCCGCGGCGCGGGCGACAGAGCCCCCGGTCGCCTCGAGGGCTTTGCCGACGTAGGCGCGCTCGAAGGCTTCCTTGGCCTCGGCGAGGCTCGTCAGCCCCGCGGTCGGAACGAGCGGCGCTCCCTCATGACGAGAGGCGCCGGGCGGGCTATAGTCGAGTTCCGCGAGATAGTCGCCGTCGATGCGGCCGTTTTTGGGCGCCAACCACAGAGCCCGTTCGAGAAAGGCTCGCAGCTCGCGCACGTTGCCCGGCCAGGACCTGGACTCGAGGTAAGCGAAGGCGCTCTCGTCGAGCATCGGCGCATCCGCGCCCATCCGGGCTCGAATCGGCGAAGCGAGGAATTCGGCCAGGCCTCGGATTTCTGCGCGCCGTTCGGCCAGCGCCGGAAGAGCCACCTGCGCCTGCGCGAGCCGCCAGTACAGGTCCTCGCGAAAACGGCCCGAGGCTATTTCGGCGCGAAGGCCGCGGTTCGTCGCAGCGACGATGCGCGCGTCCGCGCGGCGTGTCGTCTGCTCTCCGATCGGCTGTATTTCGCCCGTCTCGACCGCGCGCAATAATGCTCCCTGGAGACCGAGTCCGATCTCCCCGACCTCGTCGAGGAAAAGGGTGCCGCCCGCCGCCGCCTCGAAATATCCGGGGCGATCGGAGATCGCGCCCGTATAGGAGCCTTTGCGCGAGCCGAAGAAGGCGCTTTCGCCCAGGTCGGGAGGGATCGCCGCGCAATTCACCGCGACGAAGGGTCCCTGCGAACGCGGGGAACAAAGATGTATCCATCGGGCGGCCAGCTCCTTGCCCGAGCCCGTCGGGCCCGTAACGAGGATCGAAAGGGGGGACGCCGCCGTCTTGCGGGCGGTCTCGAAGGCCGCAGCCAACGCGGAACCCTCCTCCATAAAGACATGCTCGGCGAGCCAGGAATCGCGGAGGGCGTCGAGCCTCCGCAGTACGGCCGTCTCGCGCTCGAGATTGCGCAGGATAGCGAGGAGGCGGTCGGTATCGAGAGGCTTTTCGAGGAAATCGTAGGCGCCTTTGCGTACCGCGGCGACGGCATCCTTCACCGAGCCCTTGCCGGACATCATGATGACCGGCGACGCGATGCCGAGCTCGGAGCAATAGTCGAGGAGGGAGGAACCGTTCTCGGCGCCCACGTAGACGTCGACGATGGCCGCGCCGAAGCCCTCTGCTTCCCCTCCCGCCAGGGCCGCGCGCGCCGCGGCAAGGTCCTTCGCGCCGATCGCCTCGTGCCCCGAGAGCTCCAGGAAGGTCGCGATTCCTTTGCGGACGTTCTCTTCGTCGTCGACCACGAGCACTCTCATGCCTTCCTCCTTGCGAGGGGCAGGCGGGCCTTGACGCCGAGGCCTCCAGCCTCGGTCGTGAAGAACTCGAGACCTCCGCCCTGGGCCGCGAGGATGCGCCTCACCAGTATGAGGCCGAGTCCCGTCCCGGCGTTCTTCGTGCTGACGCGCTCGAAACCGAGACGCGGGAGCAGGGACGGGTCGATGCCCCGATTGGAATCGACGATGGTGATGGCCGCCGTTTTGCCCTCGATGGCGACCTTTGCTTCTATCGCGGCCATGGTTCCGGCGTCGTCCGCGGCCTCGATCGAATTGGCGAAGAGATTCCATAAGGCCTGCTCGATGAGGCCTCGGTCCAGGGCGACCCGAATCCCGGACCGGTCGCCCGTAATCGCGACGGCGGCCCCGGAGCGCTCGGCCCTCGCGGCGCAGTCGGCGAGAAGATCGAGGAGCTCGAACTCCCCCTGCGATTCGTAGGCGTCGAAGCCCGCGGGAGCGAGGTCCCGGAATCGGTCTATCAGGGCGCGAAGCCTGTCGGCCTCGACGCGCACGACCTTCAGGCTTTCGCGAGCCAGTTCCAATCCACCGCAGGGGGCCGTCCGCTCGGCGGCGAGTCCCTCGTCCAGGGCAATGCTTCCGTTCTCGGCCGCGAGGAGGACTGCCGCGAGGGGATTCTTGAGCTGATGAGCGAGGAAGGAGGCTACCTCCCTCCATCCATCGAGCCGCGCCGTCTCCTCGAGCTTTCTCTCCTGTTCGGCCGTCAGGTCGAGGAGCTCGTTCAAGGAGCGGGCCACCGCATCGAGATCGGGATCGGATGAGCGCGGGAAGCGGCGCGACCAATCCCCCTTCGCCATGTCGCCCTGGGCGACGATCGCTTCCGTCGCCAACTCGTCCAGGCCCTTCGTGATCAGCCTGGAAAGTACGAGAAAGGCGAGGGCGGCCGCGGCGAGGACGACGCCGAGTATGACGGCCACCTCGATGGCCAGACGGACCACGGCATCCTTTCCCATGACGCGCCTCTCGGCGAGGAGGGCGCGCGCCGCGATGAGCGACCCGATCGCGTCGTCGAGGCGGGAGGCCGCGGGAGAGGCGGTATCGATCGCGCTGCGGGCCGCCGCGGCCAAGATGGACTCGGCCTCAGAGGGGATGCGGCGCTCGTAGTCTCGGCCGACCGCCTCATAGATGGCCGCTACGCCGACGGTCATTACCGCGATTCCGATGCAGGCGAAGAGGATGACGAAGCGAGTCCTCGTACGCATTACTTGCCGCCTTTGGCGTTGGCGCCAAGGGCGAGGACGGCGCTGGGCCCGGAGTAGTTCCAAAGGACCGGCGCGCCGTGCCACTCGCCGCGCGAGTCGATGATGCCTATCTCCGCGCGCACGACGACCCGTGTCCCGATGGGCACCCGCGAGCCCCGGCCGAGCTCGATGACCGGCAGCTCCGAGGCTAGGGTCCTCGCCGCCTGGGGATCGACCAGAGCCGCCGTCTTCCCCCCGTCGAAGTCGACGTCGTAGAGGCCGGAACGGAGATCGTACCGTATCGCCCGTATCTCCCGGGCTTCGACGCCGGTGCCCGACGGCTCCTCGAGTCGGGCCGAGAAGCGTAGCGCGACCCGAGTGCCTGAATCGACGAGCTCCCACGTGCCCGGCGCGAAGGCATTTTCCACGCGGGCGCTCACGACGATCCTTCCTCCGCCTGGGCCATCCTCGAGGGCGACTTTGGCGAAGAGGCTGGGATCGGGCTGGCCCGAAACGAGGCCGAGAGCGATTCCGATCGAGAGGAAGAGTCTGGGAAGCGCGTCGCCCATGTCAAGCGGCCCGGTTCATTTACCCGTTCCGTAGAAGGCGTCGCGAGTCGCGAGGTATCGATCGTAGAGGCGCTCCTCGGGCGTCCTTTGAAAGAGGCTTACGAAGCCGCCTGCCATCGACCAGGCCGAGTAGCTCATGGTCTGGAAGACGTCTTTACCCCATGGATCGCCCTGAGTCAGGTTGACCCCCGCTTGTATGCCGCCGACGAGGATGGGAAGGACCAGACCGTATACGAAGGAGGTTATGCGCCTTTCCTTCCCGCGGTCGGACTGGTAGCGAAGGACCGAGACCGCCATCGCTTCCTGGACCTCGGGATCCTTCTCCTGAAATACGTCGGCATAGATCGCGCGATAGTCCTTTATCGGGACTGCGTTGACGATGATTCCCGAGAGGATGAGAGCCGCGCCTCCGATGCCCAAGCCTATCGTCAGATTCTGCTTGACTTCCGGATTCATCGGCGAACCCGAACCGGAGTCGGCTATCGCGTCTCCGCCGTACCAGGTAAGGGCGGCTCCCGCGAGCGAGAAGGCTCCGGCGCCGTAGAGGATCGTCTCGGCCACGGCCTTGCCCCTCTTGGCGTCGGCCATGTAATTATCCGCCCAATTGGAGAAAAGGCGATAGGCAATCTGGGGTTGAGGCTTGCCGTCTTCCGCGAATGCGGGGGCCGGCAGGGATTGGGCGTAGGCCGTGAAGGAGAAAAGGCATGCGATGACGATGGGAGACAGCATTCGACGCATTATGACCTCCGAACCGATGGCTAACTCCCATTCAGCAATTCCCATGCCACTCGCTTGAAAATGCCAGGAAAATCTTATTCGATATCTGTTAACGAAATGAGATTGCCCAACCAGGATGGACGCCGATCATCCCACTATCGATTTTGATAGAACTATCAACTTTGATAGTATCGCGACCAATACCTATTATCCAAATACTACTTCCCGGACCCGATCTAGCTTCGCCAATAGCGTCCATTTTCTGCGTGACTCTGCAGGCAGATGACCAGGCTTTCGCCCAGGAGAGCGAATTTTTCCGCGTCCTCTTCCGTCCTCTGGTAGGTGGATAGAAAATGGTTTATCAGTGCGTCGCCATTGCCGAGGATTCCCCCGAAGGTGAAGGTGCATACCAGCTTCCCCTTCTCGATCGATTCTCGGAGGCAGCGCTCGTAGTCGCCGCCGAATTGTTCAAGACAGGACATGGTCGCATGCTCGAGAGACTTGTCGATCCTGCTCGGGTCCTTGAGGTCTTCTACCGTCAATCCGGCTTTACGCAGGAAGTTGTTCAAGCCTTGGACTCGACTCCGCGGATCTTTCAGCTCGTCGAGAGACCGCACGGCGAGGATGCCTTTCCGTCCGTCCAATGGGACCGGGATCGAGGGATTATTGTCCGTCTGACCGATGCAGACGAGGACCCGGTCCCCCCATTCCTTCGACTCCGGGCGGGCCTGGACTTCTACCGGGAGATTGCGGCGATCCGTGACGAGCCAGGCCTCGGCCTGCCATACGTAGGATGCTCCGTTCAGGATGGAGATGCGCTGGTATTCGTTGACGACGGAATGGGCGGCTTCGGCGAGGGAGCCCGCCTTTTTCGAGATGCTGAAGATGAAGGTGTCCAGGTCGTTCATCTTCTTGCTGACGAACACTTCCTCTGTGAAGATCTTTTCCACCTTCGCGACGGCCTGCTCGATCTGAACGATGGACTGCTGCCCCGACTCGATCGATGCCACCAATCGTTCCAGCGACGAGGAGAGCTTGGAGATATGATCCAGGTTGGTCCTGTTCTTGTCTTGGATCAGCTGGGTGCCTTTCGAAATGGCTTCGAGGGATTGGCGCTGGGCCTGGGCCTGGGCCTCGACGGAGCCGCTCTCGCCCTGCATGGCCGCCATCAGGGGGAGGAAGCTCTTCAGCTGGTTCTTCTCAGAGGCGATGATTCTCTGGCTCTCCTCTTGGAGTCCCAGCATCTCATGCGCGACTACCCCGAAGCCGCGCCCGGCGGCGCCGGCATGGGCCGCCTCTATGCGCCCGTTCATGCTCAAGAGACTCAGCCTGGAGGAGATCTCGTCGATGCTCTCTACCGCCTCGGACATGAACTTCCGGATTCTCTCGATTTGACCGAGCTCCTCCTTGAGGGACTGCGCCTTCTGAAGCTCGAGCGACGAGGCGATATTAGCCGATTCCACTTGGCCCGCGACCGCGTCCTGCGCCCCCGCCTGGACCTGGAAACTGCTCTCGAGCTCGCGGCTGATGCCCATCACGGAATGAATGGCCTCGAGCATCGCCTTATAGGATCCCGCGATCTCCTTTACCACGGCGAAGCTCGTAGTCACCGTCTCCGAGAGCTGAATGCTGCTCTCGGTCTGCTGCGCGAGTCGCCTCAGGTAGGTCTCATGGATCAAGAGGGAATTGATCTTAGCGCGCTCGGCCGCCGACTCCAGCTCGGCCCGCGCCGCCGCGGCCTTGTCGATCTCCAGACCGCTGGTCGAGGCGTCTACTCTCAGCCGGGAAAGCTCCTCATCCTTGCGCGCGAGCGCTTCGAGAAGACCCTGTCGCGGAAGGCGCATGACGTCCGTGTTTTCCATCAGGTAAACATGAACGGTGTCGAGGCGGAAATCAATCCCCGATTCGTCCCTAGGCCCCAGCCTGTTGAGGCAGAGCCTCCCAGAACTCGGAGGAATACCTCGACGGCTTCTCGCTCTCGCGCGGATGGGCGGCATCCCACTCCAACCTCCGCTTTCCCTTCAAGAACCTCTCCGCGACGCTCGGAAAGAGCTCGAGGAGAAGCTCCTCCTTCTCGTCCTTCGCCAGGGGGACGCCGCCCAGCTCGGGGAGGGCGGGATTGGGCCGCTTCGCATAGGACGAGACATCGTAGGGTTTCTCCTCCGCGTAGCCGCAGATCCTCTTCCTGAACTCGGGATCGATGGGCCAGGGCGTCCTGCCATAGGAGCCGCCAACGAGCTCGGCGAAGTTCTTGGAGATATTCGTATAGGCGGGTTTGCCATGGGTCCTGTCGACCACGCAATTGACGGCCTGGACGCCGACTATCTGGCTTGTCGGAGTGACGAGGGGCGGAAGGCCGCAGTCGAGCCGTACTTGAGGTACGAGGGCGAGGACTTCGTCCACCCGCTTCTCGAGCTTGGCCTCCCTGAGCTGGGAGAGCATGTTGGTATACATGCCTCCCGGGATCTGGGCCTTCTCGACGATCGCGTCGGGCGTGGGATAATGAAAGCGCGCCTCGATCTTCCTGCAGAGCTCGAGCACGCGCGTGGCCTTGGAGGCCGTGGCTTTCCCCGTAGCGGCTATCCCTAAGGCGATTTCGACCGCCTCGTCGAAAAGCGCGGCGTCCCCGGCCGGGAGTTCGTGCCGCGAGAGGTCGAGAATAGGCGGATGATTATCCTTGAAGTGGTCGTGCTCGGCGAGCTCGGACCTGATCGCGCGCAGTTGGGTGTCGATGGCCGCGACGGCCGCCTTGTCGACTCCCGTATCCATCTCCATTCGGTCGGCGAAGAGCTGGACGATCTCGTAGGCGGGGCCGGCGGGACCGCCCGACCAAGAGAGGATGACCGTATCGACGATATCGACGCCCGCGGCCATCGCCATGAGCATGGAGGCTACGCCCAGGCCCGGCGTGCAGTGCGTATGCAGGTCGACCGGCAATCCCGTCTCGGCCTTGAGCAGGCGCACGAGTCCGAAGGTGCGTAAGGGGTCTATGAGCCCCGCCATGTCCTTTATGGTGATCATGTCGGCGCCGAGCGCCGCGAAGGCCTTCGCCTTGTCGACGAAGTAACGGTCGGTGAAGATCCTCTTCGGCAGGGGCCTGCCCCGGAGCAGGCCCGCCAGGCGCCGGCCGCGCGCGAAAGGCGGGTCGGTGGTGTAGCAGATGGCGCAATCGGCCAGTCCTCCCGCCTCCTTCACGAAACGGATGGAGCTCTCCATGTTATCCGGATCGTTGAGGGCATCGAAGATCCGCATGATGTCCACGCCCGAACGCACCGCATTGACGCAAAAGCCCCGGATAGTCGAGTCGGGATAGGGACTGTAGCCGAAGAGGTTTCGGCCGCGGGAGAGGGCGGTCAGGCGGGATGCGCCTTCGACCCCGGCCTTGATCGATTCGAGGCGCTTCCAAGGATCCTCGTTCAAATAGCGCATGACCGAGTCGGGGACCGCCCCTCCCCATACTTCCATCGCGTAGAAGCCCGCTTTCCTATATAATGGTAGAACCCTGTCCACTTGGGCTTGGGTCATGCGCGTCGCGAACTGGGATTGCTGTCCGTCGCGGAGGGTCAGGTCTCGGATCTTGAGCGGCGTCGTCATGGTGTCTCCTAATCCCAAGAATATCATTTTTACAAACTAGCCGCAAATGTCAAAAACTGATATATCAATTGAATACATGCTTTTGACAAAGGGACCGAGCCCGAATATACTGCCTTCACCACTTATGAGCGATCAAGCCAAGAAGATCTATGTCCATATTCTGCGCGAGCGTTATTGCAAAGGCTGCAATATCTGCGTGGCTTTCTGTCCCAAGCATGTCCTGAGCCTCAGGGCCGGAAAGATATTCGCGGAACGGCCCGAGCTCTGCATCGGCTGCAGGATGTGCGAGCTCCGTTGCCCCGACTTCGCCATCGAAGTCCATGAAAAGGCCGAAGAACCCGAGAACCCGCTCGCGGACGAGGAGCTGGACTACAACCTTCCGCCCGAGGCCATGCATGACTAGCAACGCGAAGCTCATGCAGGGCAACGAGGCCTGCACCATCGGCGCCCTCGCCGCGGGCCTGGAGTTCTACGCGGGCTACCCGATAACGCCTTCGACGGAAATAGCCGAGCTCTGCGCCGAGGAGCTGCCCAAGGTGGGAGGCAAGTTCATTCAGATGGAGGACGAGATCGGCTCGATCGCGGCCTGCATCGGCGCCTCCCTGGTCGGCAAGAAGGCGATGACCGCGACCAGCGGCCCGGGTTTTTCCCTCATGCAGGAATGCCTGGGCTACGCCTCCATCACCGAAGTGCCGATAGTCATCGTCGACGTCCAGCGCATGGGGCCGAGCACCGGAATGCCGACTTCTCCCGCCCAGGCCGATCTGATGCAGGCGCGCTGGGGTACCCATGGCGACCATCCCGTCGTCGTCCTCGCGCCCGGCAGCGTCAAGGAATGCTTCGAGCTTACCTTCAGGGCCTTCGACATATCCGAGACTTTGCGCGTGCCGGTGATCGTCCTCATGGACGAGATCATCGGACATATGCGCGAGAAGGTCGTCATGCCCGATTTCTCGACCTTGAGGCCGCGACGCCGTTCCGCCCCCTCCACGCCGGCGGGCTACAGGCCCTACGCCGCCGATCCCGACGGCGGCGTGCCCTTGATGGCCCCCTTCGGCGATGGCTATCGCTGGCACGTGACCGGCCTCTTCCACGACGAGACCGGTAGGCCCACGAGCAAGGGAGAGGTGGCGGATGCCTTGCTGCGGCGCCTCGCGCGCAAGGTCGAGAAGGCCGCTCCCCTCATAGAGGAGCATTTCGAGGAATCCTTGGAGGGGGCCGAGGTCGTCGTCATCTCCTTCGGCTCCTCGGCGATGTCCGGGCTGTCCGCGGTTCGCCGCGCGAGGCGAGAGGGGATCAAGGCCGGCATGCTCAGGCTCAAGACCATGTGGCCCTTCCCCGACGCCCTCGTCGCCAGAGCGGCGGAAAGCGCGAACGGCATAGTCGTGCCCGAGATGAATCTCGGACAGCTCGCCCTCGAGGTCGAGAGGGCGGCCGGCCGTTCGGCGGCCCCCGGTCGCGGCGTTCCGGTGATTCGCCTCGGCAAGGTGAACGGCGAGCTCTTCCGCCCCGAGGAAGTGTACGGCGCCATCGTGGAGGCTGCCCGATGAGCTCGACCTTGAGCTATTTCAGGCAGGAGAACCTGCCCCATATCTGGTGTCCCGGCTGCGGCCACGGTACGGTGACGGGCTCCCTCGTGCGGGCGATACAGCGCCAGGGCCTCGACAAGAACAAGGTCTGCATCGTGTCGGGAATCGGGTGCTCTTCCCGCGCCGTGGGCTATCTCGACTTCGACACCCTGCACACGGCCCACGGGAGGGCCCTCGCCTTCGCGACGGGCATCAAGCTCGCGCGCCCCGAGCTCAAGGTCGTGGTGATGACCGGCGACGGCGATTGCACGGCCATCGGCGGCAATCACTTCATCCATGCCGCCAGGCGCAACATCGACATTACGACGATCGTGATGAACAACAACATCTACGGGATGACGAGCGGGCAGTATTCGCCGATGACTCCCAAGGGCATGTACGGCACGACCGCGCCCTACGGCAACCTCGAGCGGAGCTTCGACCTCTGCGAGCTCGCCAAGGCCGCGGGGGCGACCTACGTGGCGCGCGCGACCTCCTACCATGTGCCTCTGCTCATCGACCTCATCGAGGCCGCCCTGCAGAACAAGGGTTTTTCCGTCGTCGAGGCCCTCGTTCAATGCCCCACGTACTTCGGACGCAAGAACAAGATGGGCGGTCCCGTGGAGATGCTCGAATGGATAAAGGAGCGGCGTCGTCAACGTAAAGGCCGCTCCCCTATTGCCGCCGGAAAAGCTGAGCGGCAAGAAGCTCATCGGCGAGCTCTACAATGCGCCTGCCCCCGAGTACTCCGCGGACTACGACGAGCTCATCGCCAAGGTTCAGCGGACCTACGATACCTTCCAGGGAGGGCTCTACGGATGCGCGTCGAATTCCGACTGAGCGGTTCGGGAGGCCAGGGCCTCCTCCTCGCGGGCATCGTGCTCGCCGAGGCCGCCATCCTCGACGACAAGAACGCGGTCCAGACCCAGAGCTACGGGCCGGAGGCCCGCGGCGGCGCGAGCAAGGCGGAGGTCGTCATCTCCGACGAGGACATCGACTACCCGAAGGCCATCGACCCCGACTACCTTCTCGCCCTGACCGCGGAGTCCTATCGGACCTACGGCCCGGCCATGGGCGCCTCGGGCGGGCATGGCCTGATCATCGTCGACGCCTCGGTGCCCCTCGCGGGCGATATCGTCGCTCGAACGGTGGCCGTGCCGATACTCGAGACCGCCCGAGACAAGATCGGGAAGAAGGTCGTCGCCAACATCGTCGCCCTCGGCGTGCTCGGGGGGCTTTCCAAGGCCGCGACCAGGGAGAGCCTCGAGGCGGCCGTGAAGAACCGCGTGCCCAAGGGGACCGAGGAGCTCAATATCGGCGCCCTTCGCGCGGGCTTCGACCTGGCCGAGATCGCGATCGCCCGGCGCGACGCGCGCAAGATCGGAGCCAAGGGCACCGCGGAAGCGCTCGAGGACGCCAGGAAGGCGCGGAAGGGGGCGGACGATGGACGATACAGGTGACTTCAGGAAGGCCGTCGAGGCCTGGGAGGCCGAGGTGGAGAAATCCCTCGCCAAGCGCCCCGAGCGCAAGGCCTCCTTCGAGACGGGCTCCGGGGCGCCGGTGAAACGCCTGTACACGCCCCTCGATTCCGGAGGGTCCGGCCTTGGCGCCGCGGCCTACGCCGATCGCATCGGCCTCCCGGGCGAGTATCCCTATACCCGGGGCGTCCAATCCACCATGTATCGGGGGCGGCTCTGGACGATGCGGCAGTACGCGGGCTTCGGCGGCGCCGAGGAGTCCAATGCGCGCTACAAGTATCTCCTTTCCCAGGGGCAGACGGGCCTCTCCATCGCCTTCGATCTGCCCACCCAGATCGGCTACGACTCCGACCATCCGCTTTCCGCGGGAGAGGTCGGCAAGGTAGGCGTCGCCATCGATTCCCTGGCGGACATGGAAGTCCTGTTCTCGGGAATACCGCTCGACAAGGTGTCGACCAGCATGACCATCAACGCGCCGGCGGCCGTCCTCCTCGCGATGTACGTGGCGGTGGCCGAGAAGCAGGGCGTGCCGTCCAAGGCGCTCGAAGGCACCATCCAGAACGACATACTCAAGGAATACGTGGCGCGGGGCACCTACATATTCCCGCCCGCGGCCTCGATGCGGCTCATCACCGACGTCTTCGCCTACTGCGCCGAGGCCATCCCCAACTGGAATACGATCTCCATCTCCGGCTACCACATCCGCGAGGCCGGCTCCACCGCCTCGCAGGAAGCTGGCCTTCACCTTGGCCGACGGCATCGCCTATGTAAAGGCGGCGGTGGAGGCCGGCCTGGACGTGGACGGCTTCGGACCCAGGCTCTCCTTCTTCTTCAACGCGTATAACGACCTCTTCGAGGAAGTGGCCAAGTTCCGCGCCGCGCGCAGGCTCTGGGCTCGGATCATGCGCGAGCGCTTCGGCGCCAGGAATCCCAAGAGCTGGATGATGCGCTTCCACGCCCAGACGGGAGGATCGACCCTTACCGCGCAGCAGCCCGACAACAACGTCGTCCGCGTGACCCTCCAGGCCCTCGCCGCCGTCCTCGGCGGTACCCAGTCCCTCCACACCAACTCGCGCGACGAGGCCCTCGCCCTGCCGACCGAAGCCTCCGTGCGTATCGCCCTGCGGACCCAGCAGATCATCGCCTACGAATCCGGGACGGCGGAGACTCCGGATCCCCTTGCCGGCTCGTACTACGTCGAGAGCCTCACCGATCGGATCGAGGAAGAGGCGTCTGCCTATCTCAAGAAGATAGACGAGATGGGCGGCGCGGTCTGCGCCATCGAGGAGGGCTACGTCCAGCGCGAGATCCAGGACGCGGCCTACGCCTATCAGAGGCAAATCGAGTCGGGCGAGCGCGTGGTCGTGGGTCTCAACAGGTTCCAGGCCGAGGAGGGCAGGCCCGAAGGCCTGCTCAAGCTCGATCCGGCCCTCGGCGAGCGGCAATGCGCCGCCCTCGGCGAGCTGCGCGCGAGGCGGGACGAAGTCCGGGTACGAGCCGCGCTGCGCGCGATCGACGCTACGGCGCGCGGCGACGCGAACCTCATGCCGCCGATACTCGAGGCCGTGCGTTCGTACGCTACTCTCGGCGAGATCTGCGACGCCCTGCGCGCGGTGTTCGGCGAATACCGGCCTAGCGCCTGCTTCTGAGGAGGCTCCGATGGATCGCAAGATACGGGTGCTCGTGGCCAAACCGGGCCTGGACGGGCACGACCGGGGCGCCAAGGTCGTCGCCCGAGCGATGCGCGACGCGGGCATGGAGGTGATCTATACCGGCCTGAGGCAGACTCCGGAGCAGATCGTCCAGGCGGCCGTCCAGGAAGACGTCGACGTCGTCGCGATGAGCATCCTGTCGGGCGCGCATATGCAGCTCTTCCCTCGCGTGATGGAGCTCCTCGCCGAGAAAGGCGCCGACGACCTCCTCGTCGTGGCCGGCGGCGTGATACCCGAGGACGACATCCCCTTCCTCAAGGAGAAGGGCATAGCCGCCGTCTTCGGGCCGGGCACGCCCACCAGGGACGCGATCGATTTCATCGAGGCCAATCTAAAAGGCCGATAGGCAAGAGCCATGCAGGCGAGGGAGGCAGTCTTTCCCGGCGAGCTCGCCCGGCGCATACGCCAGGGCGAGGAGCGCGCCCTCGCGCGCCTCATCTCCGCTCTCGAGGACGGCGAGCCCTGGTCGGGACAAGCTCTCCGAATCCTGCGATCCGATTCGGCTTCGCCCGGCCTTTCATACGTGATAGGAATTACCGGGCCTCCCGGCTCGGGCAAGAGCACGCTGATCGACAAGCTCATCGGCGCCTACCGCGATCGAGGCGAAAGGGTGGCCGTGCTTGCCGTCGATCCTTCCAGTCCTTTCACGGGCGGGGCCATCCTGGGCGACAGGATCAGAATGCAGGGCAGGGCCTTCGGCTCGACCGGCGCCTCGGCCGAAGCCGGAGTCGACGGGAGCGTCTTCATCCGAAGCCTCGCCTCCAGGGGTAGGCTGGGCGGCCTATCGCGAGCGAGCGCGCAAGCGGCGCGCGCCCTCGAGGCCGCCGGCTACGGCATCGTCATCGTGGAGACCGTGGGCATCGGCCAGTCCGAGGTCGATATCGTCCGTCTCGCGGACTGCGTGGTCCTCGTATCGATGCCGGGATCGGGCGACGAGATCCAGACGATCAAGGCCGGGGTGATGGAAATCGGCGACGTCTTCGTGGTGAACAAGGCCGATAGGCCGGGCGCCGACCGTGCCGTCCAGGAGATACGGACCATGCTCGAGATAGGCGCCGACTTGATGGCCGGCGCCGACCCGAGGGTCGACGCCGCGAGAGAAGTCGGCCACCGTCCGTCGGGGCGCGCTCGATCGGAAGAGGCCTCGGCCCCCGTCCTCAAGACCGTCGCCGCGTCGGGCGAAGGCATAGGCGAGCTCGTCGCGGCCTTGGACGCGCATCTGGAGCGAGCGAAAGCCTCGGGAGAGCTCCAGGCGCGCAGGAGGCGAGGGGCGATCGCCGAGGCCCGGGCCCTGCTTTCGGAAAGGGTCCTGGACGAGCTCGAGGCCCTCGAGGGCGGTCTCGAGGCCGAGCTCGCTGATGGAATCGTCAGGGGAGAGCTCGAGTCGGCCGAGGCCGCCGAAATCCTTTTCGAGTCGATAAGAAGGGGGGCGGGAAATGGAGACGCTTGAGCTGGATCATGTGGGGATCGCCGTCGAGAGCCTGGACGAAGCCCTCGAATTGTACACCGGCATCCTCGGCATGGAGTTGGCGGGGACCGAGCTCGTCGAGGAGCAGAAGGTAAAGACGGCCTTCCTGCCCCTGGGCGCTGGCGGCCACGGTTCGGGAACGGAGCTCGAGCTCCTCGAATCGACCGATCCCGATGGTCCCATCGGCAAGTTCCTGGCCGGCAAGGGTCCCGGCGTCCACCACCTCGCCTTTCGCGTGAGGGACCTCGACGCCGCGCTCGAGGAACTCAAGGCCGAGGGGATGAGGCTCATCGATGAAAAACCCCGCTACGGAGCGGGAGGGGCCAGGATCGCTTTCCTTCACCCGAAATCCACGAAAGGGGTCCTTGTCGAGCTCTGCGAGCGTAAGGCATAATGACAGAAGTCCGACTTTTGTAAACCGCGAGTGGAGTAAATATGGAAGATAAGCTACGCAAGCTCGAGGCACGCCGGGACAAGATACTCGAGGGCGGCGGGCCCAAGCGCGTCGCCGCCCAACACGAGAAGGGCAAGGGCACCGCCCGCGAGCGTATAGCCGCCCTCCTCGATCCCGGAAGCTTTCTCGAGCTCGACGCCTTCGTCGAGCATCGCTGCGCCGAGCTCGGGATGGACGAGGTCCAGGCTCCCGGCGAGGGTGTCGTCATAGGTCACGGCACCGTGAACGGTCGTCAGGTCTTCGTATTCGCCCAGGACTTCACGGTCATCGGCGGGTCTCTCGGCGAGGCCCACGCGACGAAAATCTGCAAGGCGATGGACATGGCCATGAAGGTCGGCGTGCCCTGCATCGGCATAGAGGATTCGGGCGGGGCCCGTATCCAGGAAGGCGTCGACGCCCTCTCCGGCTACGGGGATATTTTCTATCGCAACACCCTTGCTTCCGGGGTCATTCCCCAGATATCGGCGATCATGGGACCCTGCGCGGGCGGGGCCGTCTACTCGCCCGCCCTCACCGATTTCGTCTTCATGACCGACAAGACCGCCAATATGTTCATCACGGGCCCCCAAGTGATAAAGGCCGTTACCGGCGAAGATGTCAGCGCCGAGGCCTTGGGCGGCGCGACGGTCCACGCCGCGACGAGCGGCGTCGCCCATTTCGCCTTTCCCGACGAGGCGTCCACGATCGCCGGCATCAAGAAGCTCTTGTCCTACCTGCCGCAGAACAACGTCGAAGACCCGCCCATCGTCGATACGGGCGACGATCCGATGCGGGCCGACACCGACCTGGCGGCTCTCATGCCCGATCAGCCCAACAAGCCCTACGATATCCGCGATGTCATCGCCAGAGTCTTCGACGCGGGCGATTATTTCGAAGTCCAGTCTCTCTATGCCCAGAACATGGTCACCTGCTTCGCCCGGCTCGCGGGCAGGAGCGTGGGCATCATCGCCAATCAGCCCAAGGTGATGGCGGGCGTCCTCGACATCAATGCCTCGGACAAGGCGGCGCGTTTTATCCGCTTCTGCGACGCCTTCAATATTCCCCTCGTCACCCTGGTCGACACTTCCGGCTATCTTCCCGGCGTCGCCCAGGAGCACGGGGGCGTAATACGCCACGGGGCCAAGATCCTCTATGCCTATTCCGAGGCCACGGTGCCCAAGCTCACCGTGATATTGCGGAAGGCCTACGGCGGCGCCTATATCGCGATGTGCAGTCGCCACCTCGGGGCCGACCAGGTCTTCGCCTGGCCTTCCGCCGAGATAGCGGTCATGGGTCCGGACGGAGCGGCCAATATCATCTTCAAGCGCGAGATCGACGAAGCGCCCGACCCCGCCGCCCTCCGTAAGGAAAAGATCCAGGAGTACAAGGCCGAGTTCGCCAATCCCTACAAGGCGGCGCGCCGCGGCTATCTCGACGACGTCATCGATCCGGCTCAGACGAGGCCCCGCCTCGCGGCGGCCCTCGGCATGCTCCTCGGCAAGCGCGAGCGCGGCCCGAGCCGCAAGCACGGCAATATGCCCGTCTAGGCCGAGGCGGGAATGCGAAGCTTCATCGTGCTCGCGATTATCGTCGTGGCCGTCGTTTTCGCCTCACTGGCGGGGCGGGCCGCGTGGAAAAGATCCTTCGCGAATTTAGATTCGCGTGCGAACCGGGGTTCGCGAGCGAATCCAGGCTCGCGAGCAGGCCAAAAGGCGGGCGAGGCGAGAGAAGAGCTCGTGGCCGTGATCGCGGCGGCCGTGGCCGCCGCGAGCGGCATGGATCAGGGGTCCTTCAGGATCCTCGGCCTCCGAGCCTCGGCCCAGGAGGGCACCTTAGCGCGACGCGGCATCAATACGCCTGCCTGGGGCCATATAGAAAGGTTCATTCGAGGAGAATAAAGGATGAAGAGCTATAAAATCACCGTGAACGGCACCAGTTACGATGTCACAGTGGAGGAAGTCGGGACCGCGGCTTCGGCGCCTCCGGCCGCAACCAAGGCCGCTCCCGCCGCGGGCGCGGCGCCCGGTCCCTCCGGGGCGGTCCAGGTCAAGGCGGGCGCCATTCAGGTCACGGCGGGCGCCATTCAGGTCAAGGCGCCAATGCCCGGTACCCTGCTCAGCTACAAAGTGGCGCAGGGGCAGGCCGTGAAACGTGGCGATGTCCTGCTTATCCTAGAGGCGATGAAAATGGAGAACGAGATCGCCGCCCCCGTCGACGGCGTCGTGATGGCCCTGCTCGCGAACGAGGGAGCGTCCGTAAGCACGGGCGATCCTTTGGCGGAGCTGGCTTAAGCCCGCGCGTGCTCCGGCAGTCCTTCTCTCGAAGGACATCTTGCCTCGCCGGGGGCTTTTCGGTACATAGTTGTCCTCGATGCAGCGTCGGTATTCGGCAGCGATCGTAATTTTCCTGGTGATCCGCGCCTTCTCGGGGAGCGACGCGACGGCCCTCCCGGCCGCCGAGAATCCCAAGCCATTCGACTTCGCGGATCGCGCCTTCATTCTCTGCTGGCACAGCTTCCTGGGCAAGAAGTCACTCAACACGGATTTCGGCCTCGACGAATTATCCGCCCAGCTCGATGAGCTTCAGGCCCTCGGCTACCACTTCATCGGGCTCGATGACGCCCTTTTCGGACGTATCGAAGGCAGCCGCAACCTCGTCGCGACCATAGACGACGGGCACAGGTCCATCGCCTGGGCCTACGAAAAGGTCTTCGCCTCGCGTGGGATCAAGCCGGCCCTCCTCGTATATCCGGCGGTCATCGGGACGAGCCCCTATTTCCTCAAGGTCGAGTCGCTCCAGGCCCTCGTCGCCGCGGGCTGCGCGGTGGGCTCGCACGGCTATTACCACCTTTTCGTAACGGAAAAACTTTACAAGAGCGACAAAGCGGCTTTCGAAAAGGAAATATTCACCTCGAAGGCGAGGGTGGAGGCGATAACCGGCCTTCCTTCCTACTTCTACGCCTATCCCTTCGGCGCCTTCGACCGGATCACCAAGGCCGAAGTCGCCCGCGCGGGCTTCGAATTCGCCCTCGCCGTAAAGCCGGGCTTCATCTATGCCGATGCCCGCCTCAACGATGCTTATGAATTGCCGAGGACCGTGGTCCTTCGCAACGGATGGAAGGCTCTCGTGGCATTCCTTTCGCGAAACGCGGGCACGGCTGCCATAACGGGCCCCGAGCCCCAGACCTGGACCGAGAGCGACGAGTTCCCCGCGCCGGAGCTGTGGACGGGGAGTCCGGTGGATCGATAGGGCCTATTCGGAGCGCTGATCCACTGCAACTCCCGCTCTTGGCTTCCCTGGGGAAGCAGCGGGCATAAAAAAGCTCCCGGGCAGGAGGCGAAACCCAGGAGCCGGTGCCGCTCGCTCTCGCTCGGGGAGGGGAACTCATCGAGCTCGAGTAATTGGATGTGTTCGAGTCGTCTTCTCGAGCACAAACTAACTATATCCAAATTCTCTATAAACGTCAAGATAATAATTAACCCAAATTAAGAAATTGAGCAGGGCGCCCGCCTTATAGCCTTCGACGTATAGTTCGCAGAAATCGACTGCCTCCTTCGCTGGGAAGCCTAGGCCTTCCTTAGCCCCCAAAATATTACAAGCATTGTCGGAATTGATTCGACCAGTTGAAAAGAGAGGAATTTACCACTGGTCGCGGAGGATTTTATCAGTGGTCGCGGAGGATTTTACCAGTGGTCCAGGGAGATTTTATCAGTGGTCCCGGCCGACTTTATCAGTGGTAAATTCTTCCTTCGCAAATGGAGCCTCATTAAGCGACCAGGCAAGCGCCTGGTTGACAAAAACAGGCACTTGTCTGGTTCCCGAGCTCAAGTAAAATGCCTCCTCGCGAACGGAATGGCTTCTGAATGGCCTTATATACTTTCGAGACCGTCTTTTCCCCTCAAGCCTATGCAAAGGCGGTGCCGACACTAGAAGGGAATAGGGCGGTCCTCGTGGTCGGGACGGCGCGTAGCGCCTATGGTGCCGTTTCTCGCCATGCCGAGGAAACATTTAGCCTCAAATGCCAGGATCAAACGGGGAGAAGGCGTGACGGTAGCGGTGCTCGCGTCCCCTGAAGACGGGGAATTCCTCCATAGCATCCTCGTGACCCTCGACGGCGCCGGGGTCGACGCCTATGGACTCAAGATCCACGGGAGCTGGGAAGCCCTCCAACGCGACAAGGTGATAGCGCGGGTGGAGAAAGCGAGCCATTTCCTCGCTCTCGCGACCCAGACGAGCCTCGAGTCCTCCTGGTTTTCCTTCGCGACGGGTTATGGCTACAGCAGGGGCTCCAACTTCGCCCTTTTTCGCTTCGATTCCTCCCGATCCTTCCCCCGCTTCCTCTCCGGTCTCCCGATTTTCGACGGCCTCGACGAGCTCGCGGCCTATTATCGGGCCGAGAAGGCGGACTGGCTCATCCAGGAAGAGCGTCGAGGGGCGCGCGCCGCCCTTCTCGAGATGGGCATCTCGGTCCATAACGATTCGCTCGCGCAGTGCGTGCGCGATGGCGACACGAAGGCGGTCGAGTTGTTCATGAAGGCCGGCTTCCATCCCGATACCCGCGATAAGCACGGGGTGCCCCTCCTCTGTCTCGCGGCGCGGGGCAAGCACCGCGCCGTCGTCGAGATACTCATCGGACGGGGGGCAGAGGTCGATCAGCAGAGCGAGGACAGGGGCTATTCGCCCCTGATGGATGCCGCCCATGCAGGCTCGGCGGATCTGGTGCGGCTTTTCCTGGAGAAAGGCGCCAAGGCCGACCTCACCGGCAAGGACGGACAGACGGCCCTCGTCGTATCCGTGGGTCGTAACGACGTCGAGATCGCGCGGCTCCTCGTTTCCAGCGGCGCCGACCCCGACCTCGCCGACAAGCTCGGGCTTTCGGCGCGCAAGTACGCGGTACTCTTCAAGAATCCGGTCATACTTTCCCTGTTCGAGTCTGCCTCGCCCAACTTCTAGCTTGCGTGGGCCGAAGTATCGGTGTATTTTCTTTCCAATGATAGAAATCGATGCCGGACCAGAGGGCTTCATCCTCTCGTCGGGGGGGAAGCGGGTTCTATCGCACTCGCGCCGGAGTCCCTGCGTCGAAATCGGTCGATCAGAAAATATCGTACGGCAAAACCGCTCGGGCTGCTTCAAGTTGCGCAGGCGCCGCGAGAATTCGGCCGCGCTGAGGTCCTATAAGATAGTCGAGCGTTCCGAGACCTTCGCGGTCATCGACTTCGAGGGAAAGCTCAGCATGGCCGTCCGCTGGCAGGATGGCTGCCTTCGGCTTTCCTTCTCGCGCTTCGACTCCACCGTAAATCTCTTCCGGCTCCGCCTAGCCGCCTGGCCCGACGAACGGGTATTCGGCTGCGGGGAGCGCTACGACCGGCTCGACCTGAAAGGCCGGCGCGCGGCCCTCTGGGTTCGCGACAAGCGTCTCGGCCGCGGCTTCGGACCGAGTTCCTATCCGATCCCTGCCTTCGTCTCGACCAAGGATTACTGGTGCGTCGTGGACACGAGCGCCTATACCTGCCTCGACTTTCGACGAACCGCGACCTTCCTGGAAAGTTGGGCGGTGCCGCACGAGGTCGTCATGGGCTGGGGCGTCGACGCGCCAGCGGTCGTCGCGAGCATGCACGGGTTCATTGGAAAGCCGCCGTCCCCTCTCGACTGGACCTTCGACGGAGCATGGATCGAGGTCCGAGGCGGAATAGGGGCGATGCGTCGGCGACTGGACAGGGTCCTCGATGCCGGGGTCAAGGTCGCCGCCCTCTGGTCGAGCGACTGGTACGGTACCGTATCGTCGGGGACTCGAGCGATGCGCGGTTGCGCCTACGACGGCGTCCTATACCCCGGTCTTCCCGCCGAGATCGCGGCTCTGCGGGCGCGAGGAATACGCTTCCTCGGTTACGTCTCGCCGCTCCTCGACCCGGAGGGGAGCCTCTACGCCGAAGCATCGGCGCGGGGGTTCTGCGTAAAGGATGCGGCAGGCGGCGATTATCTCGTTTCGTCCCGCGGCCCTCCCTCGGCCATGATCGACCTGACGGAGGACGAAGCGATCGTCTGGTTCAAGGCCCTATTGAAGCGAGAGTTGCTCGGGCTGGGCATGGCGGGTTGGCTCGCGGACTCGGCTGACCTTCCTGCGGACGCCGTCCTTTCATCGGGCGAAAGCGCCGCCGAAGCGCACAACCGCTGGCCGCTCCTCTGGGCCAAGGCTAACCGCGAGGCCATCGAAGAATCCGGGCTCGCGGGCGAGACGGAACTTCTCGTTCGATCGGGTTGGCTGGGTTCGAGCCGCTATGCGAATGCCTTCTGGTCGAGCGGCGGGGAAGGGAGCTCCTCGAGGCGCGATGGCCTTCCCGTCTCGGTGTTCGCCGCGCTCTCGCTCGGCCTGTCCGGGGGAGGTTCCTGGCATTCCGAGGCCGGCGGTTCCCAGCCGCCCGGCGGCGGGCGGCGGCTCGAGATGGACGCCTTTTCGCCTCTGCTCCGCGTGGGCGACGGTCAGGGATCCCAACCCGGGGCGCGGCCCTGGGCCGACCCGCAGGCCCTCGCCTTCGTCGCGCGGATGTCCGGGATCTATGCGGCGCTCAAACCCTACCATCTCGCCGTCGCCGCGGAGCAGGTCGCGGAAGGCCTTCCCCCGATCCGCCACCCCTGGATGCATTACGAGGCCGATCCCCAGTCGCAGGCGCTTTCATGCCAGTACCTCTACGGTAGAGACCTCATGATCGCGCCCGCGCTTTCCAGCCGCGCCGGGCTCCGTTCGTGCTCCCTCACCGAACTATACCTTCCCGACGACGAGTGGGTTCACCTCTGGACCTCCCGAGACTTCCGAGGTGGCCGGATCGCGGTCGAAAGTCCGCTCGGCTATCCGGCGATCTTCTATAGATCGTCGTCCTCCTTCGCTCCGCTCTTCGACGGGATCCGGCGGACGGCGAAACGCATTTGAGGCCTGGCCGATGAACCTCCCTGCCGGGATCGCGGCGACCATAGCCGTGTCGGGCAACTTCATCCTCTCCTTCGGAATGGCGCTGCAGAAGCGCCACGTCGGCTGGATCGGGCGCAGGCCCGATCGAAGGCCCTGGCGGTCCGCCGACCTCCTCCCTGAACGGGAGCGGCGCGGGGAGGGCCGCTTCTACCGCGACTTCGCCTCCTGGTTCCTTGGCTTCATGCTCGTAAACACAGTGCCGGCCTTCCAATATTTCGCCCTCATGGGCTTATCCACGAACGTCGTCGGCGCGGCGGCGGGCACGAGCGTCGCCTTTACGGCGATCCTCGCCAAGCTCATGCTGAAGGAAAGCCTCGGGAAACGGCGCCTCGCGTGGACCATCGCCCTTTTCGCGGCGATCGCGGCGGCCGGCCTGCTCGGGGAGGGCGGGTCCTCGGCGGCCGCGAGACTTTCGTCCAAGGCCCTTTTCGTCTTCCTCGGCCTTCCCCTCGCCGCGGGAATCGCCCTCTTCGCCGCCCGGGGTCGCTTGAAGGGGCCGCGGCTGGCCGCCGCGATCGCGGCCGTCTCCGGATGCCTCGGAGGCTTTATGGTTTTCCCGCTCCGTGCCCTCCAGGTTGCCTCGTCTCCGGGCGTCGCCGGTTGGCTTTCGTCGCCGTATTTCTACGCATTCCTCGCGGCGGGCTGCTCGAGCATGATATTCATCCAAGCGGCCTACAAGGACGGGGAGATGGCCGCGGTGGCGCCTGCGCTATACGGGATGCAGGTGCTCTGGCCCGCTCTTGCGTCCTACTTCGTCTTCGGCGCGAAATTCCTGCCGGCGCAGACGATCGCCTTCGCCTTAGTCGCGGTCTGCGTCGCCGTCATCGCGGGGATGCATCCCCAGGCTTCATCGGCCGCGGCGAGCTCCGGAGGGGAGCTTTAGCTTCATCCCGGTTTGACGGCGTAAATAACCGCCAGCGCGAGTGCTTCCACGGCTCGTCCTTCGCCTACGGCGTCGACGCCTTCCTTGGTCTTGGCCTTTACCGAGACCGCTTCCGGCGCGATACCGAGGCAGTTCGCCACGCTTGCCCGAATCATCTCCTTGTACGGGCCGAGCTTCGGCTCCTCGAGGATCACCGTGCAGTCGAGATTGCCAGGTCGCCAGCCAGCCTCACGGACGAGACCGGCGACCCTTCGCGCCAGGGCCAGCGAGTCCGCCCCCCGCCAGAGCTCGTCCGAGGGCGGGAAATGAGTGCCTATGTCGCCCAGGGCGGCCGCCCCCAGCAGGGCGTCCATGACGGCGTGCAAGAGAACGTCGCCGTCGGAGTGCGCGTCCTCTCCCGTGCCGCTCGGCACCTCAACCCCTCCGATGAGGAGGGGACGGCCGGGAACGAGGCGGTGCAGATCCCAGCCCTGGCCCATGCGGAAGGGCAGGGCGCCGGTCGTCGAAGCGGCGATATCGCCGGCGTAGGTCACCTTGCGATTGCCGATTTCGCCGGACGTAAACGCGACGGGCCCGACGTAGCGGTCCCAGAGCTCGGCGTCGTCCGTGCAATCCAGGCCTTCCGCGGCCGCCCTGCGGTGCGCCGCGAGCATGGTACCGAGCCTGAAGCCCTGGGGCGTCTGGGCGCCGCCTAAGGAGGAGCGCGGCGGATGGCGGGTAACCGTACCGTCGGAACAGAGTTCCTTGGGCGTATCGACGAGGGGAAGGACGGGCACCGAGGCGCCGCACATGGCCGCGGACCGGGCCACTCTGAGGGCAAGGTCTGAGCTCGCCCAGGGCCGAGCCCCGTCGTGGACGAGGACGACGACATCGTCCAGGAGCTTCGGATCTTCGCCCTC
>CAVZVX010000160.1:0-7896 GCA_963778775.1 uncultured Spirochaetota bacterium | reverse complement strand
TCGCCGCCGCCGCGCCGGAGAGCATCTCCGCCAAGGCCATCGTCGTCGCCACCGGTTCCAGGCCCAAGGAGCTGCCGAGCTTCCCCTTCGACGAAAAGACCGTCCTTTCCTCCACAGGTTTCCTTCTGTCCCGCGATCTTCCTCGCCGTCTCGCAATCCTCGGAGCCGGCGCCATCGGCATGGAGACCGCGTTCGTCGCGGACGCATTCGGAGTAGAGGTGACGGTGGTCGAGCTCATGGACAGGATACTGCCCATCGAGGACGGGGAATCGGCCGCCCTCGTCGCCTCCGCATTCGCGAAACGGGGCGTCAAGCTGCTGACCGGCATGGCCGCCCAAGGCTTCGAGCGGAAGGGCGAAGGCCTGGAACTGAGGCTCAAGGCAAAGGACGGCACCGAGAGCCCGCTGGTCGCGGACCGCGTTCTCGTTTCGGTCGGACGCAGTCCCAATACGAAGGGATTGGGTCTCGAGGAGGTCGGAGTCAGGCTGGAAAAGGGCTTCGTAGCGGTGGGCGACTACCAGGAAAGCTCGGTAAGCGGAATCTACGCGATTGGCGACGTCGTCGCCACTCCCCTTCTCGCCCATGTCGCTTCCAAGGAGGGCGAAATAGCCGCGGAGAGGATCGCCCAGGTCATCAAGGGCAGTCCCCCTCCTTCGGAACGCCGCGTAGATCCCCTCCTCGTGCCCAGCGCCGTCTATTGCGAGCCCGAGCTCGGCAGCTTCGGCCTCGCAGAAGAGAAGGCCAAGGCCGAGGGCAGGACGGTCGGCGTCGCGCGCTTCCCCTATATCGGCGTCGGCAAGGCGGTCGCCACCGGAGTCCCGGAAGGGCAGGCGAAGATCATTTACGATCCTCGCACGCGAGCCATCCTCGGCGCCACCATCGTCGGCGCAGGCGCTACCGAGCTTGTCCACGAGCTTCTTCTCGCGGCCCGCTCCGAACTGCTTCTCGACGACGTCGCCGACATGATCCATGCGCATCCGACCCTATCCGAACTCCTGATGGAAGGGGCACGGGCGGGTTTGGGGAGGGCAATACATATTTAGGAGATTTCGCGCAAATGCGTAATACTTCTAAAAAGCGTACTAGGCGCGAAGGATCCTTTCACGGTATATTCTTTTCAAGCCGATCGTGGATTTTTGTGTCTGATCGTATCGGTCCTCGCTCGCGGTCGGTGAACCGGGGGCGAGAGCGATGCCGCTAGAATGAGTAAAGGCTCCTTCTCGGCACTTGCCCCATCTCTTCCTTATAAGGATTCACATGAACGACCCGAGCTTCTCCTCTCTTGGCCTCGCCGAGGCCATACTATCGGCCCTGGAGCGCCAGGGCTACGAAAAACCGACACCGATTCAGAGCGCCGCGATACCGGCCCTCCTCGCGGGGCGCGACCTTCTCGGCTGCGCGCAGACCGGCACCGGAAAGACCGCGGCCTTCGCCCTGCCCATCATCCAACGCCTCTCGGCGATGCCGGTGAGGCCCGCCCCTCGCGGCTGCCGCGCCCTCGTCGTCGCGCCGACGCGCGAGCTCGCCGCCCAGATCGACGCGAGCTTCGCAGTATACGGCGCCGATGCGCGCCTCTCGCGGGCCTGCGTATTCGGCGGCGTCGGAAAGACGCCGCAGGTCAAGGCGCTTTCCCGCGGCGTCGATATCCTGACCGCGACGCCCGGTCGCCTCCTCGATCTCCATCACGAGGGTCAGGTCCGCCTGGATTCCGTCGAAGTGGTCGTCCTCGACGAGGCGGACCGCATGCTCGACATGGGCTTCATCAGGGATGTAAGGCGGATAATCTCCTTTCTTCCCAAGGACAGACAGACCCTCCTATTTTCTGCCACCATGCCGAGCGACATCTCCGGCCTGGCCAATTCCATCCTCCGCGATCCCGTCCGGGTCTCGGTGACGCCCGAGAAGCCGACGGTCGACCTCATCGAGCAGAAAGTCGCCTTCGTCGAGAAAGCCGAGAAGCGCGCCTTCCTGGCCGCCCTCATCAACGCCCAGGGCGACGAGCGCGCGATAGTGTTCACGCGCACCAAGCACGGCGCCGACAGACTCGCGCGCTCCCTGACCGCCGGCGGCATAGCCGCCGAGGCGATCCACGCGAACAAGAGCCAGAACAACAGGACCCGGACGATGGACGGCTTCCGAGCCGGCAGCCTGCGCGTCCTCGTGGCGACCGACCTCGCCGCCCGCGGCATCGACGTAGACGGCATCAGCCACGTATACAACTACGAGCTTCCCGAGGTGCCCGAGACCTACGTCCACCGCATCGGCCGCACCGCTCGCGCCGGCGCGAGCGGCTGCGCGATCGCGCTCTGCGATCGGGAGGAGAAGCCCCTGCTCAAGGCGATCGAGAAGCTCCTGAGGACCAGCGTGCCCTTGGCCACCGGCCCCCTTTTCGAAAGGGCCGCGGAAGAAGGCAGAAAGGCGACGATCGCGGAAGCTGCCGCCGCGCGCGCCGATCCCGGTCTCGTCCGACGCGACCGCTATGTCGACCCGCGGGCCAGGACCGGCCGTCGACCCGAGGGGCGCTCCGAGAGCAGGAGCGCGAGCACCGGCTCGGGCAGAGCCGCCTCGAGGCGGGGCGGTTTGACTTCGGCCTCGTCCGGAACTATATTTGCGCCCAAGGAGGCTAGCCATGGATATAGCTTCGATCGGAAGCCGAGCGGTCGCTTTTCCGCAGGCGGCGCAGGTTCAAGAGAGCGAAGCGGCGGAGCGCGTCCCGGACAACGAGGCCGCTGAGGCGACGGTCAAAGCCGTTGCCGCCAAGGCCGGTTCCGGCTCGCAGGCCCCTCTTCCGTCCTACGCGGGAACTGTCGTAGATACGCAGGCCTAGCCTGTTGTCGCGGATCGGCCGCTCCTGTCCCCCGTCGGGATGGGAGCGGCTTTTTTACAAGTTTGCGCCCATCGCTTCCAGCGACTATACTTCTCCTATCTAGCTCGAGGAGGCTCGTGATGTTCATCGATTACTTGACCCTCATGCTGATCAATATGGCGGCCGGGCTCGCTATCCTGGCGCTGTTCGCGCTGAAATACCTGAACGGCGACCGAAAGAAGCTCGCACCCGGTCTTCTCGTTAGCGGCTTCGTGGCCCTCGTCACGGGACTACACGAAATATTCACCTGGCCGATCATCAGCAGCTACAATATTCCCTTCGGGGAAATGTCGGTTCTCTACGGTGTACTCATGCTCGGCGGAGCCATAGCCGTGCTGAGCGATTGGGAGCTGCTTTCCCTCGGGATTTACGCGACCTTCGCGGGAGCAGCCTCAATAGTATTGGGGATCAGGATGTACACCCTCAAGATGACGAGCGAGCCTTTGGTCGCTACGATAGGCTTCGTTCTCACGGGCCTGATGGGCGTACTATCCTTGCCCGTATACTATCTGCGCCGGTTCAAGGTCGTCCTTATCCTCGCTACCATAGCCCTGTTCGGCGCCGCGGCGATCTGGACCCTCTTCGCCTTCCTCGGCTACTGGGCCCACCTGGATGCCTTCGCGAAGTGGGTACCGGCGACCATGCCTCCGGCTAAATAGGCCGAGGGGGCGGCGGTTTCCCGCGAGGAACGTCGCGCTTCGGACGGGCGCCGCTTCGAGCTGCGAACCGAGAAGCGGAAGCATCGCCATGCCGGGCATTAGCTTTGGGCGATGGCCGGGGCTTCGCGACGGCGGATGCGAATTCGCGCGGGGCCGGGCTCTCGATCCGAAGGACCTCGCGTCCGGGAAGCTTCAGTTCGATCATGCGGGCGTGGAGACAGAGGCGTCCCAGGTCGATCGCGGCGCCGTCGCCTCGCGCGCCATGGCCTCGGCGAGCGCCTCCGCCATACCGCAGGTCGCCCACTATAGGGTGCCCGGAGTCCGCGAGCTGGACGCGGATCTGGTGTTTGCGCCCGGTCTCCAGCTCGAGCTCGAGGAGGCTCAGTCCCGAGCCCTCCTCGAGGACGCGCCAGCGGGTCACCGCGCGCTTCGCGCCCCGCTCCTCGGGCTCGGCCCGATATACCTCGCCGGCCTTGTTCTCCTTCAGCCAAGAGTCGAAGACTCCCGATCCCTCCGCCATCGAACCCGCAACTAGGGCCACATAGAGCCGCTTGGTCACCAGCTCGTCCCATCCCTCCATGAGGAGCTTCTTGGTCTTTCCGTCGGCGGCGAAGACCACGACGCCCGAGCTGTCGCGGTCGATGCGATGCACGACCGCCGCCCTGCCCTTGGGCTTCTTCCTCGCGACCTCCTCGGTGGCGATGTCGAGGAGGCAGCGCGCGCGCGAGCCTTCGGGCGCTATGACGGGAAGGCCGACCGGCTTGTCGAAGGCCAGTATCGACTCGTCCTCGTAAAGGAGGCGCGCGGAAGCCCTGCTCGGCGTCTTCGCGACCGATCCCGCGAGGTCGGGCCGGAGTTTCGCCGCCTCGCGCTTCCTTCGCTCGGGTCTCGGCGCGCGAGGCCGCTTCTCATCGGCCTCGCCGCGAGGATGGCCGGGGGCCCCGGGAGGTATGCGCGGAGCGCGCTTTTTCTTCGAGGACATGGGAAGAAGTATACGCCGGATCGGCCGGAAGCATCAGCCCGCTCCGTGCCTCCTCGACCTCTCGGGGCGCTTGAAGACCTTGAGCGGCTCCTTGGCCTCCAGGCGGTCGAGGAGGGATTGCGGATCCGTATCCACGACGAGATCGTCGAGCTGCTCCCGTCCCAGGAATCCTTCGTCGACCATCTCGCCCAGGAAGGCGAGGAGCGGAGCGTAATAGCCGGCCGCGTCTAGGATGCCGATGGGCTTTTCGTGGTAGCCGATCCCGCGCCAGGTCCAGGCCTCGAAGAGCTCGTCCAGCGTTCCGATGCCGCCGGGCATGGCGATGAAGGCATCCGAGGAATCGTACATCCTGGCCTTGCGATCGTGCATGTCCTCGGCCACGACGAGCTCGGTAAGCTCGACGTGGTCGACTATCTCGTAGAGCTTGCGGGGGATGACGCCCATCACCGCGCCGCCCGCCGCGAGGGCCGCTCTCGCGAGGACGCCCATCGAGCCGACGTCGCCGCCGCCGTACACGAGCCTCAGTCCGCGACGGGCGACGGCCGCGCCCAGGGCCTCGGCCGCGGCCGGATATTCGGGACGCTTCCCGTTGCTCGAGCCGCAGAAGACGCAAACCGACCGGATCTTCGACATGGTCCCGAGTATATCGGCGCAGTATTGACCTCTGCAACATATAGGCTCTATTTTCACTGCGATGCTCGCGGATACCACGGAGGCAGGATGAGGAAGGGCATGCTCGCGATCGCCGCTCTCGCTCTCGGAGCCGTCGTCTCGGCAGCGCCCGGGGTGACGGTCTCCCATGCGTTCAGCCTTCACGGGGACCCTAAGTACCCGGCCGGCTTCGCGCACTTCGATTACGTGAATCCCGACGCGCCCAAGGGCGGCGCCCTCCGCCAATCGGCCATCGGGACCTACGACGACTTCAATCCCTTCGCCGACCGGGGCGTCGCCGCTCAAGGCAGCGAGGGCCTCCTCTTCGATCCTCTCATGGCCGCGTCGGAAGACGAGATCGGCGTCTGCTACGGCCTCATCGCCGAGAAGGTCGAGTATCCCGACGACTATTCGTGGATCGTCTTCGATATAAATCCCAAAGCCAGGGCCCAGGACGGTTCGCCGATCACGTCCGAGGACGTGGTCTTCACCTTCGGCAAGTTCATGGCCGAGGGCGTTCCGCAGTTCAGACAATACAATGCCGGCGTCACGGCCCGCGCCCTCGACCCCCTTAGGGTCAAGTTCACGCTCAAGAAAGGAGACAAGGCCCTCCTCCTCTCCCTCGCATCCCTCAGCATCCTTCCCGAGTCCTACTGGTCCAAGCACAAACTCTCGGATCCGCTTACCGAAGTCCCGGTAGGCACGGGAGCCTACACCGTGAAGGACTTCAAGATGGGCCAATACCTGGTCTACCAGAGGCTGCCGGACTATTGGGCGGCGGAGCTGCCGGTAAACAAGGGCCAACACAACTTCGACTCCTTCAGGTACGACTACTACCGGGACGAGACCGTCGCCTTCGAGGCCTTCAAGGCGGGGGAATACGACTTCTACGAGGAGAACATCGCCAAGAACTGGGCGACGATGTACAAGGGCCATCCCTTCGACGCCGGCTACATCGTCAAGGAGGAGCTTCCCCATCAGATACCCCAGGGCATGCAGTCCTTCGTCTTCAACGTCCAGCGGCCCATATTCAAGGATAGGCGGGTGCGGGAGGCCATCGGCTACGCCCTCGACTTCGAGTGGCTCAACAGGAACTTCTTCTATGGCCAATACAGGCGCACGCGGAGCTATTTCACGAACACCGACTACGAGGCCAGGGGCTTGCCCGGCGCCGAGGAGCTCAAGATCCTCGAGCCGATCCGGAGCAAGATCCCCCCCGAGGTCTTAACCGAGGAATACAGGCCTCCCGTAACCGACGGCACGGGCAATATCCGCGACCAGATCCGCGAGGCCTTGGCGCTTTTCAAGGAGGCGGGCTGGGAGGTCAGGGACGGGAAGCTGACCGACGTGAAGACGGGCCAGGCCATGAGCTTCGAGCTCCTCATCTACAGCCCCTCGATGGGGAGAGTGGCGGCCCCCATCCAGAGGAACCTCGAGAGGATGGGCATCGCGATGACGATACGACAGGTGGATGTCACCCAGTACGTCAATCGCATGCGCAATCGCGATTACGACATGATCGATCGCGGCTACGACGCCAACGCCTATCCGAGCCTGGACCTCAAGCAGATCTGGCGCTCCGACTACATCGACTCGACCTTCAACACGGCCGGCGTGCAGGATCCCGCCGTCGACTACCTCATCGACGGCATCGCCGCCCATCAGGCCGACGAGAAGGCCCTCCTCGCCTGGGGCCGGGCCCTCGACCGCGTCCTCACGTGGAACTTCTACGTCGTGCCCATGTGGAACCTGAGCGAGTTCCGCATCGCCTATTGGAACAAGTTCGCGCGGCCGCAGCTAAGGCCCAAGTACGACCTCGGCCTCGACTCCTGGTGGATCGACCCGGACAAAGAAGCCAAGCTCCCCCGGAAGTGATCGGACGATGTCGCGCTACGTGCTACGGCGTCTCATCCTGATCGTCCCCACGATCTGGGCCATCATCACGGTGAATTTCTTCATCGTGCAGATCGCCCCGGGCGGGCCGGTGGACCAGGCCATCGCCCAGATGAGCGGCATGGGCCCGACGGGCGCGATGGAGCGCATTTCGGGGGCGGGCCGCAACGAGGCGGGCTCCGCTTCGAGCGGGACGGAGACGGGCGCGAGGAAGAACCTCTCCCCCTACCGCGGCTCCCGCGGCCTCGACCCCGAGGTCGTCGCGGCGATCAGGCAGCGCTACGGCTTCGACAAGCCCCTCCTCGTCCGCTACCTCGACATGCTGAGGCGCTACCTGACCTTCGATCTCGGCGACAGCCTGTTCAAGGGCAAGAGCGTGCTGGGCCTCGTGGCGGAGCGCCTGCCGGTCTCGATCTCCCTCGGCCTATGGAGCACCCTCATCATCTACCTCGTGTCCATACCCCTGGGCATCCGCAAGGCGGTTCGGCACGGGAGCCGCTTCGACGTCTGGACGAGCTCGACCATAGTCCTGGGCAATACCATACCCACCTTTCTCTTCGCCATCATCCTCATCATCTTCCTCGCCGGGGGCTCCTATCTCAAGATCTTCCCCCTTCGCGGCCTCGTGTCCTCAGACTTCGCCTCCCTGGGGCTGCTCGCCAAGATCGGCGACTACCTCTGGCACATCTGCCTGCCCGTGATCGCCGAGTCGATCGGCGGCTTCGCGACGCTGACCATGCTCACGAAGAATTCCTTCCTCGACGAGATCCACAAGCAGTACGTGATGACGGCCCGCGCAAAGGGTCTCGCGGAGAGGAGCATCCTCCGAAGGCACGTGTTCCGCA
>CAVZVX010000159.1:0-15929 GCA_963778775.1 uncultured Spirochaetota bacterium | reverse complement strand
CTTGGGCGGCCTTCCCGCCCTCGCTATCAGCCTCCTCCCGGAGGCCGAGGCCGCGATGCTGGCCGAGGGGAAGCGGCCGCCTCTCTGGGACATCCTCCATACGGAGGCGGACTCTCCCGAATTGGCGGAAGAATCGTCTTTCGAGCTCATGTCCTCCCTGCTCGACGCGATCCTTTCCGAGCTTGCCACGTTGCCCGAACCTTTCTTATACTAGCGCCGCGCTCGTCCCGGAAGGAGATCGATATGATTGATGCCGCCGCCGTACCCCAAAGGTCCGAAGTCCCCGTCTCCGATCGATGGGATCTCTCGAGCCTTTTCGAGGACGAGGCCTCCTGGGAACAGGGTCTCAAGGCTTACGACTCCATGACGCCCAGGATAGCGGCTCTCAAGGGTACCTTGGTGTCCTCGCGCGAGGCTTTCATCGCCGCCCTCGAATTCTATCGCGATTTCGGAATCCTCGACGAGAGACTGGCCTACTATGCCAGTCTCAGACAGAGCGAGGACGAAGGCGACGACGCCTCGCGAGGGCGTTATTCGCGTTATGAAGCCGCCTCCACGAGAGCCAAGGCCGCGTGGGCCTGGTTCGTGCCCGAGTTCCAGGCCCTGCCGGATGCCTTCATGGACCTTTGCCTGAAGGACCCGCGCTTCGCCGAGTACGAGGTCTTCCTCCGGAAGTTCCTCCGCTTCAAGCCCCATATCCTCTCCGAAAAGGAGGAGAGGCTCCTTGCCCTCCAGGCGGAATCCGCGGGCGTCGCGCGGGACGTTTTCTCCGTCCTGACCAATGTCGACCTGGATTTCGGCACGATCGAGACTCCCGAGGGCCCGAGACCCCTGACGCAGTCGAGCTATCAGTTCTTCCTGCGCAGTCCCGACCGCGATCTTCGGAGGCGGGCATATTTCCAGTTCTACAAGGCCTACGGGGACCACAAGAATGCCCTGGCAGCCCTCTACTCGGGTTCGGTCAAGCTGGACAAGTTCGGCGCCATCGTCAGGAGCTTCCCCTCGGCGCGGGCGGCGGCGCTTTTCCCCGACGACGTGAGCGGGAGCGTCTACGACAATCTCGTCGGGACGATCGCCGAGAATCTCCCCATCCTCCATGAGTACTACGAGCTGCGAAAGGCCGCCCTCAAATTGGACGAGCTTCGCCACTATGACGTCTACGTGCCGCTCGCCCCCGAGGCCAAGGCTCGGCACAGCTATGTCGAGGCGGTGGATTTGGTATGCTCTTCCCTTTCCCCTCTCGGAGAGGACTACGTCGCCGCCATGCGCACGGGGGTCGAGGGTCGCTGGGTCGACCGCTACGAGAACAAGGGCAAGAGCTCCGGGGCCTTTTCGGCGGGTTCCTTCTCGGGCGAGCCCTACATCCTGCTAAACTATAAGGCAGAAGTCCTCCACGACGTCTTCACCCTCGCGCACGAGGCGGGGCACTCGATGCACTCGTACTACTCGGGCAAATCGAACCCCTTCCTCTCTTACAACTATTCGATCTTCGAGGCCGAGGTGGCGAGCACCTTCAACGAGCAGCTCCTTTTCCGCCATCTCTACGACCATGCCGAGGGGGACGAGGCGAGGGCCTCGCTCGTGAGCGCCAAGCTCGACGACCTGGTCGGGACCCTCTTCAGGCAGACGATGTTCGCCGAGTTCGAGAGCCGCAGCCACGAGATGGTCGAGGCCGACGAGCCTCTCACCGTCGATGCCTTGCGCTCGGAGTACCGAAAGCTCCTCGAGAAGTACTTCGGTCCCGCCATGCGCCTCGAAGACTTCAGCGACCTCGAGTGCCTGCGCATCCCGCACTTCTACAACGCCTTCTACGTCTACAAGTACGCCACGGGCATCTCGGCCAGCATCGCCCTTTCGGAGCGCGTCCTGGGAGGGGAAGAGAGTGCGCGTGCGGACTATTTCGCCTTCCTGCGCTCGGGCGGCTCGCGCTTCCCCATAGAGTCCCTCAAGGTCGCGGGCGTGGACATGTCGACTCCGGGACCCATCCGCGAGGCCTGCGCAAGCTTCGCGCGATGGTCGGCGGAGCTCAAGCGCCTCTTGCGCCTATAATCGGAGCGAGTCTCCCGATGCCGTAACCCGGCGAAGCCTCGAAGAAGCGCTAGGTCTCTTTAGCCCTTGCCGATTGGGCTTGACAGGATATCGTCTTATGTTGCTATAAATAGTAACTAAACCTAGGAGGCAACGATGAGCGACGAAACGAAGGTCTTCCTATCCGAAAAAGAGCTACCCCAGAAATGGTGCAATCTCCTCCCCTTCCTTCCCGAACCGATAAAGCCGTACTTGAGTCCGCAGACCATGAAGCCGGCGACGCCGGCCGAGCTTAGCGTGCTCTTCCCGATGGAGCTCATCAAGCAGGAGTTCTCGAGCGAAGAGTTTGTCGAGATCCCGGACGCGGTCCGCGAGCTGTATCGGATCTACCGCCCTACTCCCCTCGTACGGGCGCGTCGACTCGAGAAGGCCCTCGGCACTCCGGCCCGCATCTATTACAAGAACGAAAGCGTCTCGCCGGCCGGCAGCCATAAGGCGAATACGGCGATCGCGCAGGCCTACTACAACAAGCAGGAAGGCGTACATCGTCTCGTGACCGAGACGGGAGCCGGCCAGTGGGGTTCCGCCCTGGCCCTGGCGGGGACTCTGCTGGGCGACATGGAGGTCAAAGTCTATATGGTGCGGGTTTCCTACAGCCAGAAGCCTTACCGCGCCATCCTGATGAAGACCTGGGGCGCGACCGTCGTCCCTTCCCCGAGCGACCAGACCAACACGGGCCGCGGCTTGCTCAAGGATAATCCGAACCATCCCGGCAGTCTCGGCATCGCGATCAGCGAGGCGGTCGAGGAAGTGGCGACCCGCAAGGAGCGCGACAGCCACTACGCGCTCGGCTCGGTCCTCAACCATGTCCTTCTCCACCAGACGGTGATCGGGGAGGAGACCCTCAAACAGTTCGAGCTCCTGGGCGAGAAGCCCGACGTCCTTATCGGCTGCGTCGGGGGAGGGAGCAACTTCGGGGGCTTCGTGATCCCCTTCGCCAAGGAAAAGATCCAGGGCAAGCGCGATTGCAGGATCGTGGCCGTAGAGCCCGCGGCCTGTCCGACCCTCACCAAGGGTATCTTCGCCTTCGACTACGGCGACGAGGCGAAGTTCGGCCCCATCGCCGAGATGTATACCCTCGGCCACGACTTCATCCCCTCGGGCATACACGCGGGCGGACTGCGCTACCACGGCGACTCCCCCATCGTGAGCATGCTCAAGAAGAAGAACGTCATCGAGGCCGTCGCTTACAATCAGCTCGAAGTGTTCGAGGCCGCCCAGCTCTTCGCAAGGACCGAAGGCATCGTCGTCGCCCCGGAGACCGCCCATGCAGTGAAGAGCGTCGTCGACGAAGCGCTCAAGGCCAAGGCCGACAAGGAACCGAAGGTCATTTCCTTCATCCTGAGCGGGCACGGGATGCTCGATATGGGAGCCTACGACGACTTCCTGTCGGGCAAGCTCGAGAACCACGTCCATCCCGAGGAGAAGATCAAGGAGGCGCTCAAGAAGCTGCCGGTCATCTGATTCGCACTTATGCTCGAACGGCCGACGAGGGCGGGATGACGCCTTAGTCGGCCGTTTTTCTTCCACATGTCCGAAATCGAGCGAGAGGGAAACCTTAAATAATGGCTTCCTCCCGTGCTCCTCCTTCCAAATCGCTCCATTAACCCCTTGAATTTTACATTCTATGTAGTATTATATCAATCGTTACTGATAATTCAGTAATAAAGGGGTTGGCTGATGGAACAGGATTGTGATGATTCAACTGATTGTAATCCCGATATTCCCGATGTGCCCTCGTGCTGCCAGGAGAGCCGTTGTCAAATCGAAGCCCTCCTTTCAGTCGACGAGCGGGGGCAGATGATCCTCCCGAAAGACGTCCGTGACAAGGCTAAAATCAAGGCTGGAGACAAATTAGCCTTGATCAGCTGGTCGAGGGAGGATGTGGTGCTCTGTTTTTCCCTGATGAAGGCCGATGATGTTGGCGCTTTCATCAAGGACTATCTGGGGCCGGTGATGGGCGGCTCGGTGAAAAAATGAGGGAGGCCCTGTTGCGCGCAATCATCAGTCGGGTCTGCTTTGGGCTGTCGTTGCTTCTATTCTTAACTGCCGGTCCCGCCGTCTGGCCCGAAGGCGCCGGTTTTTCGATAGGCGGCACAATCACCTATGAAAATGCGGGCCCACTCTACGTCAAGCTTCTCGATAAGGCCCAATTCGAGCGGGACGTCTCGGGTAAGGATTCGCTCTCTCCATTCATCCTGAAGATCGAAACGGTTTCAGGTAAAAGCGGGAAGAAATCCGTGCCCTTCAATTTTGATGCTGTCCCAAAGGGGAGCTACGCGATCTCGGCTTTCCAGGACGTCAACCGCGACGGGAAGCTCGGCATGGGGCTGTTCGGACCGACCGAACCATGGGACATGTACCGGGTTCGGCCGAGCTTCAAGCCCGTTTTCAAGAACGTGTCGTTCGACTTGACCGGCGACATGCGGGATATCCGACTAGTGCTGAAATAGGGAGGCGACGATGAGCATCGGCAGGATAGCGATACTGGCGGCCCATGGCCTTGTGGGCTGGAGCCTGTGTGCAGCGATCATTGCGGTCGGCAGCAGGATAACGACCATGGAGAACACGCTGATCATCCACGCGATCGGAGTGCCGGTGATTTTCTTCCTTGTCTCCCTATCCTATTTCCGATTCTTCCGCTATACCGCGCCCATCCAGACCGCCGCATTGTTCACGGCCTTCGCGATCATCCTGGACGTCTTTGTCGTCGCTCTCCTCGTCCAGAAGAGCTTCGCCATGTTCGCCAGCGTGATCGGCACCTGGATTCCCTTCACCCTGATCTTCCTGGCGACGTTCGCCACGGGGACTCTCCTGCGCAAACCCTGAGCGCTGCCTCGACAAGGAGAGGTGGAGGCCATGATCCATGCCCAGTGGTTTTCCGCGCCTTTCTCGATCGCGGCATCCGAACCTTCCGGGAAGCGAGGCAGCCGGAACGGTTGAATGCCATAAACACCGTTGCCAGGACCCACCAAGGGTAGTAGGTATGAATGTCGAACGGCAGATACAGTCAGCGAACTCAGATCCCCAGGTACGCCTTCTTCACGTTCTCGTCGCGGGCGACATCCCGCGCCTTGCCCGAGAGGACGATCTTGCCCGTCTGCAGGACGTAGGCGCGATGGGCGATGCCGAGGGCCATGAGCGCGTTCTGCTCGACGAGGAGGATGGTCGTGCCCCTCGAGTTGAGCTCCTTGATGACGTCGAATATCTGGTCGACGAGGACAGGCGCGAGACCCATGGACGGCTCGTCCATGAGCAGGATCTTGGGATTGGACATGAGTCCCCGCGCCGTCGCGAGCATCTGCTGCTCGCCCGCCCGAAAGCGTGCCTCCCTTCTGCGAAGAGCGCTCCTTGAGCCTGGGAAAGAGCGTGAAGGCGTACTCGATGCCGCGGTCGATCTCGTCCTTGTCCCTGACGATGTAGGCGCCCATCTCGAGGTTTTCGAGGACGGTGAGTCGGGGGAAGATGCCCCGTCCCTCGGGCACGAGGCCGAGCCCCTCCTTGTGCACGGCATTGGGGGGCATCCTGGTGATGTCCTTGCCCATGAGCCGCACGGAGCCGGCCTTGGGATGGAGGAGCCCCGAGATCGAGCGGAGAGTCGTGGTCTTGCCGGCCCCGTTGGCGCCGATGAGGGTGACTATCTCCCCTTCCTCGACGGTGAGGGAGACCCCCTTGAGGGCGTGGATCTTGCCGTAATACGAATTGACGTTCTCGAGCTCGAGGAGGCTCATGGCGCGTCTCCCGCGGTCTCCGTGGCTACGCTCGCCGCCCCGCGACCGAGGTAGGCCTCGATCACCCGCGCGTTGGAGGCGATATCGCGGGGCTCGCCCTCGGCTATCTTCTCTCCGTAGTCCATCACGCTGATCCTTTCGGAGATGTTCATCACTACCCTCATGTCGTGCTCGATGAGCAGTATCGTAATCCCGAGATCGTCGCGCAGCTTCCGGAAGAGGGCCGTCGCGTCTTCGGTCTCGGCGGGGTTCATCCCCGCGGTCGGCTCGTCGAGGAGGAGGAGCCGCGGCTCCGAAGCGAGGGCACGCGCGATCTCGATTCGGCGCTGCGCCCCGTAGGGCAGGCTCCCCGCGAGCTCGTTGCCCACCCCGGCGATGCCGACGTATTCCATGAGCTCCTCGGCCCTGGCTTCGGCGCGCGCCTCCTCGGCCTTGAAGGCCCTCGTCCGGAGGACGGTTTGAATGGCGCCCTGACGGAGCCTCGTGTAGGCCCCGACCATAATATTCTCCACGACTGTCATTCCGCCGAAGAGCCGGATGTTCTGGAAGGTCCGCGCCATGTGGAGGGCTGTGATCTTCTCGGGTACGAGGCCGTCCACCCGCTTGCCTTCGAAGAATATCGTCCCTTCCTCGGGTTTGTTGAGCCCCGAGAGGGCGTTGAAGAAAGTGGTCTTGCCGGCTCCGTTGGGCCCGATGATGGAGTAGATGCGGCCGGCTTCCATCGTGAAGCTCATCTTGTTGACAGCCGTCAGGCCGCCGAAGCGCTTGACGACGTCCTTGGTCTCGAGGATCAGGGCCGCCTTACTCATGGCGGGACCTCGTCGCGCCGACGGCGGACGCGTCTTCCGGCGCATCCGCATCCTCGTCCGCGGCGATACCTTCAGAGCCCGCCTTGAGCTCGCGCTTTCGCCTGGCCGCGGGAAGTATGCCGGCGGGCCTATAGATCATCATCAGGATGAGAATGATGCCGAAGAGCAGGCGTTGGTACTTCGACGGGTCGATCTGGTTGGAAAGGTCCTTCCAATGGAAGTTGATCAGGGGGATCACCGCGTCGCTCTGCCTGAGTTGGGCGAGAAAGAGCGAGAAGCTCTGCAATACCTGCAGGTTGAGGATGGTGACGACGGCGGCGCCGATGATGACCCCCGAAATGCTGCCTATGCCGCCGAGGATGACCATCGTGAGCACGCCCACCGACTGGAGGAAGGTGAAGGACTCCGGGCTCACGAAGGTACGGCTCGCGGCGAATAGGACGCCCATCGCCCCGGCGAAGGAGGCGCCGACCGCGAAGGCCCCTAGCTTGAGTCTGTTGGCGGGGATCCCCATGGCCGTCGCGGCCAGCTCGTCCTCTCGGATGGCTGCCCATGCCCTCCCGATTTTGGAGTCCTCCAGCCTGGCCGTCACGACGATTACGACCACGACGACTATCACGGCGATGAGGTAGAACATGATGTCGTAGAATTGGCTGCCCGTGACCTCGTGCCCGACCAGGGGCTCGAATAGCCTATTGAAGAAGGCGAGCAGCTCCTTGGGTAGAGTCGGCCTCTGTATAGGGGTGATGCCCTGGGGACCGTTCGTAAGGTTAACGGGCTTGTCGAGGTTGTTCGCGAGCTGGCGGATGATCTCCCCGCAGCCGAGGGTTATTATGGCCAGGTAGTCTCCGCGGACCCGCAGCACCGGCAGTCCCATAACGAGGCCGACGATCGCCGCTACGATTACGCCGAGGAATATGAAGAGATAGAACCAGTCCGGCGCCAGGAAGAAGCGGGTGCCTGGAGGGGCGGTACCCGGTATCGCCTGGAGCAGGTAGGGTTGCTGCGAGCCGAAAAAGCCCCAAAGGTAGGCGCCGACGGCGTAGAAGGCCATGTAGCCGAAGTTGAGGAGGCCCGAGAAGCCTACGACGATGTTGAGCCCGAGGGCGAGGGCGGCAAAGACGGCTATCTGGAAGATGACTTCGAGATAAAAGATGTTGCGCGCGCCGAGTATGGGAACGATTACCACGGCGATCAAGACCGCGAGGCCGAGCTTTACCCACTTTTTCATGTCCAGGAAGTAGGCCAGGCTGGCCGCGACGGCGAAGAGGAGGAAGGCCGGGATGGACCGGGGGCTCACGTAGACGAGGACCGTTCCGATGGCGAGGAGGGCCGAGGAGACGATATAGGGGTTCCTGCCCTCGTTCAGGAACTTAACCAGGGAACGGGCCGATCTGCGAACGTTCAATTTCATCTGCGCCCCCTAAGCCTTCTGCGAGACCTGCTCGCCGAGCAGGCCCGATGGGCGGAAGATGATGAAGACGATCAACACCAGGAAGGCGATGATGTCTTTGTACTCCGAGCCGAAGGCGCCCATCGTGAAGGTCCCGAGGTAGGCGCCGGCGAAGCTCTCGAGCATGCCGAGGATGATGCCCCCGAGCAGGGCGCCGGTCAAGTTCCCGATTCCGCCCAGGACCGCCGCGGTGAAGGCTTTTATGCCGGGCATGAAGCCGACGAAGGGATCGATTCTCGTGAACTTGAGGGCGTAGAGGAGGCCGGCCGCGCCGCCGAGGGCTCCGCCGAGCAGGAAGGTGAATGATATTATCGCGTTGACCCCGATGCCCATGAGGGCTGCCGTGTTGCGGTCCTGGGCGACGGATCGGATGGCCTTGCCTATCCTGGTCGCGTTGACGATGAAATTGAGGAGCACCAGCATGAGGACGGCGGCCCCGATGACGACGATGGACTTTATCTGTATATCGACCAGCGTCGAGCTCTGACCGGTCCGGAAGCTGAACAGCGGAACCCGCGCGTCGAAGTTGCCGAAGGTCGGCATGACCCGATAGAACTGCCCGGTCGTCAAGCTTTCGACGAGTCGGATTATATCCTGCAGCGCGAAGGAGACGCCGATGGCCGAGATGAGGGGCACGAGGCGGGGCGCGTCGCGCAGGGGCCTGTAGGCTGTCCGCTCTATCAGCATGGCTATGCCGCCGGCCGCGGCCATCGATATGACGAGGGCCATGGTCAGGTAGAGGTAGGATCCCATGGGCCCGGCGGTCTGGAGGACACCGAGCTTGTCCATCGCGATCAGGAACTCGACCCCTGCGAAGGCGCCTATCGCGAAGATCTCGGAATGGGCGAAGTTGATGAACTCGAGGACGCCGTAGACCATCGTATAGCCGAGGGCTATGGCGGCGTAGACGAAGCCGAGCGTGACCCCGTCGATGAGGACCTGAGGAAGATTGACGAGGGTATAGGCGACGATGTCGACGCCCTGCGTGCTGAGTAGGAGCTTATCCGCCCCCGAGCCCCGGCAGAGGAGGGCGAGGACGAACATCAGGGCCGAGAAGACGGCTCCGGCGCCGACGACGAAAACCGCCATCCTGCCCAGGGGCAGTACTATCTCCCGCAGGGTCCGGAAACCCAGGGGTCTGCTCATGAAGCCTCCGAAGAATAAGAAAGTAATCTCGCGGCGAAGCCGAGGCCCGGCGAAGCGTCGATCACGGAAAAGACGAAGAGATCACGGAGAAGAGCAGAGGCGAAATGGGATGCTTCGGCCTTCCCGTATCCCTGCCCCCTTCTTCTCCGTGATCTCGTTATCGACTCATCGGACTCACTGCGGCGGAGCGATGTCCAAGGTCTGAACGATCTTATTCGACGACCACTGGGCGGGATCGTTGGACGTGACCTTGATGATGAAATACTTGGCCGTGGTCAGGTCGCCCTTGCCGTTGAAGTCGATCGTGCCGGTGATGCCCGGGAAGTCCTTGAGCGCTCGTACCGCTGCGGTGACGGCCGCCCTGGTGGGAAGCTTGTTACCGGCGGCGACGGCGGCGTTCTCGATCGCCTTGAGGGCGATAGCCGCGCAGTCATAGGACTGGGCCGCGAAGGGCTGGGGCTCGGAATTGAACTTGGCCTTGAAGTCCGCGATGAATTTAGCGGTTCCCGGATAGACGCTCGCGGGCCCGGAGACCGTCGAATAGTCGGTGCCGGAGCCCTGGAGCAGGGCATCGCCGCCGATCTTGGCGGCGTCGGAAGAGTCGAAGCCGTCGTCGGAGAGGAACATTCCCTTGAAGCCCTTCTGTCGGGCCTGCTTGAAGAGCACGGACGATTGATCGAACATGCCGCCGAAGTAGATGGCTTGGGGCTTGGATGCGAGAATGGGCGTGAGGATGGGATCGAAGTTGGCCTTTTCCTCGGTGCCCTCGAATCCGACTACCTTAATGCCGAGCTTGGTGGCCTCGCGCTGGAAATACTCCGCGATGCCCTGGCCGTAGGCCGTCTTGTCGTGAAGGACGTAGGCGCTCTTCACTCCCTGGGAGGAGGCGAACTGGGCGCCGACCGCGCCCTGGACGTCGTCGCGACCGCAGATGCGGTCGACTTCGGCGTAGCCGCGATCAGTGACTTTCGGGTTGGTGTTCGCGGGAGAGACGTTGACGAGGCCGGCGTTGTGGTACTCTTCCGAGGAAGGGATCTGGACGCCGGAGTTGTAGTGGCCGACGACCGCGAGCACGCTGGGATCGGCCACGATATTCTTGGCGTTCGCGACGCCGGTGTCTGGGTTGCCCTGGTCGTCGAAGGGGGCGAGCTGGACCTTGAAGCCGAGCTTGACGAGGGGACCCGAGAGCTGCTCGATGGCGAGCTGGGCGCCGTTCTTGATGTCGGTGCCGACCGCCGACATGCCTCCCGATAGGGGGCTTTGAGTGGCGATCTTGATAATCTTGGACTGCGAGCCGCCGCACGCTCCCAGGAGCATGCTGAGCGCCGCGACGACGGCCAGGACGAAAAGACTTCGCTTTTTCATCTGCACTACCTCCGATTCTTCCTTCTGCGGATTATTGCGACTAAGCCCCGCCCGATAAGCGGGACAGGCGCACCAGGGAACACCCCACTCCGATCTATGGGTATGGGGGCGAGTCTAAAAGCTGGATCGGATAATCGTCAAGATGGATAATCGATATTGATCGAAGTTTCGAGTTATTTATCGACGGAAACGTAGGTATCGAATCAGGACGTAGTTTCCGAGCCCGAAGACCTAAATAAGACCGAGGCCGGCCAAGGCGAGAACGCAGGACGCCAGGGCGGCAGTCTCCGTTTTCAGGATGCGACCGCCCAGGCCCTTTGCCGAGAATCCGGCATGGAGGAGGGCTTCCAATTCTGGCTCGGACCAGCCCCGCTCGCTGCCGACGGCTAGGGTGACCGGCGACCGAAAGCGGGCGCCGCCCATAGGCTCCGGATCTCCGTAGGGATGGAGTAGTATCCGTTCGCCTTGGCCTGGACTCGGGCCTTCCTCGGCCAAGGTCTCCAGGCAGCGCTCGAGGTCTCTATAGATAGATACCCGCGGGAGGCGGGGGTTCCCTGCCTGCTCGGCCCCCTCGATGAGATGTCCGCGAAAATCGCCGTCCCGGAAGAATCTGCTCTGGGCATAGGAGCGCTCGCCGAGATCGGTGCCGGTGAGGAGTATTTCGGAAACGCCGAGCGTGGTGAGGTCTCTGAGTATTCTGGCCGCTTGGATAGGCCTGGGAAATCCGAGTATGAGCCGAATCGGCGCCAAAGGAGGGGCATCTCCCAAGGGCTCGAAGCCGAGGACGATCCCCGTGGAGTCGAGCTCGCGGATGATGGCCTCGCCGAGAGGGCCGTCGGCGATTCCCGCCTCAAGCCTGTCGCCCGGCAGTTTCTTGAGGATCTTCTTCACGTGGGACCAGCGCCGGTCCCGCCTCGGCAGCCTCGCGTCGACCTCATCGGCCTCGAGGAGGAGTATATTCAACGAAGGCTCGATTCAGTCCTGGCTGCCCGGAACCGATGAGGCATCGTCCCAGGCGCATGGAGCGAAGCTCCCGCCCACGAAGGGGGCCCCGGTCGCGAGCTTCTTCACCGAAGTCGGCGAGTTCCGAAGGAGGACTCCCTGCGGCGAGACTTCGGCCGCGTAATCGACGCCCTCGACCTCGAAGCCGTGGGCGCGGAGGAAATCCAACCTGAATCCCTCCACGTCGGCGAGCTCCATGAGGTTCTCTCTCGCGATGCGCTGCATCCTGGCCTCGACCTCGGCTTGGACCGCCTGGCCCATCTCGAGCTCGTCGAGCCGAATCCGACCCGCCTCGTCGAGAGGGACCGGCACGCCCGCGTACAGGCGCTCGCGGTAGAGCCGATCGATTTGGGCGATGCAGTCCTCATGGATGCCTCGCGCCTTCATTACCTTGAAGAGCACGGACATGTACAGAGGGATGACGGGGATGACAGCGCTCGCTCGAGTGACCAGGGCCTTGTTTATCGAGACGTAGGCATGCAGACCCTCGGCATGAGAGGAGAGCCTGGCGGCGGTCGCCTCCAGGTGGGCCTTGGCGGCGCCTATGGTCCCCTCGCGGTAGATGGGCCAGGAAAGCCTTGGCCCGACGTATGAATAGGCGAGGGTAGTCGCTCCGGGGGCGAGGACACCGGACTCGGCCAGGGCGCGGATCCACAGCTCCCAATCCTCTCCGCCCATCACCTTGACGGTTCCGGCGACTTCCGCTTCCGTGGCCGGCTGAACTTCCGCGAAGGAAAGCTCCCTCGTGAAGGGATCGACCGTAAGCCCCCGATAGGGGCCGCCGATGGGCTTGATCACCGAGCGGTACATCTCCCCCGTCTCCGGATCCGTGCGTACCGGTGAGGCGAGGGAATAGACGACGAGATCGTATTTTAGGCCTAGATCGCAGGCGGCCTTGATAGCCTGAGCCTTGGTCTCGTTCGAAAAGGCGTCTCCATTCAGGGTGATCGACTGCAGGGCGGCCGCTGTCGCCGCGGCATCGAAGGCGCAATTGTTGTACCAGCCCGGGGTACCGGTGGAATTTTCCGAGGGCTCCTTCTCGTAGGAGACTCCGACCGTGGCGGCGCCGAAGCCGAAGGCGGCCCCGATCCGCGTGGCGAGGCCGTAGCCGGTCGAGCAACCGACAACGAGGACGGCCTTGGGCCCGACGAGCCTGCCGTAGGCGGCCGAGCGATCCTTGACGAATTCGATCTGCCTCTCCGTATCCGCGGCGCAGCCCGTCGGATGGGCGTTTATGCAAATGCTGTTTCGAACCATCGGTTTGATGATCATGCAAGCTCCTTCATTCGGCGCCCACTATGGCGATCCACTCGGCCTCGACGGCGATCTCGCCCCCGACCGATCCCACGCCGCGCTGATGGACGATGCGCGGCGTGGCCTTGACGTTCTCGATGACCATGTCGAGGCGCTCTCCCGGTTGGACCGGCCTGCGAAAGCGCGCCTCGCGGATCTTCGCGAAGAGGAAGGTCCCGGCGTTCCGTATACCCATCTTTCGGATGCCGACGCCTCCGCACTGGGCCATGGTCTCGACCAATATGACCCCTGGCACTACGGGATGACCGGGGAAATGGCCCTGGAAGAACCATTCGCTCTCGGGATAGCTGCGCTCGGCCAGGATCCGGCCCTCGACGATCTCGACTTTGTCGACGAAGAGGAAGGGCTCCCTGTGCGGAAGGTATTCCTTGATCTCTCGGCGCGGGTCCTCCGCGCCGATCGACGACGCGGCGTCGCTGGGCGGCGACGCGGCTTCGATCGCGCTCACTTTGCCCGCCTGAAGACGAGTATGCCGTTATGGCCTCCGAAACCGAGCGAGGCCGAGGCGGCGGCCTCTACCTCGAGCTTGCGTCCGACCTTGGGTACGTAGTCCAGGTCGCAACCGGCCTCGAGGTCGGGATTGTCCAGGTTGATGGTAGGCGGAACGAATCCTTCCTCGATCGCCTTGATGCAGGCTATGGCCTCGATTGCGCCCGCGGCGCCGAGCATGTGGCCCGTCATGCTCTTCGTCGAGGAGATGGCGAGGCGCTTGGCGTGCGGGCCGAAGGCCTTCTTGACCATGAGAGTCTCGGTGGGATCGTTCACCTGGGTCGATGTGCCGTGCGCGTTGTAGTAATCGATGTCCTCGGGCGCCATTCCCGCGTCCTCGAGGGCCAGGGCGATCGCCCGCGCCCCGCCCGATCCCTCGGGATCGGGCGAGGTCAGGTGGTAGGCGTCGCAGCTGGCGCCGTAGCCGGCGAGCTCCGCATAGATCCTCGCGCCGCGCCCCGTGGCCCTGTCCCAATCCTCGAGGATGAGGGCCGCGGCGCCCTCGCCCATCAGGAATCCGTCTCGGTCCTTGTCGAAGGGCCGGGACGCGAGCTGGGGTTTGTCGTTGAAGGCCGTGCTCAGGGCCTGGAGCCGGCAGAAGGCGCCGATGGCGAACTCCGTGATCGCGGCCTCGGCTCCGCCCGCCACGACCGCGTCGCAACGGCCCGAGCGTATAAGGTCGAGGGCTTGGCCGATCGCGTCGGTCCCCGAGGTGCAGGCCGTCACCGCGGTATAGGCCGGGCCGAGGAGGCCGAGGCGCATGGCTATGTTCGCGGTGCCTTCGTTGGAGATCATGAGGGGAACGGTCATGGGAAGCATGCGACCCGGCCCGGACTCCAGCATTTTCTTGTGGGACTCCATCATCACTTCGATTCCGCCGATCCCTATTCCCATGAGAGTGGCGACTCGCTCCGGAGAGTATATTTTCTTGGCGGAGGCCCCGTCGGTGTTGTAGCCGTCGCCGAGTCCGGCGTCGCGCCAGGCCTGGACTGAGGCCGCGACGGCGAATTGGGTGAAGTCCGCCATTTTCCTCGCGTCCTTCTTGTCCATATATAATGAAGGGTCGAAACCCTTGACCTCGGCGGCGATTTTCGCGTCCGTCCGGGACGCGTCGAATCTCGTGATCGGACCCGCGCCCGAACGTCCTTCCTTGAGGCCTGTCCAGAAGCTTGCCAGGTCGTTCCCGATGGGGCTGACGACGCCCAGGCCGGTTACGGCGACTCTTCGTTTCATATGTTCTTCCTCCTGATGGATGCGCATTGGTAATGTACTGCGGAGCGAGCCGCTTCGTCGCCTGGCCGCTTCGCGAAAAGCCCGCGCCTTTCGGCTACCATCTGATTACCGTGGCGCCATAGGTCAGGCCGGCGCCGAAGGCTATGAGCATTATCAGCTCGCCCTTCTTCAACAGGCCCTTCTCTTCCATCTCGTGGAGGGCAATCGGGATGCTGGCCGCCGAGGTATTCGCGTACTCTTCCATATTCATGAAGAAGCGACTCTCGGGAATGCCGAGGCGCTTCGCCGCGGCCTGGACGATGCGGGCATTGGCCTGGTGGGGGACGATCCATCGTATCTCGTCGAGGGAGTAGACGCTGGCATGGACTATCCGCTCGATCAATACCGTTATCGACTTGACGGCGAAATTGTACACGTTCTTTCCGTTCATGTAGATGACCGGAGTACTCGGAAGAGGAGCTTCGAAGGTCTTCTTCCGTTCCGGCTGGACGAGTACGAGGTCTTGGTTGCCTCCCCCGTCCGCGCCGAGGATGCTTTTGAGGATCCCGCGCCCTCCTTCCTGTATCCTGGAGAGGACCGCCGCCCCGGCCCCGTCGCCGAAGAGGACGCAGGTCGCGCGGTCTTTCCAATCGGTCACCCTGGTGAGGGTCTCCGCTCCGATGACCAGGGCGTTACGGCCCTGGCCGGATTCGAGCAGCCCGACGGCGGTTTGGAGGGCGTAAATGAAGCCCGTGCAACCGGCGACCAGGTCGAAGGCCGCAGAGCCGTGGGCCCCTAGCTTGTCCTGGACTATGCAGGCCGTGGAGGGAAAGCCGAAATAGTCGGGGGTCGCGGTCGCGACCAGGATGTAGTCGAGGTCGTGCGGACCCACCCCCGCCTTGGCCAAGGCGGATCGCGCCGCGTCGACTGCGATATCGCTCGTCTGCATGCCGTCGGCCACGATATGGCGCGCGCCGATCCCGGTATGCGATCGGATCCATTCGTCGGTAGTGTCGACTATGGCGGCAAGCTCTTCGTTGGTCATTCGTCGTTCGGGAATATGGACGCCCATCGATCGGATTACAACGGACATTCCTGCCTCCTTGAGTCGCTGGTCTTCGATTCGCCTACGGGCTTCGCAGCCCGTAGGCTCGCTACGCGGAAATCGGTTTGCGCGCATCTCGCTCTGGCAATTTGACAAATATCGATCGAGTGTCAGCTGTTCTCAGGATACTGATTTGACGGTAAAAGTCAATACGACAGAAAACGGCAAACTGTCTCGAAGTGAAGCTTTATCAAAAAACGCATGACTTTTGAAAT
>CAVZVX010000158.1:0-10258 GCA_963778775.1 uncultured Spirochaetota bacterium | reverse complement strand
ATGAACATCTTGGTGAAGGCAGGGTCGTCCGACAGGTGGGGCAGGATGCGCTTGACGACAAAGATGCGCTCGAAGCCTGCCGGCCCCTGAACCCGCGCCTTGAACACGTCGGCCATACCACCGCGACCGATGCGCTCGAACAGCGTGTACTTGCCGAATGAAATCGGCTGAGGAAGAACTACCCCCACGTTGGTATAGACGATTGTACCCCAGAATGTGTCGCGTCCGCTCCTTTGCCCATCTCGGCGCCCAGATTCCGCCCCCTTTCTGACCGGGGCAGACTAGAAGGGATTCTCCGCCTGAAAATGCAAGAGCCTCGTTGCAACGACAGGGGTTATCGCGCAGGGCCAGCCGAGAACGAGGCCGTGCCTTCCGATGGGCCGCATGTGGTGGCGGTCGGCGGTTTGGACCCAAGCGGCGGGGCAGGCCTGGTGCGAGATTTCCTCACAGCGAGGGCCTTGAGTGCCCACGCCACGCTTGTAGGCACGGCCTGGACACGGCAGGACGAAAGCGGAGTGAAAGGGGTTGAACCGCGCTCCCCGGACATGGTGCGAGCGGGCCTGGAGCACGCGCTGGCTGCCTGCCCTCCCCGTCGGACCGCGGTAAAGATCGGCATGGTGGCGGGCGCCAGCATCGCGGCCGCTATCGTCTCTGGCCTGGAGGCCTGGCAAGGACCAGTGGTCTTTGACCCTGTGCTGGCCGCCTCGGCCGGTGGCTCCCTTTTCGAGGGTGCGCCTGCTGATCTGCTCCCACTCGTGTGCCGGGCTACGCTCGTGACACCCAACCTGGCAGAGGCCGCTTGGCTCACCGGATTGGCGGTGGAAGCTGTTGACCACGCACGCCGGGCTGCGCAGGAACTGGCCGCGCGGGGTGCGCCCGCCGTTCTGGTCAAGGGGGGCCACCTGTGCGGCCCGCCAACCGACGTGCTTCGTTCTCGGGGAGGCGAGCGGCTATACCAGGGGACGCGGTTGCCGGGCAGGACCCCACGCGGGTCCGGGCGGAAGGCGCAGGGGCACGGATATCAGGTCACGACGCTCGGAAAGGCTGGAGACGAGGAGCCAGAGGAAGGGAGTCATGACGAAGAGGAGGAGGAGAAAGCCCATCGCGCACAGAAAAGCGGTGAAGCCCGAGCGCCGCGCCGCGCGGGGCCGGGCGGGGAGCGCTTCCGGTCAGTCATTGATGTCCTCCTGCCTTCCCAGCCTCAGATAGATGATCGTGAAGCCGAGGACCATGAACGCGATCACGTAGGAGATGGCGGCGGCGGTCGAGTAGTCCAGATTGTCGAAGCCCCTCAGGTAGGCGTCGTAGGTGAGGACCTTGGTGCCGTTCGCGGGGCCGCCCTTCGTCATGATGTAGAACAGATCGAAGGCCTTGAACTTTTCCATGGAGCGCATCACCGCCACGACGAGGAGGGTCGGCACGAGATGAGGGAAGGTGACGTAGCGGAAACGCTTGAGCGCGCCCGCCCCGTCGATCCGCGCCGCCTCGTACAGCGACTTGTTGATGAACTGGAGGGAGGCGAGGAAGAAGATGGCCGAATAGGGAGCCATCTTCCAGACATCGGCCAGGATGATCATGTTCATCGCGAGCCAGGGCTCCCCCAGCCATGCATGGTAATGCCGTATCAGGCCGAGCCAGGACAGGACGGCGTTGAGCGCGCCATAGTCGGGATGAAGTATCCACTTCCAGAGCGCGCCGGAGACGTTGGTCGGAATGGCCCAAGGCAGGATGACGAGGGCCCGCAGGAGCCTCGCTCCGGGGAAGGACTGGGCGAGGAGGAGGGCCATGAGGAGGCCGAGCCCCACTTCCACCGCCAGGGACACGAAGGTGAAATAGAGGGTCCGGCCGAGCGACTCCCGGAACCATGAGGAGCCCAGGACGGCGCCATAGGCGGCCAAGCCCGTAAAGCGCCCCTTGGAGTTCGAGAGCAGGTTCATATCGATCAGGGTATAGGCGAAGGTGATGACGAGCGGCGCGAGAATGACGGCGAGGATGAGTACGGCGGCGGGCGTCAGGAGGAGGAAGGCGAAGCCCTGCTCGCTGAGGTCGCCCTCGCCGCCCCGGCCTCGTCCCCCCTTCCCGCGCGAATGGGGAAGCCTAGGTGTCATGCTATCGTCCTGGATGTGAAGGATCGGTCCGTAGCCATGACCGGGGCGGGCCGTCGCCGGCCCGCCCCGGCGTCGCGCTCACTTCGCCAGGGTCTCGCCCTCGGCCTGCGCTTCCTTGAGGGCCTGATCGGCCGACTTCTTGCCGAGCAGGGCCTCTTGTATCTTGACCTGGAGCATCGAGGAGAAGGCGCTGTAGTAGGGCACCTTCGGGCGATTGACGATATAGTCGTACTGGTCCTTGGCGACCTTGACCACCGCGGGGCTGGACTTCACGACGTTCGGATCGGCGTAGAGGCTCCTCCAGATCGGGAGGGAGTTGGCGGGATAGCTTTTCTGGAAGTCCTTGCCGGTCATGTAGACGATGTAGGCCCAGGCCTCGTTCGGATGCTTGGAGCCCGAGGTGATGGAGAGGGGCTGGCCGCCGTTGACCGTGGCGCTCTTCACCTTTCCGCTACCGGGGATCAGCGCGATGCCGACGTCTCCGACCACCTTGGATTGGGCGGGATCGTTCGTCACGCCATAGGCGTAGGTCCAGTTGAACATGAAGGCCGCGTTGCCGCCCGCGAAGACGCCGTTGATATCGTCCTCGCCATAGGTGATGGACTTGGGATTGACCAGGCCGTCCTTGATCGCCTGCACCATCCACGACAGGGCTTTCCGGTTCGAATCGGTATACAGCGTGGGCTTCCCGTCCTTGGCCATGACGCCACCGAAGAGGGCAGTGATAGTCGTGAAATCGCAGGTGAGGGTCTCGGCCTGATTCCATGGCAGGACGATGGGATACTCGACGATGCCCTTGGCCTTGAGCGCTTTGGCTTGGCCGAGCATCTCGCCCAGCGTCGCGGGGGGAGCCTTGAATCCCGCCTTTTCGAGCATCTTCTTATTATAGAAGAGGTATCGGACGTCGTTCATCCAGGGCATGCCCCAGTACTTGCCGAGGTACTCGCAGGCATCGAGGGCGCCGGGGAAGATGTCCGCCCTGTCGGCCGCCGCGAGCGGGGGAATCTCCTTCACGATGCCCCCCTTGGCGAACTTGGCGGTGAAGGGCCCGTCGGAAAGGACCACGTCGTAGCCGCCGGACGCGGCCGCGGTGAGGATCTTCTGCTCGAGCTCTTCGTAGGCGACGAAGGTGAGATTGACCTCGATGCCGGGATTCTTGTCCGTGAACGCCTTGGTGCCTGCGGTGATGTCCTCTTCGCTGTAGCCGGCCTGTTTCATGAACAGCGCATTGAGAACCACCTTGTCCGCGGCCCAGAGCCCACAGCCCAGGACCGTCGCGAGAGCGAGGACCGCGAAAATCTTCTTTTCCATCGGAAACCTCCTATCGTCCGCGGTCGGGCTTCGGGAGCGTTTTCCCCGCCTCGGCTCGCGAACCATGGAAGTTTATCGGCCCGTTCTCGCGTTCCGTCGTCCATCCCGATCGGAAAGGACCAAAAAAAACGAGTTTTTATGAATTTCCGATCGCGCGCGGCCGGTCTTGCCCCATTACTTCAGCAGGAACATCTCCATCGGCCCCTTGCCCTTCACCTCGACAGGCTCCCTCGACTCGAGGGGGAGGCGGCCGCCGAGCCGCTCCATCGTCGCGCGAGAGACGTTGATTCGCATCGGGAGGGAGGCCGACTCCATCCGGCTCGCGACGTTGACCGTATTGCCGAAGACGTCGAAAAGGTACTTGCTCGTGCCCACGATCCCCGACACCGCGTCGCCGGAGTGGATGCCGATCCGTATCTCCCAGGCGTGGCCGCCCGCGGCGTTCCGGGCGGCGAGCCAGGCGAGCATGTCCTGGGCGGCGCGCGCGAGGAGGAAGGCGTGGTCGGCCTCGGGGCGGGGAATGCCGGCGACGGCGAAGTAGGCGTCGCCTATCGTCTTGATCCGCTCGCAGCGCCAGCGCGCCACGATCCCGTCGAAGCCCGTGAAGACCTCGTTGAGCTCGGCGATCAGATCCTTGGGGCTGAAGGCGGCGGCCTTGGCCGTGAAACCGACGATGTCGGCGAAGAGGACGCTCGCCTCTGCGTGGTATTCGGGATCGCTGGAACCCTTCTCCTTGAGCTCGTCGGCCACCGCCTCGGGGAGGATGTTGAGGAGGAGGCGCTCGGACTTCGCCCGCTCGAGCTCCACGGCCCGCAGGGCCTGGCGCAGGCGGAGGTGGGTGGACACGCGGGCGACGACCTCCTCCTTCTGGAAGGGCTTCGAGACGTAGTCGACCGCGCCCGAGCGGAAGCCTCGCACCTTGTCCTCGATCTGGCCCAGGGCCGAGATGAATATCACGGGGATGTCTGCGGTCGAGGGTTCGGCCTTGAGGGCGGCTATCGTCTCGTAGCCGTCCATGCCGGGCATCTTGATGTCGAGGAGGACGAGGTCGGGGCGGGCCGCCTTAGCGATCTGGATCGCCCGCTCGCCCGAGCGCGCCTGGAGGGGGCGGAAGCCCTCCTCCTCCAGGGTGTCGGTGAGCACCTTGAGGTTCTCCTCGATGTCGTCGACGATGAGGATCCTCGAAGCCGATTCGGTGACCATTCGCCTCTCCTCCCGCCTAAGCCGAAGCCCCGCGCAAGGAGGCGAGGATCGCCTCCAGCTCCGTCTCGTCGAAGCTGCCGGCCGCGCGCCGGAGCCGCGCGGCAAAGCCCGGAGCCTGGCCGCGGAGCTCGTCGGCGAGGGCGCGCGCCCCCGAGAAGTCGTTGATCGCCGCGAGGCCGGCGAGCCGCTCGATGCCTCCTCCGCCCAGGGCGCCGCGCGCCGCCTCGAGGTCCAGCTCGGTCGCCTCGGGTTCGGCCGCGTCGAGGCTCCCCGAGTCGGGAGGGGCGGCCTCGTACTCCATCTCTACGTCGGTCCTCTCGCGGATCAGCTGGAAGAGGGCGGTCCGCTTGAAGGGCTTGGGCAGGAAGCCGTCGAAGCCCGCCTCCCGGATCCTCTCCTCGTCGTGCTTGAAGGCGCTGGCGGTGAGGGCGAAGATCCTCATGGCCTTCCCCTCGGGGCGGGACTTGAGGAGGGCGACCGCCTCGTAGCCGTCCATCTCCGGCATCCTGATGTCCATGAAGACGATGGCGGGATGGTACTCGAGGGCGCGCTCGACCGCTTCCCTCCCGTTCTCGGCCTCGATGGTGGAGAAGCCCACCGCCTCGAGCATCTCCTTGAGCACGAGGCGGTTCGTGGCCTTGTCGTCGACGATGAGGACAGAGACCTCGCCGCCCTTCTTCACGGCGATCGGGACCTCCCGCGACCGGCTCTCCTCGGGCCGCTCGTCGGTCTCGGGCAGCTCGACGACGAAGCCGAAGCTCGAGCCCTTGCCGACCTGGCTCGAGATCTCGAGAGCGCCGCCCATCATCTCGATGAAGCGGCTGGAGATCGCCAATCCCAAGCCCGTGCCGCCCTCGTGGTCGGTGATTGAGGACTGGGTGAAGGGCTGGACGATCAGCTCGAGCTCGTCCTCGGGAATGCCTTTGCCCGAGTCGACGACGGCGAACCTGATGCCCGTCCCGTCGCGCCCCACGGTGATACCCACGCCGCCCTCGCTCGTGAACTTGACGGCGTTGCCGACGAGGTTGATCATAACCTGCCTCAGCTTGCCGAGGTCGCCCTCGACCCAGGCCGGGAGCTCGCTCGTCGCCTCGGCGTAGAAGGAGAGGCCCTTCTTGGAGCAGCGGAGGGCGAACATCTCGCGCAGGTCCTCGATGAAGCGGGAGAGGTCGAAGGCGACGACGTGGGACTCGACCTTCCCCGCCTCGATCTTGGAGATGTCGAGAATGTCGTTGATGAGGGCGAGGAGGTGCTCGCCCGAGCGCGAGATCGTCTCGACCTTCTCGAGCTGGCGTGGGCCCAGTGTCCTGTCGGCCGCGAGGAGCTGGGTGAAGCCGAGAACCGCGTTGAGCGGCGTGCGCAGCTCGTGGCTCATGTTGGCGAGGAACTCGCTCTTCATCCGGTTCGCGTTCTCGGCGGCCAGCTTGGCCTTCCGGAGGCTCTCCTCGATCTCTATCTGGTGGAGGACGTCGCGGAGTATGACCGTGTAGACCCTGCCCTCGGGACTCTCGGTCCGCGAGGCGTGGGCCTCGAAGCGGAGCTCGCGGCCGTCGCGCGAGACGGCGGAATGGCGGAGGAAGCCTCCCTCGCCGCCCGGGCTCTGGAACAGGGTCTCGGCGTCGGGGCAGGTTCCCCGGGGTATGCCGGGGAGCTCCATCAGCTCCTGGACGAACCTGCCCTCGGCCTCTCCCGCCCCTACGCCGAAGTAGCGCTCGGCCGCGGGGTTGAACTCGAGGATCCTGCAGGCCGAGTCGCAGACTAGGATCGGGTCGGCGGCGTTGGCGGTAATGCTGTCGAGCCTGCCCAGCGAGGTCGCGAGCTCGGCCTCCTGCTTCCGGATGAGCTTGTTGATCACCGCGTAGACGCGGGAGAACTCGTCGTTCTGGACTATCTCGATCTCCCGCTTCTTGGCGCCGGCGTCGAGGGCGGCGAGCCTGCCCATGATCGTCTCGAGGGGCCGGGTCACCATCCACTTGATCTGCCAGAAGAGCTGGGCGACGAAGACGAAGAGGAGGCCCATCCGCAAGTAGAAGACGGAGAGGACCCCGCGGAGCGACGCGGATCGGGTCCCCAGGGCGAGGGTCGGATCGGGGAGGCCTTGCCTGCCGGGCTGGCCGGGAATCAACGCGCCCAGGCGGAAGAAGGCTCCCGAGGAGGCGAAGACCTGGAAGACGGTGAAGAAGACCAGGGCCGTGATGATGAGGAAGATCTTCTTGTAGAGCGAGCTCCGCTTGAGGTCGGAGCCCGGAGCGAGGAGGAGGGCGTGCCTCCGGGCGTGGAAGAGGAGGTTGCCGAGGTTGACCGAAAGGGAGACGCCGACGAGGAAGCCCGTGGCGAGGGCCTCCATGAAGGAGTAGGCCTTGGGCGCCATGAAGAAATGGGCCGCCTCGCTCTCCCTCGCGGCGAAGAGGGAGCCGAGGAGGAAGGCGGCTACGGAGGCGAATATGAGGAAGCCGTCGAGGTGATCGAAGCGCTTGAGGGCTGCAGTGCAGCGGTCGATCCGACCCTGGTCGGAGCAGGCGCGAGCCCGCTTGAGGCGGAACACGGGGCCGAGGTACAGGAAGATGGCCGCGTTGAGGAGGAGGACGCTGAACCAGGTCCCCGCGCCCGGCAGGCGCGAGCCGAACATGCCGAGGGCGTTGCGAAGGGCCGAGTGAATGTCGGGGCCGTTGAATTCGGTGAAGAAGACGAGGGCGAGGGGAAGTAAGAGGGTGAAGGGGAGGATCCTCCAGGCCGAGCCTGGACGGCCCTCTTCGGGCGGTCTGCCATGGTGCATATCGTAAGCAATATAGCGATAAATTCTGCCCGGAATAGCCCCCGCTCGCGGATTTTCCCCGCGGCGGCCCTCCCGGTCGGGGCCCGGCCCCCCGATCCGCTAAAGCCCGGCCTTCAGGCCCTCTCGAAAGAGCTCGAAGAAGCGATCGTTCTGCGCGGAAGTGCCGAAGGTGACGCGGAGGCAGGTCGGCAGCCCGAAGGAGTGGGTAGGCCTGACGATGAGCCCCCGCCGGAGGAGGTAATCGTACAGGGGCCGCGAGTCGCGCTCGAGGTCGATGAGGATGAAGTTGGCCTGGGTGGGTAAGTACTCGACGTCGAGAGCGTCCAGCTCGGCATAGAAGCGGAGCCGTCCCTGCCGCACGAGCTCCCTGCTCCGCTCGACGTGGGCGGCGCTGCCCAGGGCGGCTATCCCCGCCTCGAGGGCGAGGGAGTTCACGTTGAAGGGATCCTTGACCTTGAGCATCGCGGCGATGATCTCGCGTCGGGCGACCGCGAAGCCGAGCCGCAGCCCCGCCATTCCGTGGATCTTCGAGAAGGTCCGCAGGAGGATGAGCCTCCGGTCGCCTTCCCTTATGAGGGGCAGGACCTGGGCGAAGCCAGGGTCGTCGGCGAAGTCGGCGTAGGCCTCGTCCATCACGACGAGGACGGATGGAGGGAGGCCCGCGAGGAACTCGGCGAGCTCGGGCCCGCGGACGAAGGTCCCCGTGGGGTTGTTGGGATTGCAGATGAAGACGGCCTTGGTCCTTTCGTTGACCGCCGCCCTCATCGCGACGAGGTCGTTGCCGAGCCCCGCCTCGCCCCTCACCGGAACGGGACGGGCATCGGCGAGGAGGCTCACCGACTCGTAGACGCTGAAGGAAGGACGGGGCAGGACGACCTCGTCGCCCGGCGAGAAGAAGGTCTCGGCGAGGATGCGAAGCACGTCGTCGAGGCCGTTGCCGACGAGGAGGTTCGAAGCCTCGACCTGCAGCGAGGCCGCGAGGGCCTCCTTGAGGTAGAAGGCGTTCGCGTCGGGATATATCGCCGATTTTCCCATAGCCAGCGCTATCGCGCGCCTCACCTCGTCCGAGGGGCCGAGGGGGTTCTCGTTCGAGGCCATCTTGATCGCCCCGCCGATCCCGAGCTCCCGCTCCAGCTCCTCGATCGGCTTGCCGGGGACGTAGGTGGGGAGCCTGAGGACTGCCGGGCGGATGAGGTCCTGAATGTCCACGCGTAAACCCTCCATGGAGGAATGGAGCATAGCAAATCGCGGGAGGTAGTGAAAGGGCGCATCTTCCGGACGGCCTACCATGAAAATCAGCCTTGTCGTGACGGATTTTCATGGTAAAATATATAACATGATCAAGCGAGTCGCCCTGCTCGGCAGGATCACTACCGCTCTCGCGCGTAGCCGCGTCGTGCTGCTGGCCGGTCCTCGTCAATGCGGCAAGACGACACTGGCACGAGAGCTCCTGGATCCATCCTCCGTCAATTATTTCGATCTGGAGGACCCGGCGAGCGTAGCGCGTCTCGATGAGCCCATGACAGCCCTCAGGTCCCTCGAAGGCCTCGTCGTCATCGATGAGGTCCAGAGGCGACCCGAGCTCTTCCCGGTCTTGCGCGTCCTGGCCGATCGCAGCGAGCCCAAGGCGCGATTCCTGCTTTTGGGCAGCGCTTCGGGCGAGCTTCTCAGGCAAAGCTCGGAGAGCCTGGCTGGACGAATCGAACGCGTAATCATGGGTGGATTCTCCCTCCCGGAGCTTGGATCCGAGGCCGAACAGTCCCTCTGGCTGCGCGGCGAGTTCCCTCCCTCATATCTGGCCAAGAACGACGCCGACGGTTCCGCGTGGAGGAACGATTTCATCAATAGCCTATTGGAGCGCGATTTCCCCCAGTGGGGCGTGCGCACCCCGGCGACGGCCATGAGGCGTTTTTGGACCATGCTCGCGCACTATCACGGACAGATATGGAATGCCGCCGAACTGGCCCGCGCCTTCGGGGCGAGCGAGTCCACCGCCCGGCGCTATCTGGACGTCCTCTCCGATGCCTTCATGGTCCGGCAGCTTCAACCCTACTTCGTCAATATTCGCAAGCGGCAGGTCAAGTCGCCCAAGGTCTATCTGCGCGATACCGGTCTCCTGCACCAATTCCTCGGGATCGCTACGATGAAGGTGCTCCTGACCCACCCCAAGGCGGGCGCCTCCTGGGAGGGCTTCGTCATCGAGCAGCTGCTGAAGACCGAGCCCCACGACGAGGCCTTCTTTTGGGCGACTCATCAGGGCGCGGAGATAGACCTCATACTTCGCCGAGGCGGCGAGCTTTTCGGAGTCGAATGCAAGCGAAGCGACGCGCCGCGCGCGACCGCCTCGATTTCCGCGGCGCTCGAAGACCTCGGCCTATCGCGGGTGGCACTCGTTTACCCGGGCGAGAAGCGCTTCCCCATTGCCGATCGGGTCGAGGCGATTCCCCTGCGTGTCCTCGCCGAAGGACGCCCGATCTTCAGGATGGATTAATCGAGGAGAAGACCGAAGGCGCCTGCGGTGCACATACTGGACTTGAAATAAATGATATACGTTGCTTTGTCAGGCTTCATTCTGCCACCCAATTTTTTCTCAGGTAACTATCGAACGATGTAAGTTTTGGGTAGATGTTCTTCAATGAACCCAAGTCAGCTTTGTAGCCATTATTCATATGCCACAATTGCATCTTGTAAAATGCCTCGCCCATTTGTTTTCTAATTTCCTCAAGAGATATATTTTCATAGCTTACGGTCTTCCCGAGAATCCTGGAAAATAAATCTGCGATCTGATTTGCAGTCAACTCGTCGCTGGCCAACTCAATTTCCTTTCCTAAATAATTTTCCGGATTCTCAAATGCTATGT
>CAVZVX010000157.1:0-9538 GCA_963778775.1 uncultured Spirochaetota bacterium | reverse complement strand
TGGCCCGAGCACGATCCACATTGTTCCGGAAGTTTGCGTTCGCCTGAATCTTCTGCCCATCGATGGCGAGGTTCCTGAAATCGACCATGCCGAGAGCCGCGCACAGTGTCACGATCTGGGTGAAAAGTCCGGGTAGCTCCGCCATATGCCGGGTGCGGAAAGTATTGAGCGTCCTGAAGTCTGGAACCTGATCCCCAGACAGGAACACATAATCGGCTCTGACCTGGAGCCCTTCCTCCATCTTCCGACAACTCATGTTCCCGATCAGGTAGCTGTAGAACAGCACCTTGAGCATCATCTTCGGATGGTAAGCCGGCTTCCCTTCTTCCTTGTACCAGGCGTATATGCGGTCGAGATTCAGACGCTCCACTACAGCGTCGACGATTCTCGCTGGATGGTCCTCTTCTAGTAGCTGGGCGGGAACAAGTTGCCGATACACACTCTGGCGTTGGTCGTAGTCGCGAAAGTTCGGCATGGTCCCACCCCCGGTGACACTATGCCATAACCAACTATGGTTTGGAAGTTACGAGACAGCCTCAATTGACTGCGATATTCATGAAATAGAAGCGATAAATAAGTGGCTTAATGATTCAAAGTATATAAAAGCGATTTATATAGAAAAAAAAGGATGATAGACTCTTCGAGCCCGGCCATACCCATAGGGCATATCATTAGCCTGGATTTCGCGCACTAATCGCGCACCAAAAATTATGAAGCCTTGCAAGATAACGACTTGCAAGGCTTTTTTTATCCCCGGGGGAATCGAGCGATACCCCGCCGCTCGCCGCGAGCTCGTTCTTTAATCATCCAATCCCATTCCGTCGAGAATGTTCGGGATATATTTTTCGACCCTCGACTCACGAGTCTTGGACTGTTTGGGCTGGGAAAAATAGAAGAGATATGCTCTTTGCCGTCCCGGAGTCAGGGCGTCGAACGCGGTCTTCAAGGCGGGGAGCGCATCCAGCTTGCCTTGAAATTCTTTCGGCATCGTGTAATCCGCGGTCTTTTTGAGCTCGATCTTCAAGCCGGCTTTTTCGACTTCGATGGCTTCGAGGATATAGGACTTCAATGTCTTTTCCATCTTGCTGATTTCTTGGACATTCGTGAACCGGATCTGGCGCGCCGACTGGACGTTTTCGGTTTGTTGTATCAGAACGCCTTTGGCATCCTTGAGCAAGGCGCCCTTCATGAACAGAAGGGCGCAATACTCCTTGAATCCGTGCATCAGCACAATGTTGCTTCCGTCGAGCGCATAGCAGGGCTGGCCCCACTTCAGGTCTTCGGTCAGATGGCAGTCGAGAATGATCTGTCTCAGTTTCTTGAACTCTTCCTGCCACTTCTTTTCCCTGGCCAAGAATGCATCTACCTTAGGACTCATCTTTCACCCTCCAAAGCCACATGCGTCCCCAATCACGCCGGTCCGAACATCTGCGCGATCCGTACCTCGCCGTCGCCGTAGATCCTGCGCATGCGGGTTACCCAGTCGAGCGCTTCCTCCTTGGTGTTCACCTGGATGATGGTGAATCCGGGAATGACCTCCTTTCCCTCTATGAACGGGCCATCCGTGACCGAAACCTTCCCGCCCGAAAGCCGGACCCTGGTGCTGTCGCGTTGGAGCCCCCCGCCCGCGACCAGGACTCCCGATTTGCCCGCCTCTTCCATGAATTTCCCCAACTCCGCCAAGGTTTCGGTGGAGAGCTGCCTCGGTGATTCGGTCGAGTAACAGAAAAACTGCATATCCTTTCCTCCTCGACGCGGCTTCGCCGCATCATTTCGTAGAGTAGTCGCGTGAAAGATGCTTAAAGGGACAGGGCGCGAAAAAATCATCGAGAGACCTCGAGAATTCGTTTTTTCAGGAAGCGCCTCTCCGGCTCCTGTCGGGCGAGCGCGAGGGCCCGCCGATACGACCTCACCGCTTCGGACCTGCGCCCGAGCCTGCGATTGAGGTCCGCCTGAGCGGCATGGGCGGGGTGGTAATCCGCGAGCTCCCCGCGGTTAAGGAGCGCATCCACGATTATGAGTCCCGCCTCGGGCCCGTCGCGCATGGCCACGGCTATCCCCCTGTTGAGCTCCACGACCGGTGAGGGGTATCGCTCCAGCAGCATGTCGTAGAGCCGCACGATCTGTTCCCAATCGGTCGCGTCGACCGACGCCGCCGTCGCGTGAACGGCCGCGATCGCGGCCTGGAGCGTGTACGACCCGAAGCGCCCCGACTGGAGGGCGCGTTGCACGAGACCGACTCCCTCCCCGATCAGCTCCCGGTCCCAGAGCGATCTGTCCTGCCGTTCAAGAGGGATCAGGTCGCCGTCGGCGTCGGTACGCGCGGTCCGGCGGGACTCATGCAGGAGGATCAGCGCGAGCAGGCCGATCGCTTCCGGCTCGGGAATGAGGCCGACGAGGAGACGGCACAGGTACAGCGCGTCTTCGCCGAGGTTCCTTCGAATGAGCGCCTCGCCGGCCGTCGCGGCATAGCCTTCGTTGTACACGAGGTACACGACCTGGAGGACGGCGTCGAGACGCTTCGCAAGCTCGGTGCGCGAGGGAATCTCATAGGGGATCCGTTCGGCGCGGATCCGCTCCTTCGCGCGCGCGATCCGCTTCTTCATGGCCTGGGAAGCGACGAGAAATGCGCGCGCCACCTCCTCGGTCGTGAGGCCGCAGACCTCGCGGAGCGCGAGCGCGATACGGGCATCCTGCGGCAGCGAGGGATGGCAACACGTGAATATGAGGCGCAGCTGGTCGTCCTGGATGGTTTCGTCGTCCCAGCCCTCGGGATCGGCAGCGCTTTCCCGGTAGTCCTCGGCGAAAGCACCGCGCAGAGCGTCGCCGCGTCCGCGTCGGCGAAGAGCGTCGATGCCCTTGAACCTTCCGGCGGACACCAGCCAGGCTCGCGGATTGCGGGGAATGCCCTCTCGCGGCCATTGCTCCAGCGCCGCCTGGAACGCCTCCTGGAGGGACTCCTCCGCCAGATCGAAATCGCCGAGCAGGCGGATCAGAGTGGCCAATACCCGTCGAGACTCGCTCCGGTAGAGCTCGGCGACCCGTTCACTTATTGCCTTTGTCGAATCCATCCCTTTCGCACCCGGTTCAAAGATACTGCTTGTCCGACGGATATCCCTGGAAATCGTCCGTACGGATCGCGGATCGGCGCCCGTCCGCCTCGTCGCTACCGATGTAATCCAGGAAGGCGCTCACGCGCTCATGGACGAAGAAGTCGCGCAGCGCGGGGGCGAGTGCGCAGGAGGAGGCCCTCGAGTCGCGTGACCCGGGAGATGGCGACATAGGCCTGGCCGGCCGCGAAGGCTCCCTGGGAGAGGTCCACGAAGACCTTTTCGAGGGTTCGTCCCTGCGCCCGGTGGATGGTGATGGCCCAGCCGAGCACGAAGGGATATTGCCGGTATTCGTCGCTGCTCTCTTCCGAGAGCTGGCCTGAGCGCAGCGTGAAGCGAACCTTTTTCCAGACATGGGGCTCGACACGGAACTCGCCCGTTTCGTCCTGGAGGATGACGCCTTCGTCCTCGAGCCCGGTGACCGTCGCCAGTGTCCCATTGACCCATCGGCGTCCCCTGTCGTTGACCGTGAGCATGACGCGGGCGCCGGTCTTGAGCTCCAACTCGCGCGGCGCAGGGAGTTCCTCGTCATCGAGCGCCTTCGCGAAGCTGCCCGGAGGCGACCGCCTGGTAGACGCGGGCAGGGCCCGGCAGGCTGTCGAGGCGGTAGCGATTGAGGCGCCGGGCCTCGTCCTTTTTGGCCGTGAGGATGAGGTGGTCGGGCGGGGGCTTCCGGCCTTCGGGGAGGACCCGCGACTGCAGGAGGTCGAGGTCGGCATCGGTCGCCATGCCCGAGCGGCAGCGATCGAGGGTGGCAAGAAAGTCCGCCTCGTTCTGGCGGAAGACCCGCGTGAACTCCACCCGCCTGATCTTCCGCGCCCGCGTGCGCAGGCCTGGGACGAGAAGAAGAAGGGACTCTTGTAGCGCCTCTCGAATAGCTCGCCGGCGGGGCTGTAGGGATCGGGTTCGACCGGCGGAAGCTGGTATGGGTCGCCGAAAAGCACGAGACGCGCACCCCCGAAGGAAAGGCGAGGCTGATTCTTCGCCCTCCGCATCCGTCGGTCCATCTCGTCGAGGAGGTCCGCTCTGACCATGGAGATCTCGTCGATGACGATCGTCTCGACCATGGCGAGGAGGGGGTAGAGGCTCCCTTCCCGATCGGGATCGAGAGCGGTCCCGAGGTAGGCCTTTTCATTGGGGTCGATCCAGAAGAAGCTGTGGATGGTCTGCCCGCCTATGGTGAGGGCCGCCACGCCGGTAGGAGCGAGATAGACCGCGTTCCGTGGCCGGATTTCGGTCTTGAGATATTGGAGGAAGGTGGACTTTCCCGTGCCGGCGCGCCCGGAAATCCAAATGAAGCGCTCTTTCTCGTCCTTCAGCAGGGCGGTGGCCGCCTTCATCTCCTCCGTCAGGATAATCGCATCCACAGGGGCCTCACACGATCTTGATGGTCAGCGTCGGCGGGGCCTTGCCCGGATAGCCGATGGGAAGGTCCAGGGTAGCATGAATTCGATACTTCAGTGCCAGTAGCGAACCTGTCGTCACTAAGGTTGTCCCTCTCCTGGAAGTAGCCGTCCGCTCTGTCGGCCGAGCGTCGGCGCCTATCGCGATGACGGTTCATATTACGAAGGCAGGTCCTCCGACCGGCTCGTGCCGTAGCGGAGCCCGTCGACGAGCAGAGCGACCATGGCCTGAGCATGGTCGGGTCCGCGATCGTAAGCGGTCCTGCACAAGCTCGCGACCGCATCCAAAAGGTCCTCGGCGGCGAAATCGGCGCGGACTTCGCCGGCGGCCACTGCGGACGCAAGAAGTGTCTGAAGCGCGGGTCGGAGCCGCTGTTGGAAGTACGCGGGCAAGGTTTCGAAGGCCGGGTTTCCCGAATGCAGGGCGGAGGCCAGCCCGCGTTTGGTTCCTAGAAAGGCCGCGTATCGTTGCATCCATTTCGCCAATGCCTCGCCGGGCTCGTGCTCGGCGGCCAGGGCCGGCGCGGCGTCCGCGCAGGCATCGATTTCGTGTCGGAAGACGGCCGCGACGAGATCGGCGCGCTGCGGAAAGTGGCGATAAAAGGTCCCGATGCCGACGCCAGCCTTCTCGGCGATCTCTCGCACCGGAGCGTCCACACCTGAGGTCGAGAACACCTCGAGGGCCGCCTGGAGCAACGCGTCGATGTTGCGTTGCGCGTCGATGCGCACCCGCCCATCCTTGCGGCCCAGAGGCTCCAAGCTCTCCCCCTGGTCTTCTAGTTCGTCGTTCACCAAGTCTCCCTTGACAATCGGAACAGCGTTCCGTATATTTCAGCTGCAATAGGAACATGGTTCCGGATGAAATTGGAATGTGGTTCCGCTTAGCTTCAATGTAGCACAACAACGCCATGTTGACCACATGTAGAAGGACAATAGGAGGAGAATCGGAATATGCGTGTTTTCGCTACTGGCGCTACAGGTTTAATCGGCTCTGCCCTCGTTCCGGAACTCATCGACGCAGGCCATCACGTGGTCGGGCTCAGCCGTTCGGACGCCGGCGCCCAGGCGCTCACCCGTGCCGGGGCGGAGGTCTTTCGCGGTGACATGAACGACCTGGACCACCTGCGCACCGCCGCAGAGACGGGCGACGGCGTCATCTTTGCGGCCTTCAACCTTGACTTCTCCAACGTAAAGCAGCATAGCGAGAACGACCGCAAGGTTATCGAGACGTTGGGCGAGGCGCTGGTCGGCTCGGACAGGCCGCTCGTCATCACCTCCGGCACGGGCCTCGCCCGGTCAAAGACCGGTGGCCCGGCGGCGGAGACCGACGATCACCCACCTAAGGAGGTATCAACATGCATATTTTTGTGACCGGGGCGACGGGCTTCATTGGTTCGGCGCTTGTTCCGGAACTACTCAAGGCAGGACACACGGTTCTTGGCATGACGCGGTCGGAGAAAGGCGCGGAAACGCTGGCCAAGGTGGGAGCGGACGTGTATTACGGCTCTCTTGAAGATATCGAGAGCCTGAAGGCAGGAGCAGCTCAGGCCGACGCTGTTATCCACTTGGCTTTCAATCACGACTTTTCGAGGTTCCAAGCCAATTGCGAGGAAGATCGCAGAGCGATTGCAGCGATGGGCGAGGTGCTCGCCGGTTCGGGGCGGCCATTCATTGGAACCTCGGGCGTTTTGACTCGAAACCCGATCCCCGGAAAACCCTATGATGAAGACGATCCGAAGCCGGATGATGGATTCCCGCGGCTCTCTGAAAACATGACCCTCGAGGCAGCCGAGAAGGGAGTGCGCGGTATTGTGATGCGACTGTCCCAGATCCACGATACGAAAAAGCAAGGACTAGTGCGCTTTTTGATCTTGACTGCGTTGGAAAAGAAGGTGTCGGCCTATGTAGGGGACGGCAGCAACCGATGGGCCGCCGCACACGTGAGCGATACAGCGCGGCTTTATCGGCTCGCTCTTGAAAAGGGGGAGGCTGGCTCGAAGTGGCACGCAGTTGGAGAGCAAGGAGTGTCGGCTAAGGAAATTGCGGAGGCTCTCGGACGCCGCCTGAACTTACCCGTCGTTTCAATATCTCCGGAAGAGGCTCCGGCTCACTTCGGCTCGATAAGCCATTTCGTGACGCTTGACTCGCCAACCTCGAATGCGAAGACCCGAGAGCGGCTGGGCTGGGAGCCAACTGGACCTGGGCTCATCGACGATTTGAATCATCTCGTATTGAAGGGAGATTACTATGCATGACAAACGCGTCGCCCTGGTCACCGGGGCCAATCAGGGAGTAGGCTTTCAGGTAGCCAAGGAACTCGTGGCACACGGCCTCACGGTGCTGGTCGGGTCGCGCCATTTCGAGCGCGGCGAGGCCGCGGCCAAGGAGATTGGGCCGGCTGCCATCGCGCTCCAGCTCGATGTGACGGATCGCTCTTCGATCGCCGCGGCGGCGGAGCGCATCCGCAAGGAATTCGGCCGCCTCGACCTGCTCGTTCAAAACGCGGCCATCTCTAATACGAATAAGCGGCCCGGCATATCCATCGAGGAGTACGCTAAGACGACCCGCCCGAGCAACGTGTCCCTCGATGAAGTGCGCGCGGTGTGGGAGACCAACGTGTTCGGCGTCCTGGCCGTTTATCAGGCGATGCTGCCGCTCCTGCGCGAGTCATCGGACGCCCGCATCGTCAACGTATCGAGCGGCGTCGGCTCGTTGGCGGCGAATGTGAACCCCGCCTCCCCCAACCACAGGTCCTTCGGTCCTGTGTACCCTGCGTCCAAAGCGGCTCTCAACGCCATGACGCTCGCCATGATGATCGAGCTGGAGTCGACCGGGATCAAGGTCAACTTGGTCTCCCCGGCTTCACGAAGACGAACCTCAATAACTATACGGGCACGCAGTCTGTCGAGGAAGGCTCCCGCGAGGTAGTGCGCGTTGCGCTCTTCGGCCCCGATGGCCCGACGGGCACCTTCACGCGCTGGGAAAACGTCAGTATCCCGTGGTGAGACGGAGAAGAACATGAAATATCGAACGCTTGGAAGAACCGGCATCAAGGTCAGCCCTTATTGCCTGGGAGCGATGATGTTCGGTGGCCCGGGCAATTCCGACCACGACGACTCGATCCGGATCATCCACAAGGCTTTGGATGCGGGGATCAACTTCATCGATACCGCCGATAGGTACAGTCAGGGAGAGTCGGAGGAAATCGTCGGCAAGGCTCTCAAAGACAGGCGCGACGACGTCGTGCTCACCACCAAGGTGAACAACCCTATGGGCGATGACCCGAACCAGCAGGGCAATTCGCGACGCTGGCTGATCCGCGAAGTGGAAGCATCGCTGCGCCGCCTGCAGACCGACCACATCGATCTCTACCTGATTCACCGTCCGTCACCGGATACCGACATCGAGGAAACCCTCTCGGCTCTGACCGATCTGATGCGCTCCGGCAAGGTACGCGCGATCGGATCGTCGACCTTCCCCGCTTCGGAGATCGTGGAGGCGCAGTGGGTCGCCCAGCGGCGCGCTCTGGCGCGCTTCCGCGTCGAAGAGCCGCCCTACTCGATCCTGAGCCGCGGCATCGAACGCGAAGTGCTTCCGGTTTGCCAGCGCTACGGGATGGGCGTGATGGTATGGAGCCCCTTGGCCAAGGGCATGCTCACCGGCCGGTACCGCAAGGGCCAGAGCTTGCCCGACAGCCTGCGCGTCAAAGTCATGCGCAAGCAGATGAGCGACGAGCATCGGCTGGATGCGGTGGAGCAACTGATCGTCGTGGCGGAGAAGGCCGGGCTTTCCCTGACTCACATGGCAATGGCTTTCGCGGTGGCCCACCCTGGTGTGACGTCGGCGATTCTCGGCCCGCGCACGATGGAACAGCTCGACGATCTGCTCGCGGGCGCCGAGGTGGCTCTTTCCGACGAGGTCCTGGACGCGATCGACCGGATCGTCCCTCCCGGAACCGACGTCGGAATCGACGCGGCCAACTATGTGCCGCCGGCGCTCAGCCTGGCAAGCCTCCGGCGCCGTCCGATCGACGAACGAGCCGCTTCCTGACCGGATCATTACTGACCCGGCAACTTTCCAACCTTGTCGAAGCTCGCGAATTTGGCGCCCAGCCGGGCGCCAAATTCGCGAGAGTACATGATGTTCAGTTGCCGGGTCGGTAGTTCCGCCAAGTTGGCCTACAAGGGAAGTCGTCCCGACCCTCATCGACATTGTACGGAAGAAGGGCGTTTCGGCCTATGTGGAGAGTGGTGCCAACCGCCGGCCCTCGGTGCATCGGAGCGATGCAGTCTCGGTATTCAGGCTGGCTCTCGAAAAGGGAGCCGCGGCTCGAGGTCCCATGCCGTGGGGGACGAAGGCATTCCCTTCCGCGACATCGCCGGCATCATCGGCAGGCGCTTGAACCTGCCGGTCGTCTCAATCCCCCGCGAGAAGGCAATGAAGCATTTCGAATGGCTGGGGGGCTTCGTCCCGATGGTCGATCCCGTCTCCTGCAGCCTCACCCGTGAACGCTTGGGCTGGAGTCCGACGCGGCAAGGCCTGCTCCACGATCTCGAGCATGGAACGCATTTCGAGGGCAGAAGGTCCAAATACAGTACCTGAAAAAGGTACGAGGATCCGCGATTCCTCCGGGCGAATCCACTGCAGCCCGACTAATTATGCTGCGGAAGACGTATGGCAAAGCTATGTTCAGGTAAGAGGTTGACGATAGGATTAATTAACAGTAACCTAAACGCGGGTGAGAGCGGCAAGCGTTATAAAAGCCCCGCGTAACGTAGATTTACGAGGGCTATTTTACTGGAGTGATCGGACTTATTCGTTGTTATACAATGGTTGTATAGACACGAGAATTTGAACTCCCGTGAGCATGCTAGTGAAAGATATAGTCAATAGGGCTGATATTATTGCGCTTAAGCGCAAGGACAATATATTCGGCTTGATCTCCGAACGATACGGTGACCCGCCGAATTGGAAAAGGGAGCCCGGTTTTATTTCATTGAGCAGAATTATCCTTGAGCAGCAAAT
>CAVZVX010000156.1:0-78009 GCA_963778775.1 uncultured Spirochaetota bacterium | reverse complement strand
CTCATTGTTCTGCTTCGACGACTACGTATTGCTGTCGGCAAGAGCGGCTTTTTCGACTGGGCCGCCATTCGCTGCGCGCTGGTCGCCAAAGGGAACGCGCATCGCTCTATCGAAACGCGTTTATAGCCGGGGCCATCATTACGGCCATCCTCTCGCTCGACACCACCGCGGTCCTGCTCACGCCCGTCCTGCTGGCCCTGGTCAAGCGGCTCAAGGTCCCCGCCGCCCCTCGTCCTGCTCTGCGCCTTCGTGGCCAACGTCGGCTCTCTCGCGCTGCCCATCAGCAACCTCACCGACCTGCTCTTCGCCGATTCCTTCCGCCAGACCTTTAGGCCTTCGCCGCCCGCATGATCGTGCCCCAACTGGTCGCACTCGTCAGCACTTACCTCATTCTCCGCTGGCACTTCCGCGGCGCCCTGCCCAACAGCTTCGACGCCGATTCGCTCCCCGAGCCGGCCGCGTCGTGCCCCATCATGCCTACTTCCTGGTGTGCATTACGGTTTTGCCGCCGTCCTCATTGGCTGTTTCCTCGCCCCGCTTCTGGACCTTGAGCCCTACGTCTTCGCCTTCGCCGCCAGCGCCGTGCTGCTGCTTGCGGGCATGGCCGCCGGCCGCGTGCGGATTTTTCGTAGTGCGTGAGCTGGCCTGGGACATCTTCCCCTTCGTCATCGGACTCTTCATCGCCGTGCAGGGGCTTGTCGCGTCAGGATCGCCGGGTTGCAAGTCTTCGCCGCCAGCAACGAGAGGGAATCCCGGCGCCTCCTCGAGAACCATCGCGCCGCCTTCGCCATCGGCGAGCGTCTGCAGCGAGAAACCGGCAGGGCCCTGGATTGCATCGACCTGGGCGGAGGCTTGGGCATAGCCTATGCCGAAGGCGAGTCCGGGCTCGACACGGCCGCCTTCGGATCGGGACTGGCCGCCCTCATCGAAGCCAATCCCTGGTTTTCGGGGGAGGTCATAGTCGAGCCGGGCCGGTGGCTCGTGGGGCCCTGCGGCGTCTACCTCGTCCGCGTCGTCCGAACCAAGACGAGCAGGGGGGAGCGCTTCGCCGTCCTCGAGGGAGGCGCGAACCATCTCCTGCGGCCCCTGCTCACCGGCCAGGCCTTTCCCGTCGCGGCTCCCGGAGCGACGGCTCGGGCCGGAGAAGGAGGAGTCGCCATCGGCGAGCCGAGGGCGACCACCCTGGCGGGGCCTCTCTGCACCTCGCTCGACCGCCTCGGCGTCGCGATACTTCCCCCCCTGAAGGCGGGCGACCTCCTGATGCTGGGGCAGACGGGAGCCTACGGCTTCACCGAGTCGATGAAGGACTTCCTGAGCCACCCCGCTCCCGCCGAGCATTGGCTCGAAAACCCGCCGGTAAAAGGATAGACGATGACGGAAAAGCGCTTTCCCCTTTCCAAAGAGAGACTCGAGGCCATCTGCGCCGAGCATCCCACGCCCTTCCACCTCTACGACGAGGGAGCGATCAGGGCCAACGCGAGGAAGCTCGTCGACGCCTTCTCGATCCTCGGCGACGGTTTCAAGGAATTCTTCGCGGTCAAGGCCTTGCCCAATCCCTTCGTGCTCAAACTGCTCGCCTCCGAAGGCTTCGGCGCGGACGCCAGCTCGCTCCCCGAGATCGTCCTCGCGCGGAAGGCGGGGATACTCGGCGAGGACATCATGTTCTCCTCGAACGACACCCCCTCCCTCGAGTTCGCGGCCGCGCGCGAGGCCGGGGCGATCGTCAATCTCGACGACCTGACGCACATAGATTCTCTCGCGAAGGCGGCGGGCATTCCGGAGCTCGTCTGCTGCAGGTACAATCCCGGGCCGCTCAAGGAGGGCAACGCCATCATAGGCAAGCCCGAGGAGGCCAAGTACGGCTTCACGCGGGAGCAGCTCTTCGAAGGATACCGGGAGCTCAAGGCGAGGGGGGCGAAGCGCTTCGGCCTCCATGCCATGGTGGCCTCGAACGAGCTGAACCCGGATTATTTCGTCGAGACCGGCAGGCTGCTCTTCGAGCTCGCCGCCGAGATATCCGAGGCGATCGGCATCCGCTTCGAGTTCGTCAACATAGGAGGAGGCATCGGCATACCCTACAGGCCCGAGCAGGCCGCCGTTCCATTGGGGCGAGTCGCCGCGGGTCTCAAGGCCGCCTACGACGATACCATCGCGGCCGCGGGCCTCGCCCCGCTCAAGGTCTACATGGAATGCGGCCGCGTCGTAACCGGGCCCTACGGCTATCTCGTCTCGCGGGTCCTTCACCTGAAGAGCAGCTACCGCGAATACGTCGGCCTCGACGCATCCATGGCCAACCTCATGAGGCCCGGGATGTACGGGGCATATCACCACGTCACCGTCCTGGGCAAGGAGGATGCCGAGCCGACGAGGACCTACGACGTCACGGGCTCCCTCTGCGAGAACAACGACAAATTCGCCATCGGCCGCGCCCTTCCCCCCGTCGAGGTAGGCGACCTCCTGGCAATCCACGACACCGGCGCCCACGGCCACGCGATGGGCTTCAATTACAACGGCAAGCTCAGGTCCGCCGAGCTCCTGCTCCGCGAAGACGGGAGCGTCGTCGAGATCCGCAGGGCCGAGACGCTGGACGACTACTTCCGCACGCTGGATTTCGCCCGCCTCGAGGCTTTCGAGGCCGCGCGGCCCGGAAGCGCGGGGAAATGAGGAATAGTACGATGGAAGGAACAGAATTTACCACGCGCGTCGCGCGCAATCCCCGCTTCGCGAACCTGACGGCGGGCTACCTTTTCCCGGAGGTCGCCCGAAGGAGAAAGGCTTTCCAGGAGCAGAACCCGGGGGTCGACGTGATCAGCCTGGGCATCGGCAATACTACCGAGCCCTTGAGCCCGCGCATCGCCGAGGGCCTGAGACTCGGGGCCCAGAGGCTCGGGACCCGCGAGGGCTATTCGGGCTACGGGGACGAGCAGGGCATGGGCGAGCTCCGCGCGAGGATCGCCCACAGGCTCTACCGATGCCGGATCGAGCCGCGCGAAGTCTTCGTCTCCGACGGGGCCAAATGCGACATCGGAAGGCTCCAGGCGATGTTCGGCTCGGGCATGAGCATCGCGGTCCAGGACCCCGCCTATCCCGTGTACGTGGACGGCAGCGTCATCGTCGGCGCGGCCGGTCCCGCGTCGCCGGAGGGCTCGGGCTACACGGGGATACGCTATCTTCCCTGCACTCCGGCGAACGGCTTCTTTCCCGACCTGGCCGTCGCGTCGACGGTCGACCTCCTCTACTTCTGCTCGCCCAACAATCCGACGGGGGCCTGCACGACGAGGGGGCAGCTCGAGGAACTCGTGGCCTTCGCGAGGGGAAACGGCAGCATCGTCATATTCGACGCGGCCTATTCCGAGTACATCTCCGATCCGGCTCTGCCCAAGTCGATCTTCGAGATCGAGGGCGCGCGCGAGGTCGCGATCGAGGTGAACTCCTTCTCCAAGCCGATCGGCTTCACCGGGGTCCGCCTCGGTTGGACCGTCGTGCCCGACGAGCTCCGCTTTTCCGACGGCACGCAGGTGGCCAAGGACTGGAACCGCATGATGACGACACTGTTCAACGGCGCCTCGAACGTAGCCCAGTACGGTGCCCTCGCCGCCCTCGAGGACGAAGGCCTCGCCGAGATGCGCGGCACGGTCGCCGGCTACATGGGCAACGCCTCCCTCATCAAAGGCTGCCTCGATCGGCTCGGCGTCGAGAACTACGGAGGTACCGACGCTCCCTACATCTGGGCGCGCTTCCCCGGCAAGAGCTCATGGGAGGCCTTCGAGCACATTCTCGCCGCCTGCGCCATAGTGACCACGCCGGGCTCGGGCTTCGGACCCGCCGGCGAGAGCTTCCTGCGCTTCAGCGCCTTCGGCCACCGCGAGGACGTCGAGAAGGCCGTGCTCAGGCTGGAATCGAAACTGGGCTGACGCGGCCTTCCGGAGCGATCCCGGCTCCTAGTATCATCGTCCGAGGGGGAGCGTCGAAGTTGAGCGAAGAGAAAAGCCCCGAGGGCGGCCGCGTCTATCCGCCCGCGTACAGGATATGGGCCGTCGTGGCCATGCTCGCGATCATCTTCGGCGGCGGATGGGCGTCGATCGCGCCTTCCGGAAGACCCTCCTCCGAGCTCAGGGCAGGCATGGAAATCGCGGTCCTCGGCCATCGACTCCGTCCCGAATCGATCTCCGCCATCGGGGTCCCCGAGGCTGCGCATGTCGCCGAGATGCTCGTGCGCGCCGCCGGCCGCGCCGGAATCGATCCGCGCATTGCCCTTGGAAGCGCCTTCCCCGAGCCGCATCGGATCCTCGGCATGCTCGCCCTAGACCTCGATATCGACGAATTCCTGGAATACGGCGCCGCTAAGGACGCGCTGGGGGCCTTCTACCGCGACGAGGTCCGCGTATCGCGGGAAATGCGCCCGCTCCGCTCCCGATACGAAGCGGTCTTCGCGGCCTCGTGCATGAAGATGACAGGATCGCCCGCCATGGCCGGACAAGGCTCGGCTGCTCCCGAACGCCCGTATATCACCGCGGCCGGGGAAGCATGGCTCCCCTCCGCGAGCGAGCTGCGGCTCAATCATCCCTACGCGTTGGACGTATTTTTCAAGCACATTGAAGAAAGGGGCGAAGCGGAAACGGGTCCGATAATCCGCGCCCTCTATCCCGGGATCGTGGTCGCCTCCGCATCGGATTGGTCCGGCGGCCAAGGCCCGGGAGAATGGAAGAGCGGCGGTCTGAGCCCGGCAGCCGGGAACGGCCTCGTAATCTACGATCCGACCGCCCGGGTATATTGCTCCTATTTTCACATGAGCTCGGTCGGCCTCGGGACGGGCTCTATCGTACGAGCCGGCGAGAGCTTGGGCCGAGGAGGCAATACGGGGATGAACGCGCGGCGGAAGGGTCACGGCGGACATGTTCATATAGAGATATTCGACGCCGAGAGGGGAAAGCCTTTTTCGGCCTACGAGATCCTCGAGATATTAAAGAAGTGAAGAGTTGGAAAACATTCCGGACCGTCGTATGCTAATAGTGTCGGCTCTGCCCGACGGGGAGGTTTCATGAAAAGGTCCATCGCCATTTCGGCGATCGCTCTGACCGCGGCCCTGGCCGGATATTCGCAATCCGCTCCTACGCTCCAAGGCTTCCAGTCGGCTTTTTCCAACTTCGCGGGCGACATGGCGGGGAGTCTCGCGGTCAATTCGACCATCGGCTCCAACTGGTCCGACGCCTACGTCGGCGGTTTCCCCAATTTCGGGGTGGGGGTCACGTTGGGAGCCGCATTCGTCAATGTCAATGGCGCGTCTGCGCTGTTCGACGCTCTGGCTCCAGGCTCTCTCCCCTCCGCGTTCAAGGGCCTAGGCATACCCATACCGGCGACGATCGCGACTTTGAAAATCGGGATTCCCTTCCTGCCAATGGACATCGGCATCAAGGGCGGCTACATACCGGCTTCCTTGGGATCGAGCCTCAATGGACTGACCGGCGTTTCGGTCAACTATGCGAACATCGGCATCCAGGTCCGCTATGCCCTTGTCAAGCAGAATATCCTTCTGCCGAATGTCAGTCTCGGAGCCGCATATAACTATCAAAAGGGAGGGCTCACCGCCCCGACCGGTTTGCCCGGCCAGACTCTCAATGATGGGAGCGGAGATTCGATAACCATGTCCAGCCCGAATCTGGACCTGAGCTGGACCTCGAATACCGTCGATCTCACGGCCCAGGTGAGCAAGCAGCTTCTCTTCCTCATACCCTATCTCGGCGCCGGTTACACTTTCGGTACGTCATCGGTTACGGGGGGGCTCGATTCGAATATCACGACCACAGGCTCGGCAGCCAACCTCGCTGCAGTTCTCAGCGCAGGAGGAGGTACCCTAACCTCGTCCGGTTTCTCCTATACCGCATCTTCCAGCGTCCCCGTCTTCCGAGTCTACGGCGGTCTTTCCTTCCGCATAATCGTGCTCGACTTCGATGCGCAGGTCATGTATGTCCCATCCCCGGCGGCTTTCGCCGCTTCGTTGACAGCTCGAATTCAAATTTGATCCGTCCCTCCGCGATACGCCTTTTCAAAGCGGGGTGACGCTGTTTATAGTGGGGTATGGCCTCATCGCGCACATCATACGACATCATCGTCCTCGCGGGGGATATCGGCGGCACCAACGCCAACCTCGCTCTCATCGGGAAAAAGGGCGGCACCTTCACCCTCCTCATGGACAGGCATTACAGGACCAGGGAAGAGCCTTCCCTGATCGAGCCGCTCGGGCGCTTCCTCGCGGAAGCGGAGCGGGAGCACCCCGGGATGAAGCCCGAGATCTGCTGCATCTCGGGCGCGGGCCCGGTCGTGGATGCTCGGATCGTCCTCACGAACGCCCCCTGGGCCATCGAAGCCAAGGCGATCGAGTCCGCCTATTCCATCCCCACGACGCTGATCAACGATTTTACGGCGGTTTCGTACGGCGTTCTCCTCCTCGACCCCTCCAACTCAGAGCAGATAACGCGGCTGCCCCACGGCGACGGCTCCCTCCCGATCCTCCAGCCGGGCGTCCGCCTTGTCGTCGGGGCCGGCACGGGCCTCGGAGTAGGCTACGTCGTCAAGGTCCGCGACCGCTTCGAGGCCTTCCCCTCCGAAGGCGGCCACGTCACTCTTCCCGTCTACGACGACGAGAGCCGCAGCTTCCAACGCTGGCTCGAGGCGAGGTACGGCTTCGTCCCGGGGGCGGAGGCCGGCGTCTCGGGTCAGGGCATAGGCAATATCTTCGCCTACGTGGCCGAGCGCGAGGCCGCGGCGGGAACCCTCCTCGGATTGGCGGCGCGGAGCATCCTCGACGCTCCCGAGTCCGAGCGCCCGGCCCTCGTGGCTCAGGCCGCGACTTCCGACCTCCTGTGCGCGAAGTCCATGGACATGTTCGTGAAGCTCTACGCCCGCGTCGCGGCCGACAACGCGGCGGCCTTCCTTCCCGCCGGCGTCTTCCTCGCCGGGGGCATTCCCGCCAAGAACGAGGAGCGTTTCCTCGAGGGCGGGCGCTTCATGGCCATGTTCGAGCGAAGTTATGCGAAACACATCCGCGCGATCCTGGTCAAGACCCCGGTGATGATAGTCAAGGACTATTCGATCTCCCTCTACGGGGCGGCCAACGCCGCCGTCGAGATGGCTTGAAGGCGGGCGGCATGGGCGCATTGAGCGAAGCCCTTCTCGAGGATATGAAGGCGAAGGGCATAGACGCGAGCCTCACGATGTCCATACTCGAGGATTACAACGCGGGGCTCTACGACTCCGTGAAGCCGGTCGAGGCGATCGGCGTCCCGGCAGTAGACGGCCTTTCCGTCGTCGCGTTGTCCGGTCGCGCGGACATGGGCCGACCGGGACCGGAGTATACCGTCCCGACGCGCGATGCTAGGGAGAGGCTGGGAGCCTTGCGCCTCGACGTCCCAGCCTCCGCGCGCGAGGACGGATCCGGAGAGACGCTGTTCGACGCGGCCGCCCTCGAGACGATCGGCGCGGCCCTCCTCGGCCGCACGGCTTTCGGCGTCCTCAACGGCGGCTCGGCCACGAGCTACGCCGACTCGAAGAAGAACCTCGCCTTCGGGCAGGGCGTCTTCGACGCCCTCGAGCCCTCCTACGACATGCTCGCTCCATTGTGCAGGAACGAGCCGAAGGGCGTCACGCCCGCCTATCTCGAGCCGGACGGCGCTCCGGGCGCGAGCTTCCTCGCGCTCAAAATGCGCGCGCGCCTCGTCGCCGCTATCCGCGCGAAGGAACGGGGCGAGAAGGTGGACGACTCCTTCATGCCCCTCTTCCAGATGTCGAGCGTCTCCAACGACGCTCGGATCGCCCGCGCCTACGAAGAGTATCGGGGCCATCCCTTCATCGAGCCCCTCGCTCGCGAGCTCGGGATCGACGGAGCGCCCTGGAAGACGGGAATCCAGCCGATGATCGCCGCGTATACGCACTCCTCCGAAGGCAGGCCCAAGCGAGTCTTCGACCGGGCGCGCGGAATTCCGGACTCGGCCATCGCCCTGCCCGGCGGCCACGGCCAATGCTTTCGCGTCCTCGCGCCGACGCTGAGCGCGCTTCGCGATTCGGGCGCCCGCTTCGCGTACATCGGCAATGTCGATAACCTGGGCTACCTGCCCGATCCCGTCGAGATAGCCATCCTCGCCCTCTCGGGCCTCCCCGCCGCCTTCGACTTCTCGCTCCGCACGCCGATGGACGTCAAGGGCGGGATCCTCGTCGAGACGGCCGACGACGCCCGACAGGGCGTCCGACGCACCGTGGCCGACATGGGGCCCGCCATCTCCTTCGATCAGGTCGAGCGGCTCGAGTCGGAGGGCGCGTCGATCCTCTTCAACTGCGCCATCGGCCTCTTCGACCTCGACTGGCTCGTGCCGAGGCTGGACGAGATCGGGCGCAAGCTCCCGGTGCGCTTTACGGATCAGGATAAAGACGCGGGCCGCTATTCCCAAGCCGAGCAGGTCACCTGGGAAGTGGCGGGCATACTGCCCGCCTTTCTCTCCTTCGCCGTCGACAAGTTCGACCGTTTCATCGCGGCCAAGCTCCTCGCCGAGACTCTCCTCACGAGCGGCGCCGCGATGGGCGACGCGCGCATTCCGAGCGAGCTCGCGGAGACTTCCCGCAAGCTCAAGGCCGCCCTCGAGCGAAAGCTCGAGGGGCCTTACGATCTCGAGATTCGCGAAGGACGATGGACGGCCCGAGATCCTCGCCGCCCGGAATGACTCCGGCCGAGACTCAGACCCCGAAGACGAGCAGTATCGCGAAATAGACGACCATCGCGACGGCCCCCACGGGAAGGCCGACGGCCATCCATTCCCCGCTCTTTATCCTGAGCTTGCCCGCCGAGATGATGTTGGGGATGTTGCCGGGGACGAGTATGCCCCCCGCGATGATCAGCCCCAGGAGGGCATAGGCGAGCTGCGGCATGCTCATGGCGGGCCCGACTTCGGCCGCGGCCAGGGTGGCATTATCGAGGATCGCGGAAATGCTGTTGAGCCAGAAAAGCCCGGGAGCGGGGAGCTTGGAGATATAGGCGTCGATGATGGGTTTGAAGCCTGCGCCTAGGAATACCAGGGCCATGACGAAAAGATAGGTCTTGCCCGTCCGGAGGAGAATGTCCCGGAAGCCTTCCTCGCGATCCTCTTTCAGGCCCGAGTCGTCCCTTCCCTTCTTGACGATGATCGCAGCGAGGACGCCGAATGCGACGACCCCCGGAATGACGAAGCGCCAGAATTCCGTGAAGAGGAACCAGAACGAGGCTTTGTAAGGCTCCCCTCCCAGCTTGCCGATCACGATGGTCGCCAGGGGCTCCCCCAGAGGCGTAAGCACGGCTCCCATGCCGATCGCGAAGCAGGAAATCACGACTATCTTGATCTCGTCCTTTCGATCCAGCTTCATGCAATCGATGATTTCGACGAGGAGGAGGGCCGCTATGATGGCGGTGATGACGCTCGAGACGAGGCCCAGGATGACCACGACGACGAAGGCGAAGGCCTTCAGTCCGAGAGCGGACATCGCGGCTCCGACCGCCTTCCGCGCGGCCGGACGCAAGAACTTGAACAGAAGGCCCGCCACGAGGACCGCGGCGGTGATCTTAATTGGCTCGCGGAGACCTTCCTCTACGAGGGGCCAGGCCCATTGCGCGGTCACGGTGAGAGCGAGGGCTCCCATCGCGAAAAGGAAAAGCTCGAGGTTCTCCTCGACTTTCTTGACGAGGAAGGGCAGGAAGAGCACGAGAGCGAGGATGACGAACAAAGCGGCTATCATGATCGAGATGCCCCTCCGGAGGCGAGCAGCTCGGCGAGCCGCGTGGCTCTATCCCGCGCGAATTCGGGGAAAGGCATCGGCTCCTCGGGCCGGGCGACCGGTTCCCGTAGCGTCAGTTCCATCCAGTCGATGGCTTGCCACTCTCCCAGCTTGAAGGCGGTATCCGAAAAACGGCAGAGCTGCGAGAAGCCGAGTCTTTTATGGAGAGCCACGCTCGCCGGGTTGGGAGGCGTGATCACCGCGTAGATTTTCACGTAACCGAGTTCCCGCAGGATCCCGACGAGGGCCTCGAGAAGGAGCTTGCCGAGGCCCCGACCGACCGAATCCTCGCGCAGGTATACCGAGTCCTCGAGGGACCAGCGATAGGCCGCACGCTCGCGATATCGCGTCGCGTAGGCATAGCCGAGGATCTCCCCTTCGTCCTCGTAGACGAGGAAGGGGAAAGACCGGCTCACTTTCGCTATCTTGGAAGCCATCTCTTCGACGGAAGGCGGAACTTCCTCGAAAGTGATTACGCTCTTCTCGACGTAGGGACGATAGATCGAGGCGATCGCCCCCGAGTCGCCCTCCTTCGCAATCCTCAGCATTCCGACTCCTATACACTATGATGAGCTTCGATGCAAGGATATCGAAGATGGGAGGCAAAAGATTTACCTTCATCTACGAAGTTTTTAAAAAGAAACTGACATATTTGTAGGACAAATCCTGCCAATAAGAGCTCCTATCATGCTGGTCACAGCAGTACTGGTTTAAAAACTTCGACTTCTTTCTTTAAGTTTCATTGGCATAATAACTTATATGCACAAAGGAGGCTCTTGCTTTTCTTAAAAGACTTGTGATTTTCATGGAATCATCGATAATGAGGCACGAAACGTGCTTTCTCTTAATAGATCCTGTTAGGATTGCTCAAATGCGATAAGGAGGTTCGGATGGGTATCGGGAAGACGCCAGGCGACATCATCTCTTTCATTCAGAAAGAGAAAATTGAGGTCATCGATCTTAGGTTCATGGACTTCCCCGGTTTGTGGCAGCATTTCTCCATCACGACGCACGAACTGGACGAGGAGGCCTTCGAGAAGGGGCTCGGCTTCGACGGATCGAGTATCCGCGGCTGGCAGGCGATCAACGAGAGCGACATGCTGGTCAAGCCCGTGCCGGACACGGCCTTCGTGGACCCCTTCCTCAAGGCCAAGACCCTCGTGATGATCTGCAACATCTGCGATCCCCTCACGGGCGAGGACTACACGCGCGACCCGCGCAACATCGCCCGGAAGGCCGAGGCCTATCTGAAGCAGACGGGCCTTGCCGAGATCGCCTATTTCGGGCCGGAGTGCGAGTTCTTCATCTTCGACGACATCCGCTACGACCAGAACGAGCACGAGGGCTACTACCACATCGACTCGGCCGAGGGCAGGTGGAACACCGGGCGCGTCGAGACGCCGGGCAATCTGGGCTACAAGATCAGGCTGAAGGAAGGCTATTTCCCCGTCCCGCCCAACGATTCCCTGCAGGACGTCCGCAGCGACATGATGCTGACGCTCGAGTCCATCGGCGTGCCGATCGAGGTGCAGCATCACGAGGTCGCGACCGGAGGCCAGGCCGAGATCGACATGCGCTTCAATACCCTGCTGACCATGGCCGACAATGTCCTGAAGTACAAGTACGTCGCCAAGAACACGGCTAAGAAATACGGCAAGGTCGTCACCTTCATGCCCAAGCCGCTATTCGGAGACAACGGCAGTGGCATGCACGTGCACTTCTCGCTCTGGAACGGCGCCAAGAACCTATTCTCGGGCGACGGCTACGCCGGCCTCAGCCAGATGGGGCTGTACGCCATAGGAGGCATCCTCAAGCACGCGCCCTCGATCCTCGGCTTCGCCACTCCGACGACCAACAGCTTCAAACGCCTCGTGCCCGGCTTCGAGGCCCCGGTCAACCTCGCCTACTCCCGCCGAAACAGGAGCGCCTCGGTGCGCATACCCATGTACTCCACCTCGCCCAAGACGAAGAGGATCGAGTTCAGGTGCCCCGACCCGAGCTGCAATCCCTACCTGACCTTCTCGGCCATGCTCATGGCCGCACTGGACGGCATAACCAACAAGATCGACCCGGGCAAGCCCCTCGACAAGGACATCTACGATCTTCCCCCCGAGGAGCTCGCGGCGGTTCCCAAGGCCCCCGGCTCCCTACGCGAGGTCCTAAAGCACCTCGAGGAGGACCACGAGTACCTGCTCAAGGGCGATGTCTTCACCCAGGACGTGATCGAGACCTGGATCGACTACAAGATGAAGAACGAGGTGCTCCCGCTCGACCTGCGGCCCCACCCCTGGGAGTTCATGCTCTACTTCGATATTTAATCGTGGGTATCGCGACCCGGCCGCGCGGAGGGCCGATCCTCCGCGCGGCCGGGCTCGCCGCTTGGCGCCGCCGGCGGCTTCATCCATACTAGCCGCATGGCCGCCACCGCAGAAGCCGTATCCTCGCTCCTCCCCGAATTCGCGCCGGGGCGCGTCGAGGAGCAGCTCTCGGGTCTGGGCCGCAGGTACCTCGAACGCTTCGTGGCCGGCGAAGCGGCCGACCACCTGCGCGCCTTGGCGAGGCTTTCGCCGGAGCGGCCCGTCGAGTCGATAGTGAGCGGCGACCCGGAGACGGGACTGCGCTGCACGGTGCTCGCCTTCGATTATCCTTCCGAATTCTCCTACATCACCGGCATTCTCTCGTCGATGGGCTTCGATATCCTCGAGGGCGACGTGTTCACCTTCGGTCCAGTGGGAAGGATTCGGGGAAACGCGAGGGACGCGAGCTCGCGAAGGCCCGATCGGCGGAAGATAATCGATTCCTTCGCCGGCAGGGTAAAGCGCGAGCTCTGGAGCGACGATTGGCCAGAGGCCCTCGCCGAGAGGCTCGAGCGCGTCGTCCTCATCCTCGAGCGCGGCGGAGCGGACTCCCAGGCCAGGACGAAGCGCGCCGTCGCCGAGCTCGCCGCTTCGGCCCTCGAGGAAATCGGCGCGCCCGACAGGACCCTCCTCTATCCCGTCCTCATCGAGGTCGAGGACAGGAGCCCCGACCTCGTCCGCCTTCGCGTCGAGTCCGAGGACACGCCCTTCTTCCTCTTCGCCTTCAGCGCCGCGCTTTCCCTCCAGGGCGTCTCGATCGAGAGGGTCACGATAAGGACGCGCGGCTCGCGGATAGAAGACGCTTTCGAATTCGCCGACGCCTCCGGCGGGGCTATCGACGACCCCGCGCGCATCGACCGAATCAAGCTCTCCGTCCTCCTCACCAAGCAATTCACCTCCTTTCTCGGAGGAGCGGGCGATCCCCGCGCCGCCATCCTCCGATTCGAGGACCTTGTGGCCGAGGCCCTGGCCGTGCCGGAACAGGGACGCTGGCTCGAGATGCTCTCGAGCGGAAGGGTCATGGGCGACCTCGCGCGCCTCTTGGGGGCCAGCACCTTCCTGTGGGAGGACTTCATACGCCAGCAGTACGAGACCCTCCTGCCGATGCTCGGTCCGCGCGCGGAGGGCGGGGGATTCTCGGAGCCGCTCGAGACGCTGCCGCGCCGCCTCGGCTCGGCGCTCGAGGGCTCGGGTTCGGAGGAAGCCTTCGTCGCTGCCCTCAATGCCTTCAAGGACCGCGAGATACTCCTCTATGACATGGACCACATCCTCGGTCCGCGCGCCGATTTCCTGACCTTGAGCCGAAGGCTCACGGTCCTCGCGGAGCTGGTCGTGGACGCGGCCTCGTCCTATGCCTATCGCGCCCTCGCCCGGCGATTCGGCGAGCCGCTCACGGCGGCCGGCTTCCCTGCGAAGTTCGCCGTCATGGGACTGGGCAAGATGGGCGGCGCGGCCTTGGGTTACGCCTCCGATATCGAGCTCCTCTTCGTCTACGACGACTCCGGCCGGACGGCCGGCCCAAAGGTCGTCGAAAACGCCGAGTTCTTCGGCGCCCTCGTCCGAGCTGTCCAAGGCTACGTTCGCGCGAGGCGGGAAGGTATCTTCCAGATAGACCTCCGCCTGAGGCCCTATGGCGCCTCGGGTCCCCTTGCCTGCAGCCTCGAGAGCTTCTGCACCTACTACGCCCCGGGCGGACCGGCCCACTCCTACGAGCGGCTCGCCCTCGTTCGGCTCCGGGCGATAGGCGGCGACGAGACCCTCGGCGAGCGCATAGAGCGCCTGCGAGACGAGCTCGTCTATTCGGCGAAGGGCTTCGATATCGTCGAGTTCCGGGAGCTGCGGGAGCGACAGCTGCGGGAAAAGACGAAGACGGGGAGGCCCAACGCCAAGTTCGGCTCGGGGGCCCTGGTGGATCTGGAGTACGCGGTGCAGATACTGCAGATCAGGCACGGCGCTACCGACCGCCGGCTCCGTACGCCGAGGATACACGAGGCGATCGGCGAGCTCGCCTCGATCGGCTTGCTGGGAGAGGAAGAGGCGCGCGAGCTCACCGCCGACTACGATTTCCTGCGCATGCTCATCAACGGCCTCAGGATGCTCAGAGGCTCGGCCCTCGATCTTTTCCTTCCCGAGGACGGATCCGAGGAGTATTCGCACCTCGCCCGAAGGATAGGCTACGTCGCCGAGGGCGACCTGAGCCCGGCGCGAAGGCTCAGCCTCGAGTTCGAAGCCAGGACGGCCGATGTGCGGGCCTTCGCCGACCGCCATTTCAGCGGAGAAGACCATTATACGGTGAGGCCGACCAATGCGGCCGACCTCGTTCTCTCGGGCGCCTCGAACGACGCGGAGAGGGACTCCATACTCTGGTCGAAGGGCTTCAAGAATCCCGCGAGGGCCTTCGTCAACCTACGCAATATCGCCGGGACGGGCGCGGATAGCCGAGAAAGCCCCGATGCCGCGTCGCCGAGGCGCCTGGGCTTCGCGAGGCTCGCGATCCTGGCCTGCGATATCCTGTCGCAGAGGCCGGACCCCGACATGGCCCTCAACAACTGGGAACGCTTCGTCGATTCCGTTCCCGATCCCGCCTCGCATCTCGCGCAGATGCTCGCCCAACCCAAGCGGCTCGAGATACTGCTCGACATCATCTCGACGAGCCAATTCCTCGCCGACACCCTCGTTACGGAGCCCGCCCTCCTCGACTACGTCAGCGACCCGCGCACCCTGCGCGCTCGCAGGACGGATAGCGACATCGCATCCGAGCTCTCCGAGCTGTCGCGCGTCTCGTCGGAGGAGGAGAAGTGGAAGGACGGGCTCCGAGCCTTCAGGCGCAAGGAGATACTGAGGATCGGCGCGCGCGACATCTGCCTCGGCACGCGGACAGCCCTCGTCATGGAAGAGCTATCCTCCCTGGCCGATTGCATGATCGAGGCCGCGCTCGAGCGCATCCGCAGGACCGCGCTCGAGGAGGGGCGATACCCCGTCCCGCGCTTCTGCGTCCTGGCCTTCGGCAAGCTCGGGGGGAAGGAGCTCAACTATAGCTCCGATATCGACCTCCTGGGGCTTTGGGAGGCCTCGGGAGGCGCGCAGGAGGGCGAGGTAACCGCGACCTCGATGATGGAAAGGCTCAGGTCCGACCTTTCGGATCACACGACGGGGGGATACGCCTATCGCGTCGACTTGCGGCTCCGGCCTTACGGTTCCTCGGGACAGCTCGTCTACGAGCTCGGCGCCCTCCTTCGATACTACGCGGAGCCGGCGGCGCTCTGGGAGCAGCAAGCCCTCCTCAAGGCGCGGCCGGTGGCGGGCGACCTCGACTTGGGAGCGAGGTTCCTCGAGTCCGCGCGCGCGACGCTCGTCGCGCCCAGGGATCCCGATCGAGTAGTCTCGTCGATTGACTCGCTCCGGCGCGAGGCTATCCGGGACCTCTCACGCGGCATGGGAGGGGGGAGGGACGTCAAAACCGGCCTGGGCGGGATCAGGGACGTGGAATTCCTGGTTCAGGGCCTGCAGCTCATCCACGCCCATTCGGCTCCGGGGCTCCTGCGGGCCAACAGCCTCGAGGGCCTCTCGGCCCTCGAGGAAGCGGGCATCCTGCCCGCGGAAGTTTCGGGAGGCTCGCGGAAGACTATGTCTTCCTCCGCAGGGTGGAGCATTTCCTGCAGATCTACGAAGACCGCCAGACTCACCGCCTGCCGAAGGATCCCGAGCAGGTCCTCGCCCTGGCCCGCCGCATGCTCGGGGCCAAGGCCACGGTCGAGCAGTTCCGGGCCGCGCTGGACCTTCGCTTCGAGAACGTCCATGGCGAATACCGAAAGTTCATCGAGGGCGCTTATCGGGATGGGCCTTCGTAAAGCCCGGCGGAGTCGGGGCGGGGAGGCTCAATACCTGGCGAGGTACTTCTCGAGCTCCCAAGGGGTGACTTCCCTGTGCGATTCCTCCCACTCGAGCCGCTTCGCCTCTATGAAACGCCTCGCGATATAGGGCCCCAGAGTCTCGCACACGACCTCGTCGTCCTCGAGGGCGTCTATGGCTGCGTTGAGCGAAATAGGGAGCATTTCGCTCGAGGAGTAGCCCGGAAGCTGCGTGGCGTAGGGATTCTCCTCGTTCGCCTCCGCCAAGGGCAGCTCGCGACGTATGCCGTCCAGCCCCGCGGAGAGCATCACCGCGAAGGCGAGGTAGGGATTGCAGCTCGGGTCAGGGCAGCGCAGCTCTACTCGGGTATTCCCGGTCTCGATAGCCCTCGGCACCCGAATGAGGGCGGCTCGATTGATCCTCGCCCAGCTGATGTGGACGGGCGCCTCGTAGCCGGCAAAGAGCCGCTTGTAGGAATTGACGAGGGGCGCGAGTATCGCGCATGCGCCCCTCGCGTGCGCGAGCTGCCCCGCGATGAAATGCTTCGCCAGGCTCGAAAGCCCATGAGGATCCCCGGAGTCGTGGAAAGCGTCGCGTCCGTTGGCGGCGTAGCGCATGCCTTGGTGCACGTGCATGCCGGAGCCGCTCATGCCCGCCATGGGCTTGGGCATGAAGGTCCCGTAGAAGCCGTTGAGCTTCGCGATCGCCTTGAGCGCGACCCGGAACGTGACGATGTTGTCGGCCGTCGCGAAGGCTCCCGAGTCGCGGAAGTCGATCTCGTACTGACCTCCCGCGACCTCGTGGTGCATGGCCTCGACCTCGATTCCGATCGCGGCCAAGGCCGAGATCATCTGGCGCCCGAGCTCGGCCACTGCCTCGGAAGGGGCGTCGAAGTAGCCGGCGTCGTCGTGGGGCGCCGGCGGGATCAATACGCCGTCGACGCCCGGCCTCAGCAGGAAAAACTCCATCTCGGGACCAGTGGCAAACTCGAGCCCCATCTTGGCGGCCTCGCCGGTTGCGCGCCTCAGGGCCGCGCGCGGATCTCCCCCGAAGCTCTGGCCGTCGGGAGTGTACACGTCGCAGATCAGGCGGGCCGTCGCCTCGGCTTCCTTCTGCCATGGGAGCACGGCGAAGGTCGAAGGATCCGGGACCAGGTACATGTCGCTTTCCGCGACGCGGGCGAAACCCTCGATCGACGACCCGTCGAACCAGATGCCCTTGACGAGGGACTCGTCGATCTCCTGGGCGGGAATCACGATATCCTTGACCATGCCCTCGACGTCGGTGAATTGCAGCTCTATGTAGCGTACGCCTCCCCTCTGGATCCGCGACATGATCTCGAACCTGGTCTTCGCCGCCGCGTCCATGCCGCTACCTGTGGAATCGCTGGAGAAGGAAGGCCAAGGCCGCGAAGATCGCGAGCAGGGCGAACGCTATCGAGACCCCTTTGAAGCCCGCGGAGCGAAAGAAGGCCGAGGCGCCCGGAGATCCGCCCGACCGCTCGAGGAGGGAGAGGTCCGCCGTTTCCGGATGATCGAGCGCGTCGACGAGGGCCTTGACGTCCGGGTATCTGTCCTTGGGATCCCGCCTGAGGCAGCGGGCGACGATCGCCGCCACGTTGGGCGAAACTCCGGCGGCCTCGCGATCCAGCCTCGGCGCGTCGCCGCGCAGGTGCTGGCCCATCACCGCGAGGTTATTGTCGCCTTCGTAGGGGGGCCTCCCCGCCAGCATCTCGAAGAGGATTATCCCCAGGGCGTAGATGTCGGTCCTCGCGTCGCCGCGCTGGCCCTCCACCTGCTCGGGCGCCATGTATTCGGGCGTCCCGGCGGTGGCCGTGAGGTTCGCGTAGGTTACGCGATGGGACTTCCTGGTCAGCGCGAGGCCGAAATCGATGATGACCGGCTGGCCGTCGGGCCTGACGAGGATGTTCTCCGGCTTCAGGTCGCGATGCACGACGTCGTTTTCGTGGCAATAGGCGATCCCTTCCGCGATCCGCCTGAACAGGGATATCGCCCTATCCTGGGAAAAGGGGGACTCCTCTTCGAGGACGGCGCGCAGGGACTTGCCTTCCACGAATTCGGTCGCTATATAGGGAGTGCGATTATAGCTGCCCGACCCCAACCCCCGCAGGACCGCGGGATGCTTGAGGCTGTTCGTGACCTCGAGCTCCCTTTGGAAGCGCTCGTATTGGGCTGGATCGCCTATCATCATCTGGTCGGGGATTTTCAGCGATACTTCGGACTGCGAGACGACGTCGTAGGCTCGATAGATATCGCTCATGCCGCCTTGGGCGAGATGGCCAAGTATCTGGAAACGATCGAACTGGTCCCCGATCTGCAGCATAAAGGTGCCTATAGTATCACACTCCTTCCACGCTTGGTCAATCCTGACAGCCATCCAAAGCGGCCATTCGGCCGCTCGCGGCCCTTCGACCGCGTTCCTTCCCCGATGCGCGGGCCCGTCCGATTGATGTTCAGGACGATCACCGAGACATTGTCGTCGGATCCGCGATCCAGCGCGAGGTCGACGAGCTCCCTGCTGGCCTCATCGGGATCGTCGCGCAAGCGCACGATCTCCCCGAGTTCCTCGTCCTCTATCGAGCCCCATAGCCCGTCGGAGCAGAGCAGCACTCTATCACCGTCCAGGATGCCCAGCTCGAGGATGTCCGCGCGGACGAAGAGCTCGAGCCCGACGGCGCGATTCAAGATCGACCGCTGAGCGTGGCCGCGGACCTTATCGGGCGAAAGCACTTTCATGCGCACGAGATCGCCGACCATCGTATGATCGCTGGTCAGGCACCGGGCCCTGCCCTGCCTTATCAGGTAGGCCCGGCTGTCCCCCACGTGGCCGATGTGCAGCCGGTCGCCGCTCACGATCGCGGCCGTCACCGTCGTGCCCATCCGTGCGGCGCCCAGGCCGGTGGCCCTGCCGAGCAGCCTGGCATTGGCCGATTCTATCCCCTTGCCGAGGCTCCTCGGTATCGGATTCTGCGCCCCGTAGAACTCTTCGTATATCGTCTCGAGGGCGAGCGAGCTCGCCAGCTTCCCGTGGGAGAGCCCTCCCATCCCGTCCGCCAGGGCCCAGAGCAGCCCCCGTTCGAGGGGCAGGCTGGGGTCCGGAACGCGTATGGAGTCCTGATTCTCCTCTCGGACCGTACCCGTCTCGCTGAGGCCACCGAACTCTATGCCTGGAGCAATCCCTAAGGTCATTTACCCTCGTATCCGCGGCGCGGGAAGGCGGCGGTACTCTTCCGGGGTCGATCCTCGATCCCGGCTTGAGCCCCGCCGCCAACCGCTCGTGTCGCCTTCAGGATTTCGCGACGGCAGGAAGGATCGCCTGCCCCTTGCGCCGGCTGTTGACGATGAAATAGATGACGCTGATCAAGAGCCAGCCTACGGAGATCGCGAGGGCGATATAGGTTTCCTTGGCCGTATCCCCTCCCGAGATGATTCCGATCACGAAGATCACGGCGACCATGAGGAGGTTGCCGGCAATGCCCAGGAAAGGAACGACCGCGTGCCTGATGCCGCTGAACTCCTTCTTGCCCGTGAAGGCGATGAAGGTGATGAAGCAGATCAGCCCGTAGAGAACGAAGGTTCCCAGGTTCGAGGCGAGGGTGACGGCGGTCAAGCCGACGACCCCGCCCAGGACGCCTAGTGTGCCGATGATTCCCGATACGACGATCATAAGGTAGAGCGCCGTGTGGGGCGTCGCGTGCTTCTCGTGGAGAAGGCCCATGATATCGGGCATCTCCTTGTCCTGCGCCATCGCGAAGCTGATGCGCACGCCGGTATTCATGGCCGAGAGAGTCGTACCGAGGATGGCCAGCGCGACCGTGAAGGCGATGATGAGCATGAAGGCGAAGCCGTTCCCGCCCAGGAAGGCATTGCCGAGTTGGATCGCCATGTCGCCGATGGGCGCGCCCGAGGCGGCGGCCGCAGCCATCCCGTTCAGCTTGCCGTCGGCCGACACGAGCTTGTCGCTCATGGCGTAATTGGCCGCGAAGTACTCGAACAGATAGGCGAACAGGCCCTGGATGGCCAGTGACAGCAGGACGCCGCGGGGGATATCCCGCTTCGGATTCTTGGCCTCGGCGCCGAGGGCCGTCGAGGACTCGAAGCCGACCAGGATCAGGATGGCTATGGTCGACTGAAAAAGCAGGCCGGTCAGGCTATGCGGCAGGATTACCGACGTGCCGCTCGAAAAGGCCCAGCCCGTCGCCGCTACATGGGCGGGATTCCTCATCCTGAAGAGTATCGCCAGGATACTGAACACGATCAGCGCGGCCAACTGGATCACGTTGATCACGACGGCCGCGACCGTCGAGCCCGTGATACCGCGGATCGCGATGAGGCCGACTATCCCCGCGAAGGCCCACGCGATCACCACCTGGCTCCAAATGGGCAGATTGACGCCGAAGACGCCCATGATGTACGTGACGAAGGTCGCCATGAAGGCCACCATGACGCCAGGGTAGACCCAGTAGAAGAGGTGGGCGGCCCAGCCGGTGATGAACTTCATTACGCGGGCCCACCGCTGGCGCTTCGGATCGGCGTGGTCCAGGAAAGCCTTCTCCGCGAAGTAGTAGGAGCTGCCGGTGCCGGCATCCGGATAGCGGCGAGCCAACTCCGCGAAGGCGAGGGCGGTAAGGAACGCGACGATCAAAGCCCCGACGATCCCCGTCCACATGTCCATGGCGGTGCTCTTGCCCGCCGCGTCCGCGCTGGCTGCCTGGAGCTGATAGGTCATCCATAGGAAAGCGCCGGGCGCGATAAGCGCCATTGCATTGACTGTGACGCCGGTCAATCCGAGCGTCTTTTTCATCGTCGGACCCCGTTCACCTGTTGAAGCCATTGATACCTCCCATAGAGAAACATCAAGAATCATCTCGTTGGAAGTGAAGCAAATTGCGTGCCAGTTATTTGACTTCGGTGTTGGTATTTATTGACCTTTCTGTAACAAACCGCTTCTGATTAAGTATCTTATTGTAAGGTATATGAAATGGTCAGGATTTATTTCGTATATAAACCTGCTTTTCTATTACGCTTAGATGAAAAATAGGAAAGAACCATCTATTACTCCCATCCATACCTACACTATTGTAGGGAAAGACTAAGAATACCACCATAAAAGGAACTGTATCTCGAAACCCGGGCAGGTCGCACTAGAGGCGGTCTGTCCGGGTTTATGTAGTTTGAAATCTACTTTTTGACTGCGCCCTTTTTCTGATCGATGTCGTCCTGGTAAGCCAGAGCCTCTCCACCCCGCTCGCCGGTCCTGATGCGAACCACATCATCCACCGGGTAGATGAAGATGATGCCATCTCCTTCCTTGCCGGTGCGCGCAGCCTTCACGATCGTCTCCACGGTCTTCTCGACATTGCGCTCACTCAGGATGACGCTGATCATGATCTTGGGGATCATGTCCATCTGGTATGCGGTGCCGCGCCATTGGAGGTTTACGCCTCCCTGCCGCCCATGTCCCCTGACCTCCACCACGTTCATGCCGACGATCCCGACGGCGCGCAGGGCGTCCTTGACGGTATCGAGGGCTTCTTCGCGAATTATTGCCTCAATCTTCTTGAACATAGCCTCTCTCCTTCCGTCCTTAGGAATTCTTCGCATTGCCCATGAAGGGCGCCTGGGGCAAAACGCGACCGCTGTGCATTCTGATGTCCACGTTGTTGTAGCCGAGCGCCCCCATCTCCGGCATATCGAGTCCCATGATCTCGTCCTGGGGTTTCGAGCGCAAGAGCTTGAACGCGTTCAGGATCTTGAAGAAGACCAAGGAAAGACCGAAGACGAACACGATTATCGCCGCTATCTCGGAAAGTTGCGCGAGGAGCTGGGATGTGCCGCCGCCGTAGAATAGACCGCGCACCGTTCCCTTCATGCCATTCCATCCGTCGGAGGAAGGATTGCCGTAGGCGAAGAGTCCGACCGAGAGGACGCCCCATAATCCGTTGAGGAAGTGCACGGGCACGGCCCCTACCGGATCGTCGATCTTGAGCTTCTCGAGGGCGAAAACGCCGAGGCAAACCAGGACTCCGGCGACGAGACCGATGATAGCCGCACCGAGCGAGGTGACGAAGGCGCAGGGCGCCGTTATGGCCACGAGGCCCGCGAGGACGCCGTTGACGGACATCGAGGGATCGGGCTTCTTCGAGGGACCGAACCACCACATGAAGAACATCGCGGCGCAGCCCCCGAAGGCTCCGGCGATCAAGGTGTTCACCGCCGCATTGGAAGCCAGCTGGCCGCCCGCTCCCACGAAGGCCAAGGAGGATCCGGGGTTGAATCCGAACCATCCGAAGAAGAGGATGATGGTTCCGAGGATGCCCAGCGGTATATTGTGGCCGGGAAGAGCATTGGCCGATCCGTCGGAATTGAACTTCCCGATGCGCGGTCCGATGATGATCGCGCCCGCGAGAGCTACCGAGCCGCCGATGGCATGTACGACGCCCGATCCGGCGAAGTCCACGGCGCCATGGCCGAAACCCGCGATGCGACCGAGGTTCTGCAACCAACCGCCTCCCCATATCCAGCCGCCGACGAGGGGGTAAATGATCATGGACACCCAGAAGCCCATGAGGACGAAGCCGGAGAATTTGAAGCGCTCCGCCATCGCTCCGGTCGGAATCGTGGCCGCCGTATCCATGAACACCATCTGGAATAGGAAGAAGGCGAGGATACCGGTGATTCCGCCGGTGCCTAGGAGCATGAAGCCCGAGCCTCCAAGGAAGCCCCATTGCCCCAATCGGACGGAATGAGCGAGCATCGTGCCCCAATCGCCCAGCGTGGTCGGAGAATGCGCCCATTCGCCGGCTATCGCGCCGGCCCCCTGTACTGCGGGATAGGCCATATTGACGCCGCCGAACTGGAAGGCGAAGCCGACCAGCCAATAGCCGACCGCCCCCACGCAGAACACCATCATGTTCATCATCATCGTGTGGGCGACGTTCTTCGTGCGCGTGAAGCCGGTCTCCACGAGCGCGAAACCGGCTTGCATGAAGAACACGAGGAAGCCGCCGATCAACATCCACATGATGTTGACGGCCGTCGTGACATCATTCGCCGCGGAGGCGACGCCTGCGAGCGTCGGCGCGTCCTGAGCGAAAGCCTCTCCTCCGAGTCCCGCGAAAAGCCCGATCGCAGCGATCGCGAGAATCTTTCGCCAACGAGAGGAGCGGTGCTCTCCTCCCGAACTACCAAGTAACGCGTTTCTACTCATGCTGTAGTACTCCTTTCTGCGCTCGCGTTACCTAGTGCAAATTACATGCCAAATCCACTGGCATCGCCTTAAGCCTGGAATAAGAAACCCTGATTTGGCATTAAGAACCCATTAATATTGCGAATAATGTTTGGATGGGAAAAAACGGCTCACCCAATTTGTAGCGCTTCCCGGAGTGCATATCGAATGAACGTGAATGGATTTTACCTACCAATATGTAACAATCAATTTTAATTCCCACGACGTTGTATTTTCAGGAATCGATATATAAGGCGCAAAGTGAATACTCACTCCGCAATTGCGATGGATATCACCTCTTCCATCCTCTCCACGGGGTGAAAGATCAGGCCTTTCTTGACGTGATCGGGAATTTCATCGAGATCCTTGGCATTTCCCTTGGGGATGATGATTTCCTTAATCTTGTTCCTTTTGGCGGCTACCGTTTTTTCGCGCAAACCGCCGATAGGCAGAACCTGCCCGGTCAACGAGAGCTCTCCGGTCATTGCCAGCCGGTCCTTGATCTTCTTATTGAGAACCAGGGAAAGCAGGGCAGTGGCCATGGTAATGCCGGCGGAAGGGCCGTCCTTTGGAGTCGCCCCCTCGGGGATATGGAGGTGAATCTGCCTGCCTTCGAAGAATTCCGCTCCGATCGTGTATTTTTCGGAGGCGATGTGGCGGACGTAGGTGTAGGCGATCCCTGCGGATTCCTGCATTACGCTCCCCATCTGTCCGGTGAGCTTGAAGCCTTCCTTTCCCGGATTGGCGACTGCCTCGATTATCAAAGTGTCCCCTCCCATGCTCGTCCAGGCTAGCCCTACGGACATCCCCGGCCTGGTAGCCTGCTTGATGTCCTCCTCGTTGAAAATCGCTTTGCCAAGGAACTTTTGTACGGCCGCCTTGTCGATCGGGAATTTTTCTCCTCCCTTGTCCTCGAGGACGACGATCTTGGCGAGCTTGCGATGGATTTTATCCAGATACTTCTCGAAGTTGCGTACCCCCGCCTCTCTCGCGTAGCACTCGGCGATGAAAAGCAGCGCGTCTCGGGTATAGCGCACGGCGCTTCGCTTGAAACCGTTTTTTTCGAGGCTTTTCGGTATCAGGTAGTGCTTGGCGATTTCGAGCTTCTCCGAATCGATATAGCCGGAAAGCTGGATTATCTCCATCCGGTCGATCAGGGGAGGGGGTATGGAATCCAGGGTATTGGCCGTGCAGATGAAGAAGACGTTGGATAGATCGAATGGGAGGTCGAGATAATGATCCCGGAACGAGAAGTTCTGCTCCGGGTCCAGGGTTTCGAGGAGGGCGCTCGAGGGATCGCCCTGGTAGGAGACGCCCATCTTATCGATCTCGTCGATCATGAAAACGGGATCGCGGCTCTTGGTTATCTTGAGACCCTGCACGATCTTCCCGGGCAGGGCGCCGACATAGGTACGCCTGTGGCCTTTTATCTCGGCCTCGTCGCGCATGCCGCCCACGGAGAAGCGGAAGAAACCCTTGCCCAGCGCCCGCGCGATGGAACGCCCTACGCTCGTCTTTCCGACTCCGGGAGGACCGACGAGGCAGATGATCGATCCCTTGGCGTCTTTCTTCAGCTTGCGTACCGCGAGATACTCGACGATGCGGTCCTTCACGTCCTTGAGCCCATAATGGTCGGCTTCCAGCATCTCCTGGGCTTTCTTCAGATCGAAGTCCCCGGATACGTCGACTTTCCACGGCAGGGAACAGACGAGATCCAGCCAATTGCGCGTCACCATGAACTCGCTCGAGTTGGGGTCCATGAGGTTGAATTTCTCGAGCTCCTGATCCACCTGCTCCTTCACTTCGCCCGCGAAGGCGAAAGAGTCTATCTTTTCCTTGAAGCGCTGATAGTCGGAGCCTTTGGCGTCGGTCGGCATCCCGAGCTCGCCCTTGATCGCCTTCAACTCCTCTTTGAGGAAGTACTCGCGCTGGCTTTTCTCGATTTTCTCGTTTATCTCCTGCTGGACGCGCTTTTGTATCTTGAGGAGCTCTTGCTCCTTCTTGATGAAGATAAGGACCTTCTCCATGCGCTCGCGCACGTCCGTCGTCTCGAGGATCCTCTGCTGATCGTTCTTGTCGATGTTCAAGATCGAGGCGATGAAGTCGGCGATCTTGCCGGGATGATCGATGTTGATCATGTTGAGGCGCATCTCTTCCGAGAAAAGGGGATTATTTTCGGATATCTGCTTCATCTCACCCAAGAGCGCGCGCGTAAGGGCCTTGATCTCGTCGGTATCGTCACCCTCTTCGTCGAGATAGCCGACCGCGGCCACGATCGGCGTTTCCTTGGAGAGAAATTTCTTTATCCTGAAGCGCTTGAGCGTGGAAATGAAGATATTGGCGCCCCCGTCGGGGAGGTTGATCCGCTTCACGATCTTGGCCACCGTGCCCACGGCATGCAGATCCTCGGACTTGGGACGCTCGAACTCGTTCTTGATCATTACGAGGCCGACCATGCCATCGGAGGTCAAAGCCTCCTCGATCACTTTTACGTCTTCGGTATTTCCGATCATGATGGGGGTGAAGATGCCCGGAAAAATCGGCCTACCGGAAAGAGGGATGATAGGGAGCTTATTCGGCAGTATTTGATCGATTGGGACTATTTCGTTTTCAGCCATGTTGCACCGTCCTTTCGTATCTGTTGCTTAAAATTATGCCTTTTTAAGCCGTCTCGGCAAGGTTTCGCCCTCAAAAAGAGTGGTTTTGAGGAGAATATGAACTGATCTCGAGCTGGAACGGATATCAGCCGAGCATGTCCTGGGCCGCTCGCAGAATACGCTCGGGATCCACCCCGAAGCCAGGCACGCCGAGGACTTCTTCCGCGACGCGATTACCCAGCCGCAGGCATCGCTCGGGCCTAAGAGCCCTCGATCGGCCGAAGAGAAAGGCTCCGGCGAAGGCATCGCCGGCTCCAGTCGGGTCGACCGGCTGCATCTCCCGGACGGGACTGCTGGCGATTCGTCCCTTGTTCGCCCAAACCGCCCCGAGCTCGGCCCTTTTCACGACGACCTCGATGTCCCACGAGGCGAAAAGCTCGAGCCCCTCGCGCAGGGGAAGATCGGTCAAGGCGACGAACTCGTCCTCGTTTGCGAATAGTACATCGCAATATTCGGGAAGGATGGCGAGAATGAACTCGCGATTGGTCGCGGTAATTTCGCGGCTCGAGAGATCGATTGCCGTCTCCATCCCGGCGCTTCGCGCGCGTCTCAGGCATTCCATCAGGAAAGGCCTGTCTCGAATGAGGAAGCATTCGATATAGAGAACGGCGCCGGGCTTGAAAAGGGCGTCACGCGGGGGCTCGAGGCAGATTTCGACGGCCGCCCCGGGCGAAACGAGAAGGGTCCTGCCTCCGTCGGGCCTGATCAGCGCGCAATATACGCCGGTCCGCGCGTCGGAAAGCGAAAGGAAAGACTCGATCCCCGCGACGCGAAGCTCCTCCGCATATCTTTTACCGAGATCGTCCTCTCCGACCATGCCCGAGAAGGCGGCATGGGCGCCGAGAAAGGAGGCGGCGCGCACGGCGTTTGCCGCGCCGCCTCCAGCCGAGACCGCCGCGTCGGGCAGGTCGGCAAGCATCGCTCCGAGCCTCTCTCGGTCGATGTGAGCGACCGCATTGTTGTGGAATCCCAACCTTGGGGCATAGGCCTCGTCGACGAAGGCTATGACGTCCATGAGCGCATTGCCGATGCCGACGATCTCCATAAATTATGGTAGCATCGGAACGGATCGAGGACAAGCGGATACGCTTGACCCCTTGCGGAGGCACATGCTAGCTTTGGACCGTCGTCGCGATTCCGCGCGAGCGAAATCGCGCAATGAAGAAGGCAAATCGCGAGCGATTTGTCTTCTTCATTAGGGCGCTTGGCTCAGCTGGTCAGAGCGCCTGCTTTACACGCAGGATGTCGGGGGTTCGATCCCCTCAGCGCCCAAAGCCACCGCCTTCGCGGTGGCTTTTTATAAGGGCGATGAGGGGATCGAACCGAAAGCGCTGATCCGAGCGAACGCGAGGACGAGCCGACAGGAAGTCGGCGAGAAGCGCTGAGGCGGCCTGAAAGGAGGCGACAGGATGTCGCCGACTGGAAGGCGATCCCCTCAGCGCCCAAAGCCACCGCCTTCGCGGTGGCTTTTTATAAGGGCGATGAGGGGATCGAACCGAAAGCGCTGATCCGAGCGAACGCGAGGACGAGCCGACAGTAAGTCGGCGAGAAGCGCGGGCAGGTGGCCGGATTGCTCAACGGCATTGATGCGTATACAGTAGCGGCGTGAGGCTTTTGCACATAAGGGATCGATACTTTCCCGCACTAGCGCAACGGAATTTCCGAATATTCTGGACTGGACAGCTGGTTTCGGTCATCGGCACCTGGATGCAGAACGTTGGCCAGGCTTGGCTCGTCCTCGATCTCACCGGCTCGGCCGCGAAGCTCAGCGTCGTGAGCGCCATCCAGTTCCTTCCCATGATGTTCCTTTCGCTGTTCGCCGGCCCTTTCGTCGACAGATTCCCGAAGCGCAGGACCATCATCATCACTCAAAGCGCCCTTGCCTTCCTCGCGCTCGCGCTCGCGACGATTACAGCCACGCATGTCGTACGTTATTGGATGGTTCTGGTGCTCGCCTTCCTTTTGGGCATGGTCACCTTGATCGACAATCCGACCCGGCAAGCCTACGTGATGGAGCTTTCCGGTCGGGACGCCCTGATGAACGCCGTTTCCCTCAATTCGGCCGCCTTCAACACGGCTCGCATACTCGGCCCGGGCATCGCCGGCCTCCTGATCGAGGTTATAGGCATCGCGCCATGCTTCTTCCTGAATGCGCTCTCCTTCCTTGCTGTCATCGGAGCGCTGCTCTTCATCGATGCGCCCTCGATCGCCTCGAAGAGACCGATGATGAGCATCCGCGACGTTTTCGCGAGCGCGCGCGAGGGACTATCCTATATCCGAAAAAGAAGCGAGATCGCCTTGCCCTTGGTCCTCATGGCCGCCATTTCGACCGTGGTGATCAACTACAACGTATTCGTGCCGACCTTCGCCAAAATATCCCTCGGACAGAGCGCCTCGGGCTACGGCTTCCTCATGACTTCCATGGGTATCGGTTCCTTGATCGCCGCCCTGGCTCTCGCCCTCGGAAGCCGTTCGGGTCCGAGACCGTACCGGCTTTTCGGCGGAGCCTTGGGCATGTGCGCGGCCATCCTGGTCTGCGGCCTCCAGCGAAACTACGCCCTCTCCTGCGTCCTGCTCGGCCTCACCGGTTTCGCCACGATATCCTTCTCTACGTCGACGAACGCCACGATCCAATTGGCCTCGGACGATGAGCATCGCGGCAGGGTGATGAGCATCTATTCCTTGGTTTTCGGCGGCGTGACCCCCATCGGGGCCCTCTATGCCGGGGCCGTTTCCGAAATCGCGGGACCCGCTTTCTGCATGACCCTCAGCGGGGCGATCGGGCTGGGCGCCTCGGCTTTCCTTCTCCTCGGCAGGCGGCGACGTCGCCGGGCCATCCTGCGCTCTTGAGCCGCCCCTCGCTCTCAAGCCTTGAAAACGAGGACCGATTTATCGTAGTCCGAGGGCGCCTCGTAGCCGAGGAGCTCGATGCAGGTCGCGGCCAGGCTGGAAATGCCCAAGCCCTCGCGCAACGCGGCCTCGTACTCGCCCCGGGATTCGGGATCGAATAGGACGCAGGGGACGGGGTTGAGCGAATGGCTCGTCTTGGCCCGCGGCGTGCCGTCGGCCTTGCGCGTCACTGCTCCGCTTTTCTTGTCGTGCTCGTACATGTCATCGGAATTGCCGTGGTCGGCCGTTAGGATCATGACCCCTCCGGCCTTCTCGATCGAGCGCCTGAGTCGCCCGAGTTGAAGGTCCATGCCCTCCATGCCCGCGACGACCGCCTGGTAGACGCCGGTGTGGCCGACCATGTCCCCGTTGGGGTAGTTGAGGCGGATGAAGGCGTACTTGCCTGACTCGATGGCCTCGAGCACCTTGTCCGTTATCTCGGCGCACTTCATCCAGGGCCTCTGCTCGAAGGGCACGCGGTCGGAGGGCACTTCGACGTAATCCTCGCAGCTTTCGGAGAACTTGCCCTGTCGGTTGCCGTTGAAGAAGTAGGTGACATGACCGTATTTCTGCGTCTCGGAGATGGCCAGAAGCTTGACCTTCGAGGCGACGAGATACTCGCCCATCGTCCGCTCGATGGAAGGCGGCTCGACGATGTACTGCTTGGGCACGTGGGCATCGCCGTCGTACTGCATCATGCCTGCGTATTCCACCCTGGGCCGCCTGACGCGGTCGAACTTGTCGAAGTCGTCCTGCTCGAAGGCGGCCGTTATCTCGAGGGCGCGGTCCCCGCGGAAGTTGAAGTACACGACGGAATCGCCATCCTCGATCGTACCGACCGGCTTCGCCTGAGCGCTCCCGGGGGCGCCGTCGACGATCACGAACTCGCGGAGGTCCTGGTCGATGACGTTGGGCTGCTCTGCGCGGTAGGCTTCGATGGCGGCCTCGGCGCTCGAGAACTGCCGGCCCTTGCCGAGGACGTGACAGTCCCAGCCGCGCTTGACCTGCTCCCAATTCGCGTTATAGCGGTCCATCGTGACGTATTGGCGCCCCCCGCCCGAGGCGATGCGATAATCGAAGCCTTTCGCATCGCTCGACGCCAGGAAAGCCTCGAAGGGCCGAACGTATTCGAGGGCGCTCTGCTCGCCGACGTCTCGGCCGTCGAGGAGGACGTGGACGCGGACCCGCTCGACGCCTTCCGTCGCGCAGCGCGCGATCATGGCCTTGAGATGGTCGATATGCGAATGTACGTTGCCGTCGGAGAAAAGGCCGATGAAGTGCAGGCTCCCGCCGGTCCCTTTTACGTTGCCGACGAGCTTCTTCCAGGTGGCGCCCTCGAACATAGCGCCCGTCGCGATCGAGTTCGAGACGAGCTTCGCCCCCTGCGAGTAGACGCGGCCGCAGCCGATCGCGTTATGGCCGACTTCGGAATTGCCCATGTCATCGTCGGAAGGTAGGCCGACCGCCGTACCGTGGGCCTTGAGCCTCGTATGGGGCGAGGCCGATTCCATCGCCCTGAAGGCCCACATCTTGGAGTCGGCGACGGCGTCGCCCTCCGCGTACTGGCCATAGCCGACCCCGTCCATTATCACCAGCACGAGGGGGCCGCGGCGGCCCTTCCACGCGGGATTCTTCGCGAGAGCTTCCACCATTTCCAACTCCTTGCGGGTCCTGTCACTCGCCGAAATACTCGATGAGGGTCCTTATGGGCAAGCCCTCCAGATTCTTCTCATATTGAAGAAAGGGAAGGCCCACGACCGCGAAGACGCCCGCGGGCACGGCTCCGCCCTCGACGAGGATCTCCCCTACGGCCTTGACCGTGCCGCCCGTGGCTATCAGGTCGTCGACGATGAGAACCCTCCCGCCCTCGGGAATGTCGGCCTCGTGCATCTCGATCTCGGCCTCGCCGTATTCGAGCTCATATTTCCTGGTGCGCGTCTTGCCCGGAAGCTTGCCCTTCTTTCGGACCAGGACGAGGGGCAGGCTGAGCCTGTCGCATAGCGGGGAGGCGAAGAGGAAGCCTCGAGACTCGATTGCCGCGACGGCGTCCAAGCCTTCGTCCTCGTAAATCTCGGCCATCGAATCGATACAGAACCTGAAGGCATCGGGATTCGTGAGTATGCTCGTGATGTCGTAGAACAGTATGCCCTTTTTGGGAAAGTCCGGGACCTTGCGAATCGCGTCGTCGAGATTGAAGCCTTCAGTCATGGGAACCCCTCAAGCGCTCGCCAATACGCCTTTGAGCCAAGCCGCGAGGGCGACTGGTTCGGGACGGCCGACGAAGTCGGAATGCGCGACGGAAACCTCGGTGTCGGCGCAGATGCCGCGGAGCCAAGCGACGGCTGAGCCGGATGGGCCGAAAAAGGCGATTTTCCTTCCTGCCAGATTGACGCCCTTGAACACGCGAGCCAGCTCGGCGTACGACGGGGCAGCCGGAGAACCTGAGCCGAAGATATAGAGGCCGGAAGCGAGGATCTCGGATATCTGGACGCCGGAGGCATTTTTTACGATCACGCTTCGCCCTCGTTCCTCGAGACGTTCGGCGATCATCCTCGCCTCTCGCTCGATTTCCTCCTTACCATCCTCGAAAAGGATTAGGGCCTTGTTCGCATCTGTCGCCACGGAAAGGAATAGTATTCTCGCGCCTCTAGGCCTGTCAAGGTTCGGGGGCGGGCGATGCCCCGCCGGGACTCTCGACCTGCGGAGGAGCATCCGATTCGGTCGCTTCGCGGAGGCGTTCGGCCTTTACTACCTTCAAATGATGCAGATAGGCATCGACGAGCCCTACGACGGCGCAGGCTCCGAGAGCGGCGCCGATCCTCGTATAGCGATCCGCGTCGGTAAGCGGGGCCGAGGTTGAGCTCTGGAAAGGCCAGGGAGCATAGAGGGAATTGAAGTCATTCACGAAATAGCGCTGTAGATCGAAAAAAAACCCCGAGTAGAAGAGCATTATCGGAAATGCGCCGAGGGAGACTATTTCGAAGCGCCTGAAGGGATTTTCGGGGATCGCCGAGCCGGCCAGAAGCGAATCCGCGGAGGGCGACGACGAGGAGGAAGGAGTCGCGCCCGTCGAGGGCGTAGTCGCGGCGGCTTGCCCCTGGGCGCCTTGGGAAAGCGCGGCGACGAGGACCAAGACGAAGATCGCGGACAAGCCGCGGCGACGCATGACGCGGGTCAAGCCGTCCTCTTTCCGAATAGGGCGGTCCCTATCCTCAGGAGGGTCGAACCCTCTTCCACGGCGACCTCGAAGTCTCCGGACATGCCCATCGAAAGAACGTCGAATCCTTTTTCGCCAAGATCCGCGCCGAAGCGCGAGCGGGCGCCCTCGAGCGTCGCGCGCAAGATTCCAAACGAGTTCCTGACCGCGGCTTCGTCGGCGACGCCGGATCCGGGCGCCGCCATAGCCGGGGCCATGGTCATTAGGCCCCGGGGTTCGAGCCTCCGGTCCTCGATGGACAACAGCAATTCGAGGGCCCGATAGAGCTCGTCGACGCCTCGGAACCCTTCTTTCGTCGCCTCGCCCGTATGGAGCTCGAGAAGGATCTCACGCTTGAGCTCGGCCGCTCGAGCGCGGCTGTCGAGCTCGATGATAAGCTCGGCAGAGTCGACGGACTGCATCCGCGAAAAAAAAGCGACCGCTTTCCCGGCCTTGTTGGATTGAATATGACCGATCATATCGAGGCGAGCCGAGGGGCGCGCGGCGAGGAAGTCCGGGTACTTGCCTTCGGCCTCCTGGACCCGGCTCTCGCCGAAAGCTGTCAGGCCAGCGTCGAACGCCGCCATAGCCGCCTCGATCGGATGGAATTTAGTCACCGCGAGCAGCTCGATCGCGGAGGCGGAACGTCCTGCGCGCAGAGCCGCGGCCTCGATCCTCTCGCGGATGGCCTCGACCCTACCCCGAACGAAGGAATAGTCCATCACCCGGATTATACCGCCCTATGGGCGAGGATGGCCATCACTCGTAATGGCCATCCTTCTATTTCGCCCTACGGGCGAGGATGGCCATCACTCGTAATGGCCATCCTTCTATTTCGCCCTACGGGCGAGGATGGCCATTACGTCGCCGAAGCCGAGACTTTTCGCCAGGCGGTCCAGGGGACGCTTGATGAAGGCGGGCCTCAGTCCGCTGGCCCAACCGCCCCAAGTCACGGATTTCTCGACTGCGAAATCCCGCGATTCGAGCAGGGCTATGAGATTCCGCAGGGAGAACAGGTAGAGGTGATCGTTGATCGCGCTCCTCCATTTCGATCCGAGAAGCCGCGCCTGAAGGCCGTCGGCGTTCGGGGTCGTCAACACGATGACGCCTCCGGGCGCCAGCACCCTCGCGGCCTCGTCGAGGAAGGCCCCGGGGTCGTTCAGGTGCTCGATCAGGTGCGAGGCGTGGACCAGGTCGAAGCCGGCGGCGGGGAAGGCGGCCGATTCGATGTCGCCCGCGTGGATCCGCAAACCATAACGTTCCCGTCCGTAGCTCGCCTGAACGGTCGAAATCTCTACGCCCTGGACATCCCAGCCTTTATCGCGCAAAGCCGCGAGCAGGGCCCCGGTAGCGCAGCCTACGTCCAGGATCCGAGGTTTGCGCCCTTCCGCGATGGCCCTCGCGACGAAGGCCTCGTCCTCCAACCCGAGGTCGCGAAGGGCGAGAAGCTCGAGGTCCCGATAGGCGTATTGATTCGCCTCTTCGTATCGCAGGTAGGTAGCGCCGAAGCGCTCGCCGTAGCGGGCGGTCACCGCCGCCGCTTCGGGCTGCGGATTCTGTTGGATCAGACCGCATTTGCGGCAGCGAACGAATGCAAAGGCGCCGCAGTCCCATTTCCTCGAGAAGTCCTCGCCTCCGCAGAGGAAGCAGGGCAAGCCGCGCATCGGCTCGACGGCCGGGGGAGTCGAGAAAGTCTTCACCATTTCGATACGATCACTCCACGAGGACGGACCAGGATGCCGAGCGCTTATTGCCGGCCGCGTCCTCGACATGAGCTTCGATAGAGGTGCGGCCCCTGGGGAAAAGACGCTCCGTGAGGAAGTAGCGCCCTTCCTTCGTCTTGAGATCGCCCGCGGGAATTGGGTTTCCCGAAAAGAACATGAGCTTGCCTCCCACGCCCTTAGCTACATCGAAGACGAGGTTTACCGCCTCGTCTCCGTCGATCGAGAGCCGTATGCTGTAAGGCGCGAGGGGACCCATAGTCCACGTCGCGTCCCCGAGGTCCACGACGTCGACCGAGACTCTATACGTGCCTTGCGGCAAAGAGGCCGTCTCGCCCAGCGTATAGACTTTATCGGCTCGCGAAAGAGCCAGGGAGCGTATGACGGGCGGTTTGTCGATCACGAGCGGAGGGAGCACGAGGAGAGGATTGACCCAGGAATCGGCTCGTCGATCGAAGACCTGGAACATGAGGCCTGGACCCTCGATCCACCCCGAACTTCCCGATTTTCCCAGCATGTCGCCGCCGTTGACCTTGACGAGAACCGTCGGCCGCGAATAGGGAGCCAAATGGGAATAGACGGCGGCCATGCCCTTCTGATGCTCGATGACGATGAAGGAGCCCAGGGGAGTGGGAAGGCCCGAGGGATTCATTCCTTCCTCGAGGCTGAACGAGACCTCGCCGTCTTCGGCCGCGCGGACGATGCCGTCTTCGGCCGAGAGGGCCGCTCCCGTGATGACGCGCCCCTTCGCGAAAGTGCCGAAGGTGGCCGCGATCCGCGGAGGGGCCAAGGGCCAATCCAGGGCGAAGACGTTTCCGCCGAGAAGCGCGAAGGCCGCGAGCGCGAGGCCGATGAACCCGCCCTGTCTTTCCATCGCTATCGCTCCCGCAGGTCCATTCGGACCATGTCGTCGTCGATGCCGAGATAGATCGAATCGCCCCCAGTCTCCACGAAGGCGAGTGGGGCCTTCAAGACGAGATCGACGACGCGCCGATCGGGCAGGGCCGCGCAAACGAGCCGTTTTTCGTCGCCGCCCCCGGAAAGCAGGACCATCAGCCTCCCGTCCATCGTCGTAAGCCCGAGGCGCGACGTAGCGGGAACCGAGATGGCGGTTTCTCCGCGCGAAGAACGATCGTATACGCCTACGCCCGACGGCGACTCGTACGCGAGCCTGTTGCCGTCGGGCGTGAACGCGATATAGACGGGCCGTCTATAATCGGAGCTCAGGTAGCGGTGGTAGGCGACCCGATACGCGGAGCTGCGCTTCTCCATCACGACGAGCCTCTGCCTGTCCAGACCGGTGATAGCGGCGACGAGGAGGCCATCGGGCGAAGCGGCTACGCCGTATACGCCGGCGATGCGCGAACCGCCCGGAGCGAAATCGAGCAAAACCGATCCGGAAGGGTCGAGCCCTACGATCCTGCCGTCCATGAGACCGAAGACGGCTATCGAGGGGCTCGCATCGAAAGAGGTCACTATCGAGCCGAACTGATAAGTCCAGGCTATCGCGCCGCCCTTCGAAAGCTCGGCGACCGTCGCTTGATCGGGGGAGATCGCGAAGCGCCTTCCCGCGGCGAAGAAGGGGTAGCCCACGAAAGACACGCGGGAGATGGCCGTACCGTCGGGCGAGGAAATGGTGAAGCCCTCCGAGAGGCGATCGTAGGTCGCGAAGGCATCCGGGGCAAGGGCGACGCCATAGGCGGCCGTTCCCGCGAAGAGAATTGAACCGTCCGCGGTGAAGTAGCCGTAGCGATTTCCCAGCCGGAAGGGTATCGGCGCCGAGGAGGCCGGCCCCGCGCCGCCCTTCTTGGCCGTCGCGGATTGCGCGATAGGTCCGGCCGGCGCCTGCGCGAGGCTCCGGGTCCATCCGGGCACGAGTACCAGTTCCTTCTGAAGCGGGAAAGCGCTGACGAGGAAATACGCTATTCCGGCGGCGACGATTCCCGCCACCGTGAGCCGTCTCTTGCCTGTCTCTTCCATGCCTACCCGACGCGCCTTTCGAAGCGCGACATGCGTGAAACGCGCGCGAGCTTCACCGACCCCGCAGAATGGTATATAGTAGCGCTTGAAGCTGTCAACAGATCAGGAAGCACCAGGATGGAAATCGGCGAGCTCTATGCCCTTGCTCTCGACGCGTCCCGCGCCTCGTATTCGCCTTACTCGCACTTCGGCGTCGGGGCCGCCCTGCTATGCTCCGACGGCGCCGTGTTCACCGGAACCAATATGGAGAACCGATCTTTCGGTCTCACCACCTGCGCCGAGCGTAACGCGCTCGCCGCCGCCATCGGGGCCGGGAAGCGCGATTTCGCGATGATCGTCGTCGCGACTCCGAACGCCGAATATCCGGTAAGCCCCTGCGGGGCGTGCAGGCAGGTCCTCTCCGAATTCCTGTCGGCCGATGCCGCGGTCGTATTCGGCAACTCGGCCGAGGATCTCGTAATCACGACGATGGGCAAGCTATTCCCCCATGACGCCCTTCATGAATTGGCGAGGCTTTGACGGGACCGGCCTATTTCTTGGCTTCCTCGGCCTTCTTGAGGTCCGCCTCGAGCTTCGTCGACCATATCTCGACCTTGCGCTTGAGGGTTTCGGCTTCGTCCCTCTCCGAGAGGACCAAATGAATCCTCCGGAGGGCCTGGAGGTAGATGACCGCCGCCCTGAAGTCCTGCACCTTATGCGTATATAGCTCGTACTGCTCGCGGTACTTGTCGGCGCAGCGCTGGAAGAGCTGCTTGACGAGGGCAAGATGGCTCATCACCGTCGCGCGAACGGGTGAGCTGAAATCCATGTCCGATACGGCCGTCTTGAGATTGACGAGATTCTTCCCGACCGTCGCTACCTTTCCCCACAACTCTATGAACGAGGCCGAGTACTTCGAGTTCTCGCCGAAGGCGTCCTCGAGCGACTGAACCGCGAAGCCGAGCTTGCGCAGGAGCCGAAACCTCCCCTCGGAGTCGAAGTCCCGTATTTCTTCGAGCTTCGCCTCGTAATCGGAGAAGGGGACGTCGAGATAGGCCGAAACCGCGTCTTCGATGTACTTGACGGATCTCACCAGGGTCTTGCGCGCCTCGAGAAGGTAATCCTCGTTCTTTATGCCGAGCAGGGACACCGAAAGGCCGTTGACCAGCATGTACCAAGAGCAGAGATCCAGCGCGTCGTTCGCGAGCATGAGGCGCTTGTAGCCTGCGCCGCTCTCGTCCTTCGAAAGGAGATCGAGCAGGGTCTTCTCCTTGGCGAGCCCCGCCTCGATGGTTTTGCGGTGTTCCTTGACCTTCTCGAAATACCGATTGCGCTGCTCTTGCGTTATTTTTCCCATCAGCCATCCCGCCAATTCCCGTACTTCCGGAGGAGCTCGGTCGCATGGGCGATCGAAGCCTCCTCGCGGGGGTCTCCCGCGAGCATGCGAGCTATCTCCTCGGCCCTGACGCGCCCTTCCATCCTCGAAAGGCGGGTACTCGTCCTTCCGCCGGAGACGTCTTTCTCGACCCTGTAATGATTATCGGCGCGAACGGCGATCGAGGCTAGATGCGTAATGCATAGTACCTGCTTGGATTTGCCGAGCTCTTTCAAGTGCTCGCCCACCGCCACTGCCACCTCGCCGCCGATGCCGGCGTCGACCTCGTCGAAAATCAGGCAATCCACCGAGTCGGTACCGGCGAGTATCGTCTTCGCCGCGAGCGCTACGCGGGAAAGCTCGCCGCCCGAGGCTATCCGGGCGAGCGGCTTCGCGCTCTCGCCCGGATTGGGCGCGATCAGGAATTCCACCTCGTCCACTCCATAGGGCCCGACCACCGGCCTGGACCCGTCGCTATCCTTACGGCTCACGCGGGCGTAGAATTTGGCGCTCGGCATTCCGAGGGTTCGGACGATGGACTCGATCCGGGCCTGAAGGCTCGCGGCCGATGCCTTTCGCTTCTCGGAAAGCGCCAAGGCTGACGCGAACACCTCGGCCTCCAGGGCGACGATCCTCTGCTCCATCTCGCCCCTGTCCTCTTCCCAGGTCTCGAGCCTGGAGAGCCGGCCTTGATCCTCTCCGAGACGCGCGAGGACATCCTCCACCGTGGCGCCGTACTTCTTCTTGAGCTTGCGGATGTCGGCGAGACGGCCCTCGACTTCCTCGAGGCGCTCGGGCCTGAAGCTTAGCGAGCCCAGATAATGCCTGAGCGAATCGGCAACGTCCTCGAGCTCGTAAAAGGCGTCATCCGAGCGGCGCGCCAGATCGGAAATACCCGGATCGATGGAACCTGCGGTCTCGAGGCCGGAACGCAGTCGCCTGAGCGAGCTCATCGCCCCTTCGCCCTCGTCGCCGCCGGCCAGGGCGCAATGCGCCGCATCCACGGCCGCGAAAAGCTTCTCGTGCTGGGAGAGGAGCCGCTCCTCCGCCTCGAGCTCCGCCTCCTCGCCTGGCCGCAGCTTCGCCCGCGATATCTCCTCGACGGCGAAGCGCAGGAAGTCCATCTCGCGGTTTCGCTCGGCCTCCGACGCCAAGGCGGATTCGTAGGCGCGCTTTTCGGCCGCGAGGGTAGCGAAGCGAGAAGCGAAGTCGTTCACCTCGTCCTCGATTCGGGAGTAGCGGTCGAGCAGCCTGCGATGGTTCTCGGGCAGGAGGAGGGACTGGTGCTCGTGCTGTCCGTGGAGGTCTACGAGGAGCGACGTGAGCTCGGCGAGATCGGAACGCAGGGCGCTCTGGTTCTGGATATATGCCGACCCGCGGCCGTTGGACTTAATCCCCCTCCTGACGAGGACCTTGCCTTCCTCCGGCTCGAGACCGCGCAGGCGCAGCCACTCCTGGGCCTCGGCATTGCGCGACACGTCGAGGACTCCCGTAACAAGGCTTTCTTCGGCGCCGGAGCGTATCACGCTCGTATCCGCCTTGGCCCCGAGCAGGAAGCCGATGGCTCCCACGAGGAGCGATTTCCCCGCCCCCGTCTCGCCGGTGAGGATGTTGAGCCCTCCCGTAAAGCTCACGGATAGCCGTTCGATCAACGCGAAGTCGCGAACCGTCAGTTCCTCAAGCACCGGGCCCTCCCGACCAGGCCAATTTGGAGCGAAGGAGCTCATAGAAGGCGAAACCTTCGGAAATATAGATCAAGGCCTTTTCGGGCGCTCCGGAAATCCGGATCAGGTCTCCCGAACGCAAGGTGAAAGTCTCCTGACCGTCGATCGTAAGCATCGCCCCGGTCCGCCTGCCTTCTTCCATTAATATCTCGACCGCTTCCGCGGCAGGTACGACCAAGGGCCGATTGGAAAGGGTGAAGGGGCAGACTGGATTGACAATCATGGCTTCCATCTCGGGATGGAGGACCGGCCCTCCGGCGGCCAGGTTATAGGCCGTCGAGCCGGTCGGCGTGGCTATTATGACGCCATCCGCCCGATAGCGTACCGAAGTGGAGGAGCCTAGACTGATGCCGAAGCCTATGAGCTTCGCTATGCCCTGGGCTGATACCGTCGCATCGTTCATGGCACGGAAAGACGCCACTCGCGCCCCGTCGCGCCACGCCTCGACGGAGAGCATCAGGCGCTTCGAGACCGATAAGTCGCCTCTGGACCATTTTGCGATGGCCGAGGGCCATTCGCCCACGCCGATTTCGGCGATGAAGCCGAGTCGACCGAGATTGACGGGCAAGACCGGAATGCCGAGCGGGGCAGCCACCCGCGCCGCGTAAAGGACGGTCCCGTCGCCGCCCAAGGATACGACCAGGACACAGCCCTCCGCATTGGGAGGGCCATCCGGATCTCCTACATAGAAATAGCTCTCGGAATCATAGCCGAGCTTCGCCAAGGAGGAGCGCAGTAAATCGGCGGTAACGGCGGCCGATTCCTTTTCGAGGTTCGCGATTATCAGGACGCGCCCTGCGCCTTCAGGCATGCACCCTCCATCCGAGCGGATTTCGCGTCATGCGCGAAACCGCAAAACCAAGGCCTTCGGCCTTGGCTAGGGCAAGGTCGCGAGGACCTTGCTGATCTTCTCGGCCGCGGCGACGCCGATTCGCTGATGCAGCGGGAAGAGAAGGCAACGCATCGCCATGGACCTCGCGTTCGGGCAGCGGCCCTCAGGCACGAAACCCTTTGCGAGGAGACTGCCGTCGAAGGCGAGCTCCGTATCGACGTCCTTCTTCCTGGCGTAGGCCCTGACGTCCTTGACGTTGGAGGCGATGGAAACCGGAAAGGCCCAGTAGCCCGGCTCGCCATCCCCGTTTTGAGAAAGGATGCGGTGTCGAGTGCGCGCAAGGGACTGCGCGAAAAGGACCGCGAGCTCTCGCCTGCGCGCGATGGCGGTTTCCATGTCCCGGAATTGCGCCAGACCCAGGGCGGCATTGTAATCGGTCATAATGATCTCGGGATCGATCGATTCCGCGAGATTACGGAGCACCTGCCCTTCTCTTTTCCCGTACGAGACGAGGAGTCCCCCCCCTCCCGCCGTGACGACCGAATCGTGCTCCAAGCCGAGAAAGGCGACCCGTCCCAGCGTCCCGGCCCGCGACTGCCCGCGATACGCCCCTATAGCCTTCGACATATCCTCGATGACGACCATGCCCAAGGACGCCACCGTTTCCGGATCCGGCAGGATACCGAGCGACTCCTCCAGCACGAGGGCCTTCGGTCGAGGCTCCAGCGCGGCGAGCCGAGCGAGATCGGGCTCGGCCGAATCCTGCACTGAGTCGACGAATACCGGCTCGAGCCTTCGCGAAGCGAGTACCGCGGCATAATAAGCGGGGGCCAAAGCCGGAAGCGCCACCATATCGCCTTCCGCCAAGGCCAGGGAATCGAGCGCCAAGCCTAGGGCGGAAGCGGGGCTTCGCACCGCGAAGCCGAATTCGAAGCCGAGAAGCTCGCGTGCCGTCTTTTGGAATCGGTCCAGGTATTCGCCCGGACCCACCGAATCGGTGACCAGGCAATTGAGGACGGTATCCATATCTTTTCGACGGATGTAAGTACGGAAGACGGGTATGCTCATCGATTTGACATTTCCGTCTATCGTCGTATCTCTTCGATCTTCCTGAGCTCCTTCGCGCTGAAGAGCTTGCGAATATCGAGGAGGATAAGATAGCCGCTCTCCCGATTGATGACGCCTTGTATGTATTCGGCCCCGATTCCGGTGAGCATCTGGGGCGGGGGCTGGACATCTTGAGCCTCGATGGACATGACGCGCTCGACTCTATCGATGATCACGCCGAGTTTCATGCCGTCTATATCGATAATTATAAAACCGGAAAGCAATTCCTCGTCTTCGTCAAGTTGGGCCTTCTTGAGGTGAAACCTCTTGTGCAAGGAAATAATGGGAATGATCTCTCCGCGTAGATTGAATAGGCCTTCAACGTAGCCGGGGGCGTTGGGTATAGCCCGGATTTCCTGAACTCGCACGATTTCCTTGACGTCCATGATATCGACACCATATAGCTCTTCGCTTATTTGGAAGGTGACGAGTTGGATCTGCGTGTCCTGTTCGGCCATATGCCTCCCTCCATAGAACACCAATTCCGTAAAAGTGTAGCATCTTTCGAAAGGGCGGGCAAGCTTGAGGCGTAAAATACGATCTTATATAAAATAAAAAAGCCTGGCGACGACCTACTCTCCCACCCTAAGGCAGTACCATCGGCGTTGAGGGGCTTAACTTCCGTGTTCGGAATGGGAACGGGTGTTTCCCCCTCACAATAATCACCAGGCAAAATTGACCTAAGCCATCGGGGAATCGGCGATCTCGTCCTAGAATGGACCGCGATTCCCGAAGGAAGCGCGATTTTTCCAGCAGCGATCGCGGAATGGGGAAAGCAGAGACGTCGAGTGGCGTCGACCGAACCATGCGAAGCCCGCCGACGAGCGAAACTCGCCTTATAAGCGGGGCTTGAGTAAAGAGCGAAGGATAATATGGTCAAGCCTCACGGCAGATTAGTACTGGTCGACTGAATGCATTACTGCATGTACATCTCCAGCCTATCAACCAGGTAGTCTCCCTGGTACCTTCAGGGGGGTTAAACCCCCAGGGATGGTTCATCTTGAGGTGGGCTTCCCACTTAGATGCTTTCAGCGGTTATCCCTTCCGAACATGGCTACCCAGCACGTACCCTTGGCAGGATAACTGGTACACCAGAGGTTCGTCCACCTCGGTCCTCTCGTACTAAAGGCAGCTCCTCTCAACCATCCAACGCCCGTGGCAGATAGGGACCGAACTGTCTCACGACGTTCTGAACCCAGCTCACGTACCGCTTTAATTGGCGAACAGCCAAACCCTTGGGACCTGCTCCAGCCCCAGGATGCGATGAGCCGACATCGAGGTGCCAAACCTTGCCGTCGATGTGAACTCTTGGGCAAGATCAGCCTGTTATCCCCAGAGTACCTTTTATCCGTTAAGTGACGGCGCTTCCACGTGCCACCGCCAGATCACTAAGACCTACTTTCGTACCTGCTCGTCCTGTCGGACTCGCAGTCAAGCCACCTTATGCCTTTACACTTGCGCTCTGATTTCCAACCAGAGCAAGGCGACCTTCGCGCACCTCCGTTACCGTTTAGGAGGCGACCGCCCCAGTCAAACTGCCTGCCTACTACTGTCCCCGATCCGGATTGACGGACCTGGGTTAGAAACCTAGCCTGACAAGAGTGGTATTTCACCGACGACTCCGCACAGCCTAGCGGCCATGCCTCGCAGTCTCCCACCTATTCTACACATGACAGGCCAAGTCCCAATGGTAAGTTGCAGTAAAGGTTCACGGGGTCTTTCCGTCTAACCACGGGTAACCGGCATCTTTACCGGTACTTAAATTTCACCGAGTCTAGCGTCGAGACAGTGCCCAGATCGTTCCACCATTCGTGCGGGTCGGAACTTACCCGACAAGGAATTTCGCTACCTTAGGACCGTTATAGTTACGGCCGCCGTTTACTGGGGCTTCGATTCAGGGCTTCCGGCCTTGCGTGCCATGACTCCTCCTCTTAACCTTCCAGCACCGGGCAGGCGTCAGTCCCTATACATCCGCTTGCGCGTTTGCAGAGACCTGTGTTTTTGGTAAACAGTCGCCTGGGCCTGCTCTCTGCAACCTCCTTCAACCTATTGCTAAACCAAAGGAGGCCACACTTCTCCCGAAGTTACGTGTGCATTTTGCCGAGTTCCTTAACGCTAGTTATCTCGAGCGCCTTAGATTTCTCATCCCACCTACCTGTGTCGGTTTACGGTACGGTCACATACGGACGAACCTTAGGGATTCTTTCTTGGCACCGTGGCTACGCCCGCTTCGCTTCGCCGTAGCTCCACTCGCTGTCGCGCCTTGCCTCAAGCACCGGATTTCCCTGGCACTCTCATAGGCTTTAAGCGCTTCGACCGGAACAACCGTTCTCCGGCCGGGTTTCACCTCATGCGTCATCCCATCGAATCCGTACATGGTGCTGGAATATGAACCAGCTTCCCATCGGCTACGCTTTTCAGCCTCACCTTAGGGGCCGACTAACCCTGGGCAGATTACCTTTACCCAGGAAACCTTAGGTTTTCGGCGGACGGGGATCTCACCCGTCTTTTCGTATACTTATACCTGCATTCTCTCTTCCATCCCCTCCAGCAGCCCTTACGGGCCACCTTCGCCGGTTCATGGAATGCTCCCCTACCATCACGAGCTTGCGCTCGTAATCCGAAGCTTCGGTATACCGCTTAGCCCCGTTACATTGTCTGCGCACGATTGCTCGACCAGTGAGCTATTACGCACTCTTTAAAGGAATGGCTGCTTCTAAGCCAACCTCCTGGCTGTCTGGGCAATCGCACATCATTTAACACTCAGCGGCATTTAGGGACCTTAGCTGTCGGTCTGGGCTGTTCCCCTCTCGACAATGAACTTTGTCGCACACTGTCTCACTCCCATTCGTTGTGTCTAGGCATTCGGAGTTTGCCTGGGTTTGGTACCCGGTGAAGAGCCCTAGTCCAAACAGTGCTCTACCTCCTAGACATTTGAATGAGGCTGTCCCTCAAGGCATTTCGGGGAGTGCCAGCTATTTCCAGGTTTGATTAGCCTTTCACCCCTTATCACGGCTCATCCCTGCGTTTTTCATCACACTAGAGTTCGGTCCTCCACTCAGTTTTACCTGAGCTTCAACCTGGCCATAATAAGATCACCTGGCTTCGGGTCTACGACATGCAACTGGTCGCGATTGCTCGCGACGCCACTACTGTGGCGAACGCCCTTATCAGACTCGGTTTCCCTCCGGCTCCGGCGCTTCAACGCCTTAACCTCGCTACATACCGTAACTCGCAGGCTCATTCTACAAAAGGCACGCCGTCAGAGCCTTGCGACTCCTCCGACCTGTTGTGGGCTCATGGTTTCAGGTTCTATTTCACTCCCCTCACCGGGGTTCTTTTCGCCTTTCCCTCGCGGTACTTCTGCACTATCGGTAGCCGTATCGTGTTTAGCCTTGGATCGTGGTCGACCCGGATTCCGACAAGGTTTCTCGAGCCTCGCCGTACTTAGGTAATCGCCTCACGAAGTCTCCATAGATGTCGGGTACGGGGCTCTCACCCTCTCTGGCCGGCCTTCCCATGCCGTTCCCCTACCTAGGAAATTTGTAACTTCGCGAGCTACTGCACGCAGCTCTAAGCGATCCCTGCAACCCCCCGTCGGCAACGGCGTGCACCTTGACACCGACGTGAGTTTGGGCTCTTCCCCGTTCGCTCGCCGCTACTTAGGGAATCTCTCTTGATTTCTCTTCCTCCAGGTACTTAGATGGTTCAGTTCCCTGGGTCTTGCTTCGCATACCTATGGATTCAGTATGCGATAACCGCCTCTCGGCGGCTGGGTTACCCCATTCGGCAATCCTGGGATCACGGGATATGTGCTCCTCCCCCAGGCTTATCGCAGCTTGTCACGGCCTTCTTCGCCGTACGGCTCCGAGGCATCCACCATGAGCCCGTATTCGCTTGACCATATTAGTCTTCGCTCTTACGTAACCAATCGCGCGCGATTGGTTTTGCAGAATCGCCTCGCGATTCTGCAAGCTTTGCTCCGGTCGCGGCCTTTTATCGCAACCGAAGCTCGCATCAGCGAACTCAAATGCCCTTTGAGCTCGCACACGCAGATTCGGTCCATCGCAAAGCGCTACTACGCCTCGCAACTCGCCGACGCATCACGCCCCCGCCGTCTCGCGACGTCGTGCGCGTAACACTCTCTTCTGCTTTCCCCTTCCCTCGTATTGTCAAAGAACATCGCGAATGCCTGGCATTCGCACCGGAGCGAACCACGATGCGGTTCGTCCGCTTCGTGGAGATAATGGGACTTGAACCCACGACCTACGGCTTGCAAAGCCGCCGCTCTAGCCAGCTGAGCTATATCCCCAGCTTTTGCGATCTCCAATTCAATAAAAAAAGGATGGGATAGAGCGAGGCGGGTATTGCTGCCTTCGCGAAGCGCGCTACGCGGCCTTCGACGTCGCAGAAGCGCTTGCGCGCTTCTGCTTCGCCGCCAGTCTTTCAGGCCGTGAACGGCGTTGTGCGATATGTCGTCTGCCTGCGACCTCGCCGTCGCGAATGCAAGCCTTGCGGACTCGTTCGACGCCTTTCTCGCAGAAAGGAGGTGATCCAGCCGCACCTTCCGGTACGACTACCTTGTTACGACTTCACCCTCCTCACGAGACGTACCTTCGACGTCGTCCCCCATTGCTGGTTGGACTAACGGCTTCGGGTGCCTCCCACTCGGATGGTGTGACGGGCGGTGTGTACAAGGCCCGGGAACGTATTCACCGCGCCATGCTGATGCGCGATTACTAGCGATTCCACCTTCATGGAGTCGGGTTTCAGACTCCAATCCGAACTACGGGCGATTTTCTGCGATTTGCTCCACCTCGCGGCTTCGCGTCACTCTGTCTCGCCCATTGTAGCACGTGTGTAGCCCTGGACATAAGGGCCATGATGACTTGACGTCATCCCCACCTTCCTCCGGTTTGTCACCGGCAGTTCCGCCAGAGTCCCCAGCTTAACCTGTTGGTAACTGGCAGTAGGGGTTGCGCTCGTTGCGGGACTTAACCCAACACCTCACGGCACGAGCTGACGACAGCCATGCAGCACCTGTACAAAGGCCTATTGCTAGGCTGCGATATCGCTACCGCATTCCTCTGTATGTCAAACCCAGGTAAGGTTCCTCGCGTACCATCGAATTAAACCACATGCTCCACCGCTTGTGCGGGCCCCCGTCAATTCCTTTGAGTTTCACCCTTGCGAGCATACTCCCCAGGCGGTGCACTTACCGCGTTAGCTCCGGCACTGAAGCATCCGCCCCAGCACCTAGTGCACATCGTTTACAGTGTGGACTACCAGGGTATCTAATCCTGTTTGATCCCCACACTTTCGCACCTCAGCGTCAATCATTGGCCAGGAGCTCGCCTTCGCCACTGGTATTCTTCCTGATCTCTACAGATTTCACCCCTACACCAGGAATTCTAGCTCCCTCTCCATGATTCAAGCCTTACAGTTTCCAGCGCAATCCCACGGTTGAGCCGTGGGCTTCCACGCCGGACTTACAAAGCCGCCTACATGCCCTTTACGCCCAGTAATTCCGAACAACGCTCGCCCCCTACGTGTTACCGCGGCTGCTGGCACGTAGTTAGCCGGGGCTTATTCGTCGGTTCATGTCATCCCACGGGCATTCCCTCCCATGGTTATTCTTCCCCAACAAAAGGACTTTACAACCTTTCGGCCTTCGTCATCCACGCGGCGTCGCTCCGTCAGACTTTCGTCCATTGCGGAATATTCTTAGCTGCTGCCTCCCGTAGGAGTCTGGGCCGTATCTCAGTCCCAGTGTGGCCGTACACCCTCTCAGGCCGGCTACCCATCATCGCCTTGGTGGGCCTTTACCTCACCAACTAGCTAATGGGACGCGGGCTCATCTTCGGGCAGCGCCGAAGCGCTTTTCCTCGCATAGCCGCAGCTATGCGAACGTATTCGGTATTACCCACTATTTCTAGTGGCTATCCCCATCCCAAAGGCAGATCACCCACGCGTTACTCACCAGTCCGCCGCTCTAGGGCGGGTTGCCCCGCCTTGCCGCACGACTTGCATGCTTAAGACACGCCGCCAGCGTTCGTTCTGAGCCAGGATCAAACTCTCCATGATATATACCAAAGGTCCGAAGACCTCTAGCTTCACAGAGAATCGAACAGTTCGCAGCCTCCCGTAAACTCGTCACGTAAGGCTACCGGCATTCGATACCTAGCCAAGCGCTTGCGCGCTTGGCTTTGCAGAACTCGCTCCGCTCGTTCTGCTCGACTTCCGGCTTTCACCTTCGGCCCAGCAGCTCTTCGCTCGTCAAGCTCCACGCGATCAGACCCACTCATCGTGAATCCGACCTCACCTCGCTCTATCCCATCCCTATTTACTGTAAATGACCCCTGCACCCTTCATTAGCAATTTCCGTGCCAGAAGGCGCTTCTTATAGCATCGCTCTCTCGTCTCTGTCAATAGACATCCGTGGCTCGCGCGCCGATTACCGCTTCGTCCCCTACCGAAGAACGCTTCGCGGCTCTCCCGAGGCGACAAGGACCCACTCCCCATCCCTCGGCTTCATTCCGCCATGGACTGGGTCTTACCCGAATGCCTTACCCTGTTTGCTTAGCATCCACGAGGCGCTTGCACTCGCCACCCCGTCTTTTAGGCGCTCGATGAAACTATCGTAGTTGCCCCATCATTGTCAAGCTCCCTTTCCCGTTACCGTCGCTTTTTTCAAGCCCGATGAACGGTCCTGGAGCGGAATTCCTTGGGGTATCGTTCGTTCTGTAAAGACATTCCACATGAGCCCATACCCGATCGGCGTCATCGCAGAAAGAGCGAAAGAGGGCTTCGAGGCATGGACCCGCCCGTGAATCAACGAGAGGCTAAAATGTATGCGCATGCCTCTGCGAAACCAGCACCATACGGTTTCTCGGTAATATAGGCAGGAAGACATTCCATTATGTTTTCAAAACGTCGAACATTCGCGACGCCACATGATAGTTCGTAACGCCGAAACATGGGCTCGTCGTTCGGCGAATCTCCGAGGAAGATCACGGCGCGCGGAGCGAGCATTGGGTCCCAGCCGAGTATGCGCGAGAGGAAAAGTTCGGACATCGAAACTTTGTCGTAATCGCCGATCCATGCATTGACGTGGATTGAGCTAACTTTAGCACGAGTTCCCGAAGCTTCGCAGAAAGCCTTGACGCGCAAAGCCTCCTCGAGAGACATGCGAGGCGGCTCTTCCGCGAAGTCCAGCGCGACGTCGAAAAGCCGAAAACTCTGGTCTTTGGCAAGACGCAGGCCGGGCACCGCCGCGATGGCCTCCGAGGCGAGCCGCGCGAGACGCTCGCGGGAGGATTCAGGCGAGGGTGCGGATGGATGATAGAAACGCGTGAGGCGTTCGCCATTCATATAGAAGGCGAAGGCTCCATTTTCCCCCACGACTCCGGCGACGGGCCACTGCCGAGCGATTAAATCGCACCATCCCGCCGGACGTCCCGTGACGGGAATCGCCGCTATACTCGCCCGACGAAGAGCCCAAAGCGCTGAGTAGGATTCCTCGGGAAGCAGTCCATTCTCGGTAATCGTATCGTCGATGTCAAAGAGGACGAAACGGATGCCAGTCGTTTCGGTTCGCGACAGCTCATTAAGAGGCTTTGGGAGCCTCATGTGCGGGGCGCGACCAGCTTGCGGTACTGAACGAGGTAATCCGCGAAGGAACCAAGGGCAAAAAGTGCGGCGAGAGCGTAGAGTGCATATATCCCGATGGCGAAAGATGCCCTAAATCCAGGAAAGAAACCGAATCTGCCTGCACTAAGGAAAAGAAGTGAAGCGGCACCAGCCGCCATGTAAGTGGCGGATTTCAGCTTGCCGCCCGGCCGTGCGCCCATCGCGATGCCCCTTTGCGCAAGCAGCATCCTAACGAAGTTGATTGAAAGTTCGCGATACAAGACGACGATAAGGACCCACGCCGGCATTATTCCATCGAGTGCGAAGCAGACGAAATAAGTTATCCGCGCAAATACATCCGCATATGGGTCGAAGAGTTTGCCGAAGTCGCTTACGGTCCCGGTGCGACGAGCGGCGAGACCGTCGAAAAGATCACTGACCTCTATGACGAGGAAAAGACCCCAAAGGAGGGCAATATAGGGAACGGGACCAAAGCACCCGCCCCATTGATACGCTACGAAGAAAACCGGAGCGAGAGTAAGTCGGCTCGCCGTGAGCTTATCGGCCAGGGTCATGGCGAAGTATGGGTATTTGACAGCGGGGGTGTCAAGTTGTATTATTCGCCGTCGCGGCCAGCGAATTTCCGGCCGGATTGCGGGAAGGCGGGGACCAGCGCGATGAACAGACTCGAAAAGAGTATTCTCGCCACGATGGGCCTCTTTGCGGCCTTGCAACTGCTCATATTCTCGACCTTCGCATCGATGGCAATTCCTTCGGATTCCACTCTTCCGCGTGGATTTTTGCTTCGCTACGGTCCGTTTTTTCTACTTGTCGCCCTCCCTTTCTACGCCATTTTGCTGATGATGCTCTTTATCTTCAAAAACGACTTCATAAAGGTTCCTTCGGGTGAACGGCTTATCCGGGTCAACCTGGCGAACGCCGTCACTCTCTATAGAGTGACGAGTATGCCGACCCTTCTTTTCCTTGTATTGGCGGCGAAAGACTACCGTATTCGTTTGCCGCTCCTGTGCCTGGTGGTAATCGTATTCGCGACTGACTTCGCGGACGGGTATATTTCCCGCAAGGCGGGGCAAGTCACCAAAGTCGGCAAAATGATGGATAGCGCGAGCGATTATGCCCTCCTCATTGTCCTTACCATCGTCTTTTATTACTTTTCTCTTGTACCGTCATGGTTTTTTCTTCTTGTAACGGCGCGTCTCGGGCTCCAGGTCATTTTCGTATTCATACTCATCTTCGTGAATAGGAAGATCGAGCCCAAGACGACATTCATGGGAAAGGCCGCCGTTGCGTCCATTATGGTACTCTATGCGACGGAGGTGATTCGGCTTATTTTCGGCTTGAGCCGGATAGAATTAATAGCGGTACTGGAATGGACGACCGCGGCGATCGTGCTGCTCAGCATGGTAGATAAGGTGCTAGCCTTCGTCCGAGAACTCCCCAGATCCGCGTAGTCAAGAGGAGCTTAGATATGGCTATGATCAAGAGCGCACTCGAGATTGCACTTGAGCGCTCCAAGGACATCAAAGTTGACGAGGCAGCCCTCGAAGCCAACGCCCTGCGTGTCGAAGGCAAGAAGGCCGCAGGCCGGTACATCGACGAGCCGGAGTCGGTCAGCCTTGCCGAGAAGCTTACCCAGTATCCAAAGGAAAAGCGCGGCTCGGTCCGCAAGGGGATGTTCGAGGTATTGGCGTCGCAGATCCAGCTTCCGACCAACGAGGCTTCCGCGGCGAAGTTGGGTATTTTGTCGACCGGATTCTCAGCTCTCGCCACTGGCTCCGGCGCGGGTCTTCTTGGCGGCGTCGGCTCGACGATGGCGGACAAGAGAGTACAGGCCCTTTTCCAGCAGCTCTCAGGCTTCTTCAAGCAGTACCTCGACGATATGAAGAACGTCGAACAAGCCATCCGTAAGCAGTGGGGGCCCAAGATCAGAGAGAAGGAACGCCAGATGGCTGCTAGAATGGGCCAGGACGTGCGCATAGACCCAATGTCCGATCCGGAGTTCGCTGCGTTTTACAAACAGAACGTGAGCGCAGCGCGCGCCCAATACCAGGCTGCGCTCGACAAGGCGAAGGAAGATCTCGCCGCGATACTGGTGATTGAAGGGAAGTAAACCTACGGAGCGAATCGGCCTGAATTTTTCAGGCATTTCCCCGTCTAGAGAGCGCTATCATCAGGAGCGCGGCGTCCGAGCGCCTTACACCGGGGATCCGGGACGCCTGACCGAGGGTCAGCGGTCGTGTCGACGAGAGCTTCTGCACAGCCTCGGAAGAAAGCCCCGTCATCGCGAGGTAGTCGAAATCCGCCGGTATCCTGAGTCGTTCGGAACGCTCCAACCGGCCCGCGATCCTGGCTTCCTTTTCCCCATAGCCCTCGTACCGAGCATCTAGTTCCGCCGTTTCGATCCAGCCATGAGGGAAACGCGTTCCGAGACTGGGCAGGAGGGTTTCGAGACAGTTCCTAAGAGCGGGGTCGCGAAGTACGTTGTGGACGCTTTCCCCTAAATGATTTATGAGCCCATCCATCGCGGAGATATCCTCGCGTGATATCCGACGTCCTTTCATCAGCTCCTTGATCTCCGCAATTCCCGCCGCCTTGGCTTCGAAACGTTCGATCCGCTCCCGGGTGGCCAGCCCGATCGACTTCGCGAGCGGTGTGAGGCGTGCGTCGGCCGTATCCTGCCTCAAAGCCAGCCGACGTTCCGCACGGCTCGTAAACATGCGATAAGGTTCGTCGATGCCGAGCGTGACCAGGTCGTCGATGAGAACGCCGATATAGGCCTCAGACCTCGAAAGGACCAGCGCCTCTTCGCCCGCGAGAAATCGGTCCGCATTGATGCCGGCGACGAGGCCTTGTGCGGCCGCCTCTTCGTAACCGGAGCTGCCGTTGGTCTGCCCCGCTACGAAGAGGCCTCCTGCGAGTTTTGACTCGAGCGAAGCGTAGAGAAGCGACGGATCGAGGTAATCGTACTCGACCGCATATGCGGGCCTGACGATTACGGCGCGATCCAATCCTGGAATGCTGTGGATTAGGGCAGCTTGGATATCCTCAGGAAGCGATGAGGATAAGCCGTTAAGATACATCTCGTCCGTATACTCGCCCTCGGGCTCGACGAATACCTGATGCCGCTCCCGATCGGGGAAACGCGTGACCTTGTCCTCGATCGATGGGCAGTAGCGCGGCCCCTTGCCTTTAATGGCGCCGCCGTAAAGTGGCGATCTTCCGAGTCCGCCCCGAATGACGCGGTGAGTTTCGGCGGTCGTGTAGGTTATCCAGCAGGGCAGGCTCGGGCGCGTTATTTTTTCATGCAAGAAAGAGAATGGCTCCTGAGCCTCGCCGTCCTGTCTTTCCATCTCGTCATAGTCGAGGGATTCGCCCTTGACACGGGCAGGCGTACCCGTCTTGAACCTTCCGACGCGAAATCCCCTGCGCCTGAGGGCATTGCCGAGGCCCAACGCGGCCGGTTCTCCAAGTCTCCCGCCGGGAGCGCTCCACTCGCCTATGAAAAGCCGGGCCTCCATGAAGGTGCCGGTCGTGAGCACCAGCGCGTGACAGCCGATGCGATTCCCGCGCTCGGTAACGATACCCTCGATACTCCGGCCCGAAGAATCGAGCATGATGTCGACGACCGTATCCATGAAGAGCTCGAGACAAGACTGCGATTCGAGGGCCTGCCTCGCAAGCCCGGAGTAGAGCGCTTTATCGGCCTGCGCGCGCGGAGCCTGTACTGCCGGGCCGCGGGATCGGTTGAGCACTCGATATTGGATCATCGAGGCGTCGATGAGAAGTCCCATTTGCCCACCGAGCGCGTCAACCTCGCGAACGAGGTTGCCTTTCGAGAGGCCGCCGACGGAAGGATTGCAGGACATGCGGCCGACGGCGTCGATATCCTGCGTAACCATGAGAGTCCTGCGGCCCAGGCGCGCCAATGCCAAGGCCGCCTCGACGCCCGCGTGACCGCCGCCGACCACGATCGCTTCGTAATCCATCCTCGCCTCACTTGCCCAGGCAAAATCGCGAGAATACGGCTTCGAGGACTTCCTTTGAGGCGATCTCGCCGGTAATCTCGCCGAGCGAATCCGCGGCTTCGTGCAAGTCGAGAACCAGGGCATCGAGAGGTGCCCTCGCGTCGAGCCCTCCGCGGCAGGCATCGAGGGCGGCGACTGCCTCGTCGAGTAGCCGCTTTTGTCGTTCGCTCGCGATACGAATATCTCCCTCGGCCATGGAACGGGATAACGCCGACTCGTCGAGCCCGAATCGGGGCTTGATGCGTTCGCGCAACGCCTCCGCTAGGGCCGGCAGGCCCTCGCCCGTCGCTGCGGAAGTGCGAAGAAAACCAGCGGGGGCCTCTGCGCACGAGGGGGCGTCAACTTTGTTCCAGACGCACAACGAATCCGGTCTCGCCTCCAAGAAGGCGACGTCCGCGGCCGACAGCCCGCCGCAACCGTCGACGACATAGATCACGGCCTCCGACTCCTCAACCAATCGACGGCTTCGCGACACACCCTCGGCCTCGATCTCGCCTTCAGCCTCGCGAAGGCCGGCCGTATCGACGAGTCGCACGGGAAGTCCACCCAGCTCGATGGCTGTCTCGATCCAATCTCGCGTGGTGCCAGGATCGGTGGCGACGATGGATCGATCTTCGCGGACGAGGAGATTGAAAAGACTGGACTTGCCGGCATTTGGTCTGCCGGCGACTATTGCCCGCGCGCCTCGCTCATAGAGCCTTCCCGTCACATAGCTCGCGGCGAGAAGAGCGACTCGGTCGCGAATCCTCCGTAGGGAATCAGGATCGAGGCCCCCTGCTGGGGAATCGTCGTCCTCCGCATAATCGAGCCTCGCCTCGACCTCGGCGAGAACGTCGACGATCGCCTCGCGAATCGAAGCGAGAGTTCGCGAGAGGCCGCCTTCGAGGCGGCGAAGCGCCTCGACCCTCGCCCCTTCGCTATCGGCCCGTACGAGTTCCTGTACGGCCTCCGCCTTGACGAGGTCGGTCTTGCCGTGAAGGAAGGCTCGGAAGCTGAACTCGCCGGGAAGCGCTGGCGCGAAACCCGCTCCCTCCAGAAGGAATAGAGCTCTTCGAATGACCGCGGGGGAGCCGTGGCAGTAGAGTTCGACTCCATCCTCGCCGATAGGTCCGTCAGGCGATAGAAATACCGCGGCGAGAATCTCGTCGACGGCGGTCCCATCCGAGGGATCCACGAGCTCGCCGTGCACGAGGGACATGCTTTGCGCGGAGCCGAGAGCAGCCGGCCTCGAAAAGAGGCCGGCCACGAGATCGACGGCCCTTGGCCCGGCGCAGCGGATAACGGCGAGGGCCGATTCACCGGGGACGGTCGCGAGAGCCGCGATTGGACGGCTCGTGTCGAAATAGCTTCTCTGCATCGCTGGGATCCACGATATAGCCTTATTGAGATTCGAGGCAAGGCGGGGCCGCAGGAGCGGACCTTTCTATTGACAGGAACGATAAAAGACGCGGAAAATGAAAGGACCAACCCAAAAAGCATATTCAAGCGATATTCTGGAGGGATGATGGAGCGAACCAAGATTCTCGTGGCCGGGCTTTTCGCCATAGCCCTTTGCAGCCTTCCTCTCGCCGCTCAGGTGCCTACGGTCAGCGAGAAGAAGGATCTCGCGGTATTCGCTTTAGGCTATTACGGTTGGGCCATCCCCCTCGAGACCCTCGGCAGTATCGATCAGGAAATACAAAAAGTCTTCGTCGATCTAGGCCGCTTCAACATAATCGGATATACGGAACGACTCTCCTCCGACGGACTGCAGCAGTTTATAGATACCCTCAAGAAAGCCAAAGAGGCCAATTTTGTCATGCCGGACAAGTTCCAATTCGGCGAGGCCACCCTCACCGAGGCCGAATTCAATAAACTTGTCGGGGCTTTCATCATCGCGACACCGATCGTCAGCGAGTTTAATTCGCGCTATGACACCGACAAGTCCCAATGGGAAACCGATATCAAGACGGATGTTACCTTCCTCGACGTCGGAGGCGGCGGTTCGATCCTTGGCATCGCCGAGGTTAAAAGCTCCGGCAGCGATAAGGACAATAAGAGGGCGTCTATATCCAATGCCATCAACGCCATTCCAATGCAACTCCAGTACGAGGTCCGAAAGATCGAGGCATTTCAGATCAATACTCGCGTCCTTACGGTTTCCGGAAGCGAGATCAAGCTCCAGCTGGGCAGTAATATGGGCATCAAGAAGGGCGACGAATACTCGATAATGGTCAACGAGACTGTGGAGGGCTTCAGGAACGATACCGAGAAGGGCCTCGTGCAGATCAAAGACGTTGGTTCCGAGGTTTCCACGGGCCGTATCGTCTATTCTTCTATCAAGGTCGCCAAAGACGTGGCCCTCAAGGAGATCCCGCGTCTCGGGCTCGATGCGGAGGGCTATCTGGATGTGGTCGGCTCCACGGTGCTGCCGGGAGTAAGGGTCGTTCCTTCCCGAGGTTTCTACGGATTTAGGCCCTATGGCGCTGTTCAGATACCCGTAAGCGAAGTGAGCACCTATTTCGGCCTGCTCTCGGTCATCCCTATCAACGGAATCGTCGGCGGCGAGTACGACTTCTACCTGGGCCGCCTGTCGGTCACTCCCTTTTGCGGTGTGGGCGCCAGTTACGCTCGCGTCGTTACGCCCGTGAGCAGTAGCGATGAGACCGACTGGCTCTCCCACATCGGCGCCCAGGCCTACTTGCGTGTCTCCCTCCTAGTCACCCGCGATTTGTCGATCTTCGCTCAAGGAGGATTGGAATATTGGGTTTCGATGAATAGCGTGTTCTTCAATAACTATGGCGGCGTCGGTTTCGGTGCTGGCGCGTCCTATAAGCTGTAATTATGGATGATACCAATCTCAACGGACTCGACCTCGAAGCGGCAAAAGAATTCATCTTCGCTTTCGCCGTCGATATAAAAAGGCTTGATAAGACCATCGCCGAAGCCCGAGTCGAACTCGGTCGCTGGACGGAGCGCGTCGCCCTTGCCGAGACCAAACAGGCGGCCTCCCTGGCCCAGGCCGCGCGCGCCAGGGTCGAGGAAGAAGCCGGGAAGATCGCCTCCCTTGAAGCCGAGCGCGAAGAACTGCGCTCAAAGGTCGCCCGGATGCGAGCGCAATTACCGATGATCCAGGCTCGCGAGCGGAGCGTAGATCCCGATCGTCTCCTCGCCGAGCTCCAACTGATGACCGGGGAACTCCTCGGCGACGAGCCTTCCGGGACGAATGCGGCCTTCGCGAAACTGGAATCCGAGGCTAAAACCGCTTCCGAGCTCGAGGCGCTCAAGCGCCGCGCGTCCGAAGGGACTAAACCATGAGCCGCCTCGAACTATTGCCGGAGATGCCACGACCCCTCCTTTTCGCCCATAGGGGCCTCTCGTCGATCGCCCCAGAAAATACGATGGCCGCCTTCAGGCTCGCTCGCGAATTGGGCATCCCCGGCGTCGAGCTAGACATCCACCTTACGAGCGACGGTAAGTTGGCCGTGTTCCACGATCACTCGACCGCCAGGATCGCGGGGACCGCGCTCGAGCTCGAGCGCTCGCCCATGAAGGAACTTTCCCTGCTCGACTTGGGTTCGTGGAAGGGAAACAAGTGGAAGGGCGAGCGCATGATGGAACTGAACGAACTCTTCGAGGAGTTTGGAGCCTCTTTCTATTACGACGTGGAACTCAAGAGCAATATAGCCATGGACTACGGCCTCGAAGCGGCCGTCGCGGCTTGCCTGCGTGACGCTTTTGCCTCCAAGAGCGGCCTAACCGGGCGCATAGTCGTCTCGTCATTCAACCCTATGGCCCTCGCTCGATTCAAATACCTTTCCCCGGCGATACCTACCGCCATCATCTGGTCGGGCGACGCGGACGTTCCCACCTATCTCCGTCACGGCGAAGGCCGATGGATAGGCAAGGTCGACGCTCTCAAGCCCGATCGAGCCAAGGTTAAGCGCTTCTCCTCTTTCCGATGGAAGAGGCTCGGGCGATATCCCGTCGTGCCGTGGACCGTCGACGATCCGGTCGAAGCCTCGCGTCTGCTTTCCATCGGCTGCGATGGCCTGATCTCCAACAGGCCACAAGAACTAGGAATTATAAATTCTTCAACAGCGTCGCGCTTAGGGTAGGTTGGAAAGCATGTCCTTACCGACGGCATCGAGGCCGAGGTCGCGATAGGTCGCCGCGCGCGCCGTTTTTTCGTCGGAGCCGAGGCCAGTCGCCTCCCGCTCGGCCGAATACAGCGTTCGCCCGCTTCTGATGTCCAGGACCTTGACCATGGCCTTGCCGGTGACAAGGTAGTTGGAATCATCCTTCCTGACACTTACGATGCTCGCCGTTCCGAAGGCGACTCTATCGAACTTCCCAACCGTCGAGGCGGCAGCCGAGACTGCGGCATCGTCCATCGCGATTATCGGTTCATTCGATATCGAAATGCCCTTGACGTTGAACTTCTGCTTTACAAGTGCCTCGATGAGGCCCGCCTGCGCGAGGGAACCTACGACGGTGCCCGACTCGTCGAGATCGAGGATAGCGACGGCCATGGAAACGCCGCTCGCGCCGGAGACGACCTCGTATGGTACGTCGATTGTCTTGGCTGCAAGCTCCGAAGCGAGGGAGTCCCTATAGGAAGCGTATTTATCCGGCATCTTGTCGAGGAGGTCGAGGGTCGATTTGAAGTCGAGTCTCAGGATGAATTTGGCTTTTCCGACGAAGTCGGGAGCGGGAGGCGTAAAAGCCAATGTACCCGAGGCATCGGTCATCACGCTGTCGGTCTTAGGTACGAGGCGCGTACCTGACTTACGCTGATAGCTCAGCAAGACTACGGCGCCCGGAACGCCGGGTGCCGTGGCGCCTTCGCCCACGACGACTTTGGCAATGAAGGGTCGCTTGAATTCCTGCCCTACGAAGCCATTATAGCCTAGCGATCCGGAAGTGTCGAAGCGGATCCTGGAAAGTGCAGTACGCGCGGAATTGATGTCCCGCTCGAGATATACATCGGCATTCTCGATCTGGGACCCGGAAGCAGCGACCGCGGCTTCGACGAATTTACGGACCGCTTCATAACTCCGGTTTTGGTCCAATAAGGCCGCTCCTTCGCGCTCGGGACCTTCGATGGCCTCGACACCCTGCTTGATGAGCTCGGCTATACGCGTTTTTTCCTTTTCGAGGTCGGCAGTGGCGTAGGCAGCAAGGACGTACACCGTTACACGCTTGGTCTTTTTATCCTTCTGAGCATAACGCTCCTTTACCGAAAAGCCCGAAACCTGGTTCTGGGATGAGCTGGTGACCGTGGACTTTATATTCGCCGAATAGGAATCGAGGGTTGCCCTCGCCTCGGCGCTCGAAGCGACGCTCACCTTGACTCCTATATATTCGGTGATTGAGGACATTAAGTTCGCGGCCGCGTCGTTCGTCGCCGCCGCGACATCTCCCGTGGCATCGGAGGCCGACCCGACGAAATAGGTATCTACGGCGTCCGGCGGCGGCGTGACAAAGATCCAATCCGGAGCCTTGCCTTGAGCTGGAGACGTTACGCAGGAGCCGAGCGTAAGCGCGAAAAGGCCCAAGATCAAGGCTATACCGCGTTTCATGCGTCCTCCTTGCTACGCTCCGAGCGAAAAACGAAACGGCCGTACGGTCCGGAAGGACTGCACGGCCTTAGCTAATGTTCAGAAACCGTCGAAGAAAGACTGCTGGACGAGGTCTATCGCCTTCTGCTTGTCCTCGGTCTTGGGCTCGGCTGCGGCGGCGCCAGCTAGCTGCTTCTGGATCTGCTGCTGGAGCGAATCCTTGTCAATTGTCCAAAGCTGTATGACGCGGTACACTTGGTCGGCGAGCTTCCCCTTCGTAGTAAAGGTCTGGAGCTTGGCCCACCAGTCGCCCTCCATAGCAAAGCCGGTGAAGGTCGCTTCGGAAACGCTTTTTACCGCGCGCTCCATATAGGTCTCGATTTTGTCCTTGTCGCCGACCTGGGCACCGGCGAAGGTATCCTTGACGCGGGTGGAGATCATCTGCGCGATCGTGGCCTGAGCGTCCAGTTTGGAGGCCGCAAGCTGAGCCCCGGCCAGATCCTTGCCGTCTTCCTGGACGATAACGACATATTTATTGGCGAAATCAGGCATCTTTTCAACGGCCTTGGGCCCGTCGAGAGCGGCATCCATCCACTTGGGGTAATCGCGCCCGAAGGCAGTCCCCTTATGTTCGATGATCTGGGGAGGATAGACCTTTATGGTCGGAGCAGGCGGATTGACCCCGTTAGTAGCCGGTTTGCTCGCACAACCGATGACGACGGCGAAAGTCAGGAATGCGAGGAGAATTGCGAGAGTCTTTTTCACGATGACCTCCTTAGGTCTTTAGCGGCCCGCCCGAAAGCGATCCCCCGGAAGGCCCGCATTGAAAGGGAAGGCGACGCCCTCCCGGTTCGGTTCGGCGCGATTCAAGACGCCGCCGTCCGAACCGATAGTTCACAATCCCGAATTAAAAGTATAGGACTTGCCCCTCGAATACACTAGGTTCAAGTCGTTAAGCCCTGCGGCTGCACCCGCATCGTACATAGCGTCCTCCACCTTGTCGCCTTTCTGAAAAGTGTAGAGATAGAGTTTGGTCGAACTCGAGGAATAGGAGACCTGCTCGACCTCGCGCATCTTCTTGGCGAGCGCGCGGCGAAGCTGGCTCACCTGCTTGGAGTCGGGCGTCTTCTGGATGATGACCTCGTAGCGAATACCGCGGGACAGCGAATTCCGGAGCAACTCCCTGGATTGGTCGATCATCTTGGGCATGGCGACCCAGACGGCGCTCGCGATCGCGTTCGTGGCCGCCGCGTCGGCGGAATCGGGACTGAAAGCAGTCTGACCAGACAGGACCACGGAGCCTAGGAGAGTCGCCGTCGAAGTGTCGTAGAGCTTCATCGAGCCCTGGGCAGAAGCATAGAATTTGCTGTCCCGCGTCTGGCTATCGAGGGTGAAATCCAGCTCGACGTAGACGTCGGCGTTGAATTTTTGGGCGAGATATTGAATGAGATCTATAGAGCCGCCTGTTTCATTTTCGTAGGCGGTTTGCTGATCCTTCTTGTTATTCTCTATCTGGTCGAAGTCTATTACCGAAAGGCCGAGCTTCTCGATGAGGTAACGATTGGCCTGCGATACGGCAACCTTGGCGAGCTTCGGATCGATCTTAGAGCTTTCATTATAATAGACCATATAATTGAGCCGGGCGAGATAGTTCTGGAGATAGGCCTGCTCATCGGGGGTAAGTTGTCCCGAGACCGGAGAAGGTTGTTCGACCGTAGCCGCGGAGGCAGGTTGCGCAACTGAAGCGGATGCGGGAGCCGGGACGGGCGACCCGGCATCGGCACCTCCCTGAACGATGGCCTTGGCGCGATCGCTAGCGGCGTCCTGGGCGGACGCGGCCTTGGGCGCGGGAGAACTCGCGCATCCAACGACCAGTAAGATAGTCGCAATCGCGACTATGGCCTTGATCGCTTTAGGCATTCAATGCCTCCTTATCGACGCTCCGTTGTAATCTAGCACGGCTCGGAAGGGAAAAACAACGATATCAAAGAATATTGGAGTTGGGCGGTGACCAATAAATATAATAGTAATAGCCCAATGAGACAAGGATGCCCATGCTTTTGACGCGAGGAAGGCATGCGAATAACCTATCGAGAGCCGCTCTTCATGTCCAGTCCATTCACTGGGGCGTGTGAAGAATGAACGAATTGTCCGAAAGAGGAATGAATTATAACCGAATATTCGATCTTAGGCATGGGAGTGATGCGGAAAAGTCTTGGCGTTCAATCGTGTTTCGCGATAGGAAATCCCGACGCCATCGATCAAGGCGTTTGGAGTCTCGCTCGTAGATAATTGTGTGGATAGCCTCCCTGTTCAAGAACTCCGATCCATTGTGCTCGAGATAGACTCTTTGCTAAACCGGTTTATTTAAGTATAATGCGAGTGTTTAGGGAGGCGCTTCCGATGCGCATGGATCGACTTTCAGGATTGCTTCTGCATCCGACATCTCTACCCGGTCGCTACGGAATCGGAGACTTGGGCCCTTCCGCCATCGGCTTCATCGAACGCCTGGCGGAAGCGCGACAGCGGATTTGGCAAGTTCTGCCCTTAGGCCCAACGGGTTTCGGCGACTCACCATATGCGCCATTTTCTTCATTCGCGGGCAATGAATTGCTCATCAGCTTGGATCTCCTCGCCGAAGAAGGACTCCTGGACAGGCGCGAGCTGGGCCGCATCCCGGTCTTCCCCAGCGACAAAGTCGACTACGGTTCGGTCATTCATTGGAAGCGCGGATTCCTCGACCGCGCGGCCTCGGCATTTATCGCCGGAGCTTCGCAAGAGCGTCGCAAGGATTTCGCGCTCTTCAGGTCCGGGGAAGAGGCATGGCTTTCGCGCTATTCCCTTTTCAGGGCGCTCAAGGACGAATATGACGCCAAGGCGCAGGCCGAGGGCCGGGATAGCGCCTTATGGAACCGATATTGGCCCAAGAAGCTCGCGATGAGCGATCCCGTCGCGCTCGACGTTGAGCGCGAAAGACACGCGAATGCGATCGAGCGCTACGAGACACTTCAGTTCCTCTTCACCGAGCAATGGGCTGCGCTCAAGGAAGCTGCCAACTCCGAACGTATCCTCGTCGTCGGCGACATTCCCATATTCGTCGCGCAGGATTCGGCGGAGGTGTGGGCGGAACGGGAACTCTTCGATTTGGATGCGGAAGGACGCCCGCTCGAAGTCGCAGGCGTACCCCCCGACTACTTCAGCGAAGAAGGTCAATTGTGGGGCAATCCGCTCTATGCTTGGGAGCGGCACAGGGACCGGGGCTTCACATGGTGGATCAGCAGACTGCGCGCGGCCCTCGAGCGCTTCGACGCCCTGCGCGTGGACCATTTCCGTGGATTCGAAGCTTACTGGGCGGTGCCGGCCGGCATGGATACGGCGCGCAGCGGCGTCTGGAGAAAGGCGCCCGGGCAAGAGCTCTTCGCCGCGACAAAGGCCGCGCTCGGTGCGGAAATACCCATAATCGCCGAGGACCTCGGCTTTATCACCGAGGAAGTGAAGAACCTGCGCGATGGGCTCGGTCTTCCGGGAATGCGCATCCTCCAGTTCGCCTTCGACGCCTCGGAGAGCGGGACCGCCTTCGACCCGAAGAATTCCTTCCTCCCCCATAACTACACCGAGCACTGCGTGGCTTATACCGGGACTCACGATAACGATACTCTCGCCGGATGGATCTCGCGGGCAAGCGCCGCGGAACGCGATTACATCGAAAGGTATCTGGGTTATTCGCCCTCGGATTCGGCGCGAGCGCTCATGCGCGAGCTCATGAAATCGACGGCCGCATGGGCTATCTTCCCTCTCCAGGACATACTGGGCCTCGGCTCCGAGGCCAGGATGAACAGACCATCGACCTTGGGGGGTAATTGGACTTGGCGCATGGCCGAAGGCTCGTTTACGCCCGAGCTCGCGCGAGACCTGGCCGAAATGTCGAGACTCTATGGACGAAACCTCGACTAGCCGTGGAAGAAACGGATCCCTAGCGTTGATCGGAGCCTAGGACGACTCCAGGCCTAATCCCGACGGCGGACGCTTCTCTTCCTAAAGGCGCAGCACGAGCTCCGCCATGGCTTTGCGCGGTCGAGGCGCCGGCGATTCCATTGGGTAGCCGATAGGAGCGAAAGCCAGGGGCTCCCACTCTGCGCCGAGCTTTAATACTTCCCTGGCCGCGCTGGGATCAAAGGCCCCGACCCAGCAGCTCCCGAGCCCGAACGCGCTCGCCGCAAGAATCATATGATCCATCGCTATCGTCGCGTCCACGTCTGCGTAGTTCTTGCCATCCTTCCGCGACCAGGCCTCGCCGGGCAGGGAGCAAACCAGAAGGATGACAGGAGCCGCGACGAACCAATCCTTGTCGTAAATCTTCCTGAGCTCTTGCTCTCGCCCTTTCGTCTCGATGACGACGAAGCGGAAAGGCTGATAATCGCAGGCTGTCGGCGCGAGCCGTCCTGCCTCGAGTATCGCCTCGAGCCTGTCGGCCTCGATCGGGTCGCGCCTAAAAGCCCTGATGCTTCGCCTCGATTCGACACATTTGAAGAAATCCATATGAGCCTCCTGCCCGATGGGAGATTGTGGATTCAAGGCCGGTAAATGGCAAGCCCGAGCTCTTATCAAAGTCCCGACGCTTCGATATTATATCCGTCAATATCCCGACATGGAGTGCACATGGATTTTCGCATCCCGACCGCAGCCATGGCAGCCGCGGTCCTTCTGTCATCCGCGCTCGTCCTGCCCGCTCAGTCGCGGAGGTCGGGCGATGCTCCTTCGACCGCAGTAGCCTCTGATTTCCTGGCCGGTTACGACTGCGGCTTGTACCGCATCGAGGACGGAGGCGACCGGGCCGTTCCGCTCTGGCTCGACGGCGAGGTCCGAAAGATCGTCAAATCGAGCAATGGATGGTATTTCCTGACTTCTCTAGGGGTGCTCTATAGCTCCGACCTTGGCGTTTTCGAGGACCGCTCCGCCGGATTGCCCGTCAAGACCTACAAGCGATTCGCGGATGGAAAGAAGAGTTTCACGACCGAAACTCAAGACCTCAAGGATCTCGAGGTCGACCCTGGCGATCCCCTCGTTCTCGCGACCTGCACCAAGGATTCCGCCTTCGTTTCCCAGGACGGCGGCAAGTCCTGGAAATCCTACGGATCGCCCGTCGAAACGACCGGCCTCAAAGCGGTTTCTCTGGCACCCTACCCGGGGACGGGAGAACCTGCGTTATGGGCTTCACATCCGATCAAGGGGCTATTCGCACGAAAGCTTGCATCGGGAGGCTGGACGAGTGCCAACGCAGGACTGGCGGCGATTGTAGGCTCGACGAGCGTCGAGGAGATCGCGGATGTCGTTCCAGGCGCAGGCGGCGCGATCTGGGCCTCCGACAGCTTCGTCCCCCGCTTGTACAAGATGGACGCCGGAGCCAAGGCATTCGCCCTTGCGTGGTCCGAGCCCGCCGATTTCGGCTGCGTCGAATCCCTCGATCCTCTGCCCGACGGGACCGTGCGCTTCGTCGCCGACGGATACATAGCGCGTCTCGATACGACCTCAGCCAAGGCGGAGCCGGACGATCGCGCTGCGATGGTGGTACGCGCCGCTTGCCGTGCCAAGTCCGACTGGCAGATACTCTGCGTCTCATGGGCAGAGGGAGACCGTCAGTCTTCCCTATCCGAGCTGTGGCTCGTCGCCTTTAAGGACCGCAAGCCCTATCGAAGCCTGGCCGAAGACAAGCGCGCTCTTTACCTGTCGACGGGATTCGTCGTGAACCCCGTGTCGCGCGCGAAGTACGATAAGATAATGGACGATCGCCACCTCGACGCGGTGGTGGTCGACATGAAGGACGACCTGGGGCACCTTCGCTTCAAGCCGCGCGATCCCTTGATTCAGGAGATCGGGAAAATCTCGAATCCCCTCGACGTCGAGTCCTTCGTACGGGAATGGAAGGCGAAGGGCCGCTATCTAATCGCTCGAATACCGGTATTCAAGGACAAAGTCGCCTATGCCTACGAGGGCGGCAAGTACGCCGTATGGGACTCGGCGGAGAATGCCCCATGGCGCGGATATAAAATCATCAGGAAAGACGGCGCTACGCCCTCACCCCTGCTGCTCGCTTCCAATGGCGAGATCGGGCCGGACGCCGGACCTATGCCGCCGCCGAGCGCGACCGTTCCTCCGACCGAGCTCCAACAGGAGCGCTCCCTCATCCAGGAGTACTGGGTCGATCCCTACAGCGAGGATATCTGGGCCTATAATGTGGCGATCGCCAACGAAATGGTGGCCCGCGGCTTCGACGAGGTGCAGTTCGATTACATCCGCTTCCCCACGGACGGCGTGAATATCGGCGATGCGTCGTATCGCTGGAGGGATCCGGGAATGGACAAGGAAAGCGCCCTCGCTTCCTTCCTCCGTTATGCGCGCGACAATATAGCGGCCCCGATCAGCATCGACATCTATGGCGCCAACGGCTGGTATCGTTCCGGTGTGAGGACGGGGCAGGACGTCGAACTCCTCGCGAAATACGTCGATGTCATCTGTCCCATGTTCTATCCCTCGCACTTCGAGCAGAGCTTCTTGGCCCAGCCTCCGGCCGAGCAGAGACCATATCGGATATATAGGATCGGCGCTCTCCGAACCGCCTATATCGCTTGCAAGAAAGTGGTCGTCAGACCCTATGTACAGGCCTTCTTTCTCAACGTGAGCTACGACAGGATCTACTACGGTCCCGATTACGTGAAGCGCGAGATAGCGGGTGTACGGGACTCCGTCAACCTCGGCCTGACTTTCTGGAACAACGCGGGGCGTTATGACGACGTGCCTGCGCTCGAGGTGGGGCCCGACGGAAGGCTTGCCTCCGACAAGAGCGAGATCTTGCCCAGTCAAAGCGTCTTGAACTGAGAACGCTTCAGAAACCCAGCGCTTCTCCGACTAGGATGACGGTGAAGTCCGAAAGGCTCGGTTTGCGCCTGAGTATCTGATAGACGCGGCAGATTCTAGTTTCGAGGCGGCAATCCTCGCAGGTCCCCGACTTTACGCAGGGATTGGGGCGATCCAGCCGCTTGTTATTCATCGGCGAAGCGATCGTCTCGATCCGCATCAGAGCTTCGTCCAGATCGCGCACGACTTTATTCGCTCCCGCGACGACGATGGTCTTCCTGGGGCCGAAAGTCAGGGCGGCCACGCGGTTGCCGTTGCCGTCTACATTCACGATGTCGCCCTCGAGGGTCACCGCGTTGGAACTCGAGAGAAAGAGATCGCAGGTGAGCTGAGAGCGCAGTATTTCGAGGCGCCTGCCCTGGTCGAGACCGGGAGCATTATGATCCAGAACCTCGGCTCCCAAGGCCCTGACCCTGTCGAGGGCACCGATGGCGCGGAGGGTCATCGATCCTCCGAAGCCGACCTTCATGCCCGGCTTGACGAAGGAAGCGATCACCTCCAGCGCCTCCGCGCCGCGCGATACGAAGAGCGCGGCGAAGCCCGAGCGCTTGAGCGCCTCGCAGGCCTCCTTGCCGATCGTCTCGTAGCGCCATTCCTCGACGACATTCATCGCTGTCCTCCCATGCGTACCAAGCGGATGATATGCGCTCCGGAGACGGCTGTAAAGCGACGCTCGACAGGCTGTCGGGAGGTTCGAAGCGTTTCGACGAGCCCTCGCTTATGGGTTCTTAAGCGTGCCGATCTATTGAAAGCGGGTACGAGCTGCCGGCCTTTCGTCCTCGCCATCGCCTTCCGGGCTCTCGTCATCCTTTCCGTCCTTCCCGCGGGCCTCGTCGCTCGTGGCGGCGAACCGAGCGCGTCGATCGATGAGCTCTCGCGTCGCAAAGGCCCCACCGTCAGGCGGCGCGACGAACCTCGGCGCCTCGGCCCTCGCCTTCCTGAACCGAGAGAGGAACTCTCTTCGAGACACGTTATGCGCTCCAAGACTGATTTTATAGTCGAGCGGCATGCCGAGGTCCCAGAGCGTTACTCCGGAAAGCTCGAGATAACGGGCGGTCGCAATGAGCTGAACGGTTCCGGAACCCGATTCGCGACGAAAGCCGGTGAAGCTAGTGTAGCAGGAGCCGACAAAGACGCCGATCTCTCCCGCGACCAGGAGGTCGCGATCGGCTTCGGCATACAGCTCCATCGACGCGAATCGGCAACGACGCTCGGGTTTGGAAGCGAAGAGCTTCAGCCAGGCTGACCTCAACGGAGGCCTGAGCCAATCGTCGCCATGCGTCTCCACGCAGGCGGCGAGAACCTCGTCGAAGCGCATATCGATGCGGAGAGCGTAGCGAAGGCTCTCGCGACGGGCCGTTCGCGTCACCGCGATGTCCCGCGGATCCATCACCGAACGGATAGTATGCAATTTCGGAATCAGGTACTCATCCTCGCCCCCGCCGTTAGTGGCCATGGGAATGAAGCCGGCGGCGCAAAGCGAGTCCACGAAGCCCGGGTCGAAGCTCATGCTCACGCAGAACTCGTCCGCGTATTCGGCCTCGAACCAGTCGGCGAGCGCGTCGGTGTCTTCGGGCGGCATGACGAAGGGGATGCCGCGGCCGGAATATAGGAACATGGACCGGATTATACGCCCAAGGCCTCTCCGGATGAAGTCGAAGATGCCGATTCGTCGTATTCTGCGACGAGAGAATCCATGAGCTCGCCGACCTTGACGATTTTCTCGACCCGATATGCGTTCGCCCCGGCGAAGGCGAAACCATAGTCGAACCGTCCCTTCTGAGCGTTGAGCAAGGCAAGGGAAATGCAATAAGGGGCGTTCTCGTAATCGCAGGTGACGATGCATTTGAAGGGACAGGCAAATGGCTTGTGCAGGCCCGACGCGACGTCATCGAGAAATCCGTTGCGTATAGCGCGCCCCGGCATGCCCACGGGGCTAGCTATTATCTCCAAATCCTCTTCCCGGGCCTCGACATAGCTTTTCTTGAAGGCCGCCGACGCGTCGCACTCCTCAGTCGCGACGAATCGAGTGGCCATCTGCACTCCCGAGGCCCCAAGCTCGAGGATTCTGCGGATATCGGCTCCGGTGTAAATGCCGCCGCCCGCGATGACGGGCACGCTTCGGCCGGTTTCGTCGCGGAATGGCCGGATCGCCTCGACGATCTCGACCAGGATTTTCTCGAGCGCAAAATTCCCGTCCGTGAGCTGATCGCGCCGAAAGCCCAAGTGGCCGCCGGCCTTCGGTCCCTCGACCACGACGGCATCGGCGGTATACGAATACTTGTCTTTCCATCTTTTCAGGATGAGGGTCGCGGCCCGTGCAGAAGATACGATAGGCGCGATCCTCGTAGGGCTGCCTTTGACGAATTCCGGGAGATTCACCGGCAAGCCCGCGCCGGCAAAGATGATATCGATGCCTTCCTCTACTGCGGCCTTCACCAGGTCGGAGAAATTACTCAACGCCACCATAATATTGACGCCGAGTACGCCGCGCGTGAGCTCCCGCGCGCGACGGATCTCCCTTCGCAAGCCTCGAAGGCTCGCGCCGAGAAAGTCCTTTATGCCATCGCTCTCCAGGAGTCCGATTCCCGCTGCGGCAATGACTCCGACCCCACCCGCGTTCGCCGTGGCCGCTGCCAAGCCGGAAAGGGAAATGCCTACGCCCATACCGCCCTGGACTATGGGGATCCGAGCGACGAGATTCCCGATCCGCAGGCCTTTCAACCCCAGCTTCCCCATCCGAAACTCCTAATATTCCACAGACATGACAACAAAGACTGTTTTTTTGTCAATTAGTTGCAACAAGCTCGAGTTTTATTCGATTTTATAATTAATTTAGATTAAGTAAGGAATTAAATTGGCCAATAAAATTAGTAATCTCGATTATTCGAAAGTCCAAACCAGATAGTTCTAAATGTGAGATATGATATATCCAAAAATTGGATATATCGATTTTCAATATGCGCATAATCAGGAAATATCTTCTGGGCTAACCGAATTTAAGTTCGGCTTATGTACCTTGGCATTGAGCAGGGCTTTTTTCGCAAGTTTCTCGCTTGCTGCGGTTATTTCCTTTGCCGTCCGTTGTTCTTTACCTAGTAAGCATTCACGAAACCGCATTGCCAGGGGGTCGTTATGTCTTCGGTCGCCATCGGGCCAATCCCCAGAGCCTACCAAAGCTACGATACAACCAATCCTGATACCGAGTTCTGGCTCAGAGAAGCATTCCCGCTCGTTTGCAAGAATCTAGATCGGGTACTTCTCGAGCCCAGGATGTTCTGGTCCGTTCCGCCGGGGAGTAAAGTCGGCTTCAGCTTTGGCGGCAGTTTTCCGGTCCCGATCGGCGTCTGGGCTTTGGCCTGGAGCAAGGATATCGGGGTGTATGCCTGCGCTCATTGCGGCTGTAAAGCCTTTTCACTGGCCGCGAGCGGCGGGATGTCCATGGGCACCTCGAGAGGCATCTGCTCGGAGTGCGGCGAGGACTGGGAAAGCAGGGACTGGTCGATCGGGACTTGGGGCTTTCTGAGAAAAGAGCTTCTGAAAAGAGTCGATGCCCTCGACCTTTCGGAAGGCCTGTACCCGGATGCGTGCGACTTCCGCGAGTTGGTAGCACAGCTAGCGGAATAGGAAGAAGGGAAACGAAAAGAAACGCGGGATGCCGACTCCGCGAACGTAGAACCGTAAGACGCGCCTGCACTTGACCTGTCGCGCGGCAGCGTTGCAAACTGGAACGCGATGAGCGAGCTTTATTTCTATGATGGTCGTTTCGTCCGCTCCGATGAGCCCGTGGTTATGCTCGGCGACCGAGGCTACCAATTCGGCGATGGAGTCTATGATGCCTGGATGGTCCACGATTCCAAGCAATTCCTTCGTCGCGAGCATCTCGATAGGCTCGAGAAGAGCTGTGCCGCCATCGGCATTGCGCCCTGCTACTCTCGAACCGAAGTGGAAGCCTTTACCGACGCCTTGCTCGAGCGCTCGGGCATCGCACGCGGCGTCATCTACCTTCAGTGGACGAGAGGTTGGCAATCGCCGCGTTCCCATGCCGCGGCTCCCGGCCTAAGGCCTAACCTAAGCGGCTATATCCGCGAGTCGCCTCCTTACCCCGACGAATACTTCTCGAAAGGAGTTGGGACGATTTTCTACCCCGATGAGCGTCAACGCTATTGCGATATCAAATCCCTCAACCTGCTGGGCAGCGTGATGGCGAGCAACGCGGCCAAAGCAGCCGGTTGCCACGAGGTATTGTTCGTCCGCGAGGATGGAGACTCCCGCTTCGTCACCGAAAGCGCGCGGTCGAATTGCTACGCGGTGAAGAACGGTGTAATCCATACGTCCCCCCTCGGGAAGCTCATACTTCCCGGTGTCACGCGCGGCGTGATACTCGAGCTCGCCCGCGCGCTCGGTATCGAGGTCGTGGAAGCTTTCGAAACCCCGCAATTCTTTTCCGATGCCGACGAAGTATTCGTCTCGGCCGCAAGCGGGATACTGCCCGTGGATACGATCGATGGAAAACCTGTGGGGTCGGGGGCGCGCCCGATCTATGCGGCTCTCCGCAATGGCTACGAAGCCATGATCGAGGCGAACGCAGGCTGAAGGGAGGTCGCGATGGCGGATGAAAAACTGGATTTCGAGCGAAGGCTCGTCGAGATCGAAAGTAAGGCCAGCTTTCAGGAGAGCGAACTGATCGACATGAGCAAGATCATAAGGAGCCAGGATACCCGCATTGCCAGGCTAGAAGCGACGCTCCACGCGCTTATCGAGAAAATGAAGGAAATGGCAGGCGAGGGGCAGTCTCCCCTTCCTGCCAACGAGAGGCCTCCGCACTACTGAGCGGTTCAGGCTACCTTGAAGCCCCCGGCATCCAGGGCGCTTATGACTATCCGTCCGTCCTCGTCGATCTCGAGGCTTTCTTCCGGATCGAGAATATAATCGTTCGGGCAGTGCTCCAGGGTTACCCAGAGATGGCCTTCCGTACAACGGATTCGCCTGCCCTTGCTATGCTCCATCGAAACCACCTGTCCGGGAAGGAGCTTCCGTGCCAAAGTCTTGTTCATGGCAAACCTCCGTTTCGACATTCAAAATCAAGAATGCCTATTAAAAACATATAAGAGATGGCTGGGAAAAAACAGATTCAGAAAAGGTATATTATATAGAGTACAATTTATAAAAATCGGAGCTGTTATGGATATTACGAGCTCAACTGTATGTCGCTTCCCAAGATCCTAAATGCTCAGGAAGAAATACAACCTTGAACGGCACAGACGGGACGCCGATGGCGTCGATCGCGTCCCCAATTGCCAATGGCTATCGTTGCTGGATTCATGTATTCCTCCCTGGCTGTTGGTCACTTCGAGACGTTATAGTGGATATTAAGGCCGCAAAGGCGCAAACTAGGAGGAATTCATGTTCGTACGCGATAAGATGACGGCGAATCCCGTCACGATTCAGGCGGATGCGAGTGTTCCAGAGGCCCTCAGCCTCATGCGCGAGAGAAAAGTACGGCGACTTCCCGCCCTCGATCCTCATGGGAAGCTCGTCGGCATAGTCTCCGAGAAGGACCTTCTTTATGCCTCTCCCTCCCCAAGTACGACACTCAGTTCCTGGGAGATACCCTCCATTCTATCGAAGCTCAAGATAGAAAGGATAATGTCGAAAAAGGTCGTTACGATCACGGAGGACACCCCGCTCGAGGAGGCTGCGCGCATCATGGCCGACCAACGGATAGGCGGTCTCCCCGTCCTGCGGGGAGCTACCCTAGTCGGCATAATAACGGAGACGGACATATTTCGCGCCCTACTCCACCTGCTAGGCGGCAGACGCTCCGGCATTCGCGTCACCGCCTCGATTGCCGGAGCGAAGGGTACCGTGGCGACGGTGGCGGGCGCGGTCGCGAAGGCCGGCGGCGACATCGTTGGCTTGGGAATGAGCGATGGGGCGGGGCCTTCGGGAAGCGAATGGCTGCTCACCCTCAAGGTACAGGGAATTCCCGGCGAGACCCTCGTGTCTGCGCTCAAGCCTGTCGTTGACGAAGTGCTCGACGTAAGGGAAACGTAGCCTATAAAAATGGATCGGAGTCCGGAATGCCCGACAAAAAGCCGCCCTCCCATGTCACGGCGCCTGTAGTCAGCGCGGCGGCGCGTGCATTGGCCGTTCTCGAGAGCCTTTCGCGCAGTAGATCCGTCGGCCTGGAGGAACTGTCGCGCGAGATAAACCTCGCTAAACCCACGGCCTATCGATTTCTCCTGACGCTGCAAGAGCTGGGCTACGCGCGTCGCGACGAAGGCGACCGATGGGCGATGACGCTTAAGGCATTCAACGTGGGATCGCGAGCTCTGGACCATATCGACCTGCATTCCTGCCGCGCGTCCCGTCGCCGATGCCCTCGCCGACGAGTTGGGCGAAACTGTCCATATGGGAGTGCTGGAGGGCGACTCGGCCGTCTACGTCCTCAAGGTCGAGTCCAGATACACCATACGCATGTTCTCTCGCGTCGGCAGGCGCATTCCGCTATATTGCACGGCGATCGGCAAAGTCCTCCTGGCCTATTCGAGCCCGCGCGAGCGAAAGGCCGCCCTGGAGGGGGTACGCCTCGTGGCCCTCACCCCGCATACGATAACGACTCGATCCGTCCTCGAGGCCGAATTAAAACGGATCAAGGCGCAGGGCTTCGCTCACGACGCGGAGGAGCACGAAGAGGGGATCAGATGCATCGGAGCGCCCATTTTCGATCGCGATGGTCTCGTGACGGCGGCGCTCTCCGTATCATGGCCGCTCTTCCGCTACGAAAGCAGCAAGGAAAGCGAGAAGGCGGCCGCGATCGCCGCCGCCGCCTGCAGTGTGTCGGCCATCCTGGGTTACGAGGGCCGAGACGACTCGCGCTGAGCATTGGGAAGGTCGGATCATCCATTTGAGGAGCCCGGTTCGGAACAGCGCGGGTCAGGCGGAATTCCTGATGATGAGCTTGGGGCGGATCGAAGGCATAGGCGAGAGATCCGCTCCTTCGCAAAGGGAGAGGAGGCGCGTCATCGCGCTTCGTCCTAGTGCGGCGATGTCCACGCCCATGGTGGTCAACGCCGGGCTCACGAGCGAGGCATAGGGCACGTCGTCCGCTCCGATCACCGCCACATCCGCTGGAACGCGTCGACGCGCCTCGCCTAGGGCGCGCATCGCTCCTATCGCCACCAGATCATTATAGGCGAGTATGGCGTCGATGGGGCCGGCTCTCGCCAGGAGCGCCCTCGTAGCCGAAACTCCACCGTCGAGATTAGGCACGCAGCGCACGACAATATCGGGATCGAAGGGCAAGCCTCCGGCCTTGAGGCCCCAGGTATAGCCGGCGAGACGGCGTCGGGCGCTCAAGGATGTCCTCGGGCCCGAGATGAACCCGATACGCCGGCGGCCTTTGCCGATAAGGTAGGAGACTGCCTCTATGGCGCCGGATCGATCGTCGACGTTTACCGTATCCACGCGAGGACCGATACGGTCCCCGTTGACCAGCACGGCTGCATCGAAGCAAGAAATGGCCATCGCGAGGGAAGACACCGGAAGACGCGACCCCGTTACGATCACTCCGTCGATCGCCTCGCCCGCGAGCGAAAACAGCGCTTCTCGCTCGAGCTTCGGGTCTTCGTCCGTGTTCATGATGAATACGTTCTTGTCGGAGGCGCGCGCCACGTCCGTCGCCGCTTTCGCCAGAATGGCGAAAAACGGGTTCGCCATGTCGGGTAGGACGATGCCTAGCGTGGAGGTTTTGCGCATAGCGAGCCCGCGCGCCACGCGACTGGGACGGTAGCCCAGGCTTGACGCAGCCTCGAGGACTCGTCGGCGAACCTCGTCGCTCATTCCGGGGCGATCGTTGATCGCACGGGAAACCGTCATGATGGAGACTTCCGCGGCGATGGCCACGTCCTCCACCGTGCATCGTTTATTGGGCATGATTAGCACGAAGTTTATCATTGACAATTCGGGGAAGGCAAGTACAATTACGTTAGCGTTAACTCAAATCTCGTTTCAGATCGGAGGCTGTTATGTTGGTGAAATCCAGAGTCGGAGTGCTCCTGCTGATCGTCTCGGCGCTCTTCGTCGTGAACGCCGCCGCTCAAATCACGGTCGCCAAGCCTGTCAAGCTCAGCATCATCGACGTCGCGGGAAATCTCGCGTTGTCCAAGCCCGCCTTTGAGTCTTTCAAGGCCGCACATCCGAATCTAGTGTCGGATATCGAGTATATCCAGCTCACCGCTCCGGAGCTGCCGTCCAAGATCAAGGCGCAGCAGATGGCCGGCAACCTCGACACCACCCTCGTCCTCACCGGCTACGACGCGATGGCCTCGGGCTTGGATATGGATATCTACGAGCAGCTGATGCCGAAGTACGCGACCGCCTTCCAGAATACGATCGACAATTACCTTCCGGGGGCAAGAGCCGCCTACGATCTTTTCAAGGGATACGGCATAACCATGGTCTGGTGCCCGGGCGGCCCCATGTTCACTTACAATCCGGACAAGGTCCCGAATCCTCCCAGGACCGCCGCCGAACTTCTGGCCTGGGCCAAGGCCAACCCCGGCAAGTTCATGTACGCCCGTCCCGCTAATTCCGGTCCCGGACGCGCCTTCCTCATGGGCCTGCCCTACATCCTTGGCGACAAGAACCCGAAAGATCCAATGACTTGGGACAAGACCTGGGCCTACCTCAAGGAGCTCGACAATTACATCGATTATTACCCGACCGGTACCGGCATTACTTTCAAGGAACTCGGACAGGGCACCCGCTGGATCCTCGCGAGCCATCTCGGCTGGGACATGCAACAGCGCATCCTCGCGACGATTCCCGCGAATTTCCAAGGCTTCTTTCTTGACCACACGACCTGGGTCAACGATGCCCAGTTCATGGCCGTCCCCAAGGGCCTCGACAAGGACAGGCTCGCTGTAACGATCGAGCTCATCAAATGGATCATGATGCCGGCCCAGCAGGCTGTCACTTTCGACAATGGGTACTTCTACCCCGGTCCCGCCATCAAGGGCGTCACCCTCGATATGGCTCCTGCCGCCAGCCAGGCGGCTGTAAAAGGAGCGATCCGTCCCGCCTACGATCAGGCGATCGCGAAATTCCCCTTCACGACGCAGCTCGATCCCGTGGACATGGTCAAAGCCATGGACTTGTGGGACCAGCTCGTCGGCGCAAAGATAAAGAAATAATCGTTCGGGTCCCGACGGCGGGCCGCGGTCCTCTCCGCGGCCGCCGCCTTGCGTCGGGATAGCCATCAAGACCACGGGGAGCCAATGAAGGACTTCAAGAAGATATCGGTCAGGCGCATGACGAAGCGTTTCGGCGAGAAGATCGCGGTCGACGATTTCTCGCTCGAGTTCGGCAAGGGCGAATTCGTCACCTTCCTCGGGCCCTCGGGCTGCGGCAAATCCACGGCTCTCAACTGCATCACCGGCCTCATTCCGATCACGAGCGGCGAGATCTGGATCGACGACGAGTGCATCGACAATACGATCGACAAGATTCCTCCGGAAAAGCGCGAGTTCGGCATGGTCTTCCAGAATTACGCCTTGTTCCCCCACCTCACGGTCTTCGAGAACGTAGCCTTCGGACTCAGGCTTCGCAGAGTCCGAAGGACCGATATCGCGAGACGGGTCGATACCGCCTTACGGCTCGTGCATCTGGAGGGCTACGCCGCGAAATATCCCGCCCAGATGTCGGGCGGCGAACAGCAGCGCGTCGCCATCGCGCGCTGCATCGTCCTCGAACCGCGGCTTCTTCTGCTGGACGAACCGCTCTCCAACCTCGACGCGAAGCTCCGGGTCGAGTTGAGGTACGAGCTCAAGGCCCTCCACGAGCGGCTGAAGGTTACGACGATCTACGTCACCCACGACCAGACGGAAGCTCTAGCGCTCTCGGATCGCATCGTCGTCCTGCGTTTGGGCCGCATACAGCAGGTCGGCACTCCCGCCGAGGTCTTCTCCGATCCGGCGAATCTCTTCGTCGCGGACTTCATGGGCTTCAAGAATGCCTGGACGGTGAAGGTCGAATCCCAGCGCGAGATAGACGGAGCGATCGAGGCTCGCTTGGACGCCCAAGGCATCCCGCTCACGGCCCGGCTCGCGTGGCCGCGAGGCGATCCGCGCCGAGAGCTCCTGGCCTCGGCCCAAAGGAGCGGAACCGAGCTTCGGACCGCGATAAGGCCCGAGGACGTCGAAGTCGGGCCTGCGGCCAATGGAAATCCGCTGGCTTGCCTCGCGACCCTCGTCGAATACCAGGGCCAGGTCAGCCAAGTCAGCGCCAACCTCGTCGGGTCCGAGTCGGCCGAACCGGAACTCCGTATCGATCTCCGTACCGCAAGCCGGATCGAGGAAGGCGAGCGACTCGCGATCTCCATTCCTCCCGGAAAAATCCTCCTCTTCGCGCCGACGGAGACGGCCGCGGAGGCGGCCGGGTGGACGCCGTGAAGGGCGCGTCCCGGAGCGGGATTCTCCCCCTGCTGCTGCCGGCCCTCGTCTTCCTCATCCTCCTCTTTCTCTACCCTTTCGCCTACGGCCTTTTCCTTAGTCTGACTACCGCGACGGGGGAGGTCTCCCTGTCCAATTACGTTCGCTTCTTCAGCGACGCCCGCGACCTCCATACCGTCTGGGTAACGCTCCAGATCGCGATGCCGATCACTTTGATAAATGTCGGCCTAGCCGTCCCCTTCGCCTATTACATGCGACACGGGATGCGAGGCGAGAAGCTGATCACCTTTTTCCTCATTGTCCCCATCACCCTGGGAACGGTTTTAATATCCGAGGGCATGCTGACGTTCATGGGGCCCGCCGGTTGGCTCAACCAGCTTCTCATGGTCCTCCGCATCGTGAAAGAGCCCTTCAGGTTCACTCATAACGTCCTCGGCGTCGTGATATCCCTCGGCCTCCAGGGTTTCCCTTACGCTTTCCTCATGCTTCTCGGCTACGTGTCGGGCATCAATCCCGATCTCGAGAGGGCCAGCCAGATGCTCGGCGCCAACAGGTGGCAGACCTTCTGGAAGATCCTCTTCCCCCTGATGGTCCCCGGTATCGCGATCTCCTTCTGCCTCAATTTCGTGATGGCCTTCTCGGTCTTCCCCTCGGCCGTCCTTCTGGGGCAGCCCTCGGGTCCGACCCGTGTAATTGCGATAGCGGCCTACCAATGGGCATTCGAAAAATTCAATTTCAACGCCGCATCCGCCATCTCGATGGTGATGGCGGCGATCGAGCTCGCGGTCATTTCCTTCGTTTTAGCCTGGAGGAGCAATATGTACAAAGGGGTCTCGATGGTAGGGAAAGGATGAGCGGGATGAGCGGCAAACCCAGGTTTTCCAGCGTGCTTTTTTTCGCGGCTATAGCGATATATGTCTTCATCGTTCTCGGCATCCTGTTGACCGTCGTTCTCAACTCGCTCTCGAAGGGCTGGTACTCGGGTATACTTCCTCCCTACCTCACGAAGGAATGGTATGCGTACGCCGCCTCCGACCATGACATTCCGAGCCTCCTCTCGGTCACCTTCACCGTCGTCATCGCGGACGTGCTCATCGCCCTCCTCATTGCGTTCCCGGCGGCCTATGTCCTCGCTCGCCAGGAATTCAAGGGAAAGGGCCTCGTGCTTTCCCTCCTCCTCCTCCCGATGATCGTGCCGCCGATGACCTACGGGATTCCCCTCGCCATGCTCTGCTATAAATTCCACCTCGCCGCCCGAGTCATCGGCGTCATCTTGGTCAATCTGGTGCCGATCGTTCCCTTCATGGTGCTGGTCCTCATGCCCTTCATCGAGCAGGTAGGCGCGAATCTCGAATCGGCCGCCAAAATGCTCGGCGCGGGCCGGTGGACCATCTTCAGGAAAATCCTCGTGCCGCTCACGGTGCCCGGAATCCTTACGGCCGGCATCCTGTCCCTCGTCAAGGCGATATCGATGTTCGACTTGACCTATCTCGTCGCCGGAGGCCGGAGCCAGACTATCGTCGTCGCGCTTTACGCCGACGCCTACGCCGCGGGATCGCGTCCTCCCCAGGCGGTCGACGCCCTAGCCGTAATCTACTTCCTCATCGCGATGACCTGCCTCATTATCTCACTGCGGTTCGTGAGCCCGACTCAAATGGTATTCAAGCTGAAATAGCGGCGAGCCGGACCTTAGGCCCGGACGAGATGGATCGCGAAGCCTCCGATCGAGAGATCGAGGTAGACCGCATTGAGCCTGCCTTCGTCGCGTCGCTCCGTGCCCGCCAGGATATCGACTCCCATGCCCCGTAGATAGGCCGCCGCCCGCTCGGCGTCATTGCACCTGATCGCTATGTGGCCTCGCTCTCCCGGGCCTGGAGACTTGAGGAGCTCTATCGCGTCGGATATGAATATCGAGGACGCCCCTTCCTTGGAGGAGAAGCCGAAGAGCGAGGCGAGCGATGCTGCGGCCGTACCTGCCACGTCGACGCTTGAGCAATTGATTCCGACATGCGCGAAGGAGAAGCCGTGCAGGGCGAAGACGGCTTCGTGGCAGAGTCTCTCGATCCTCTGCCAGTCGCCCGCTTCGACCAGTTCCGGGCTCGCCATCCACGAACCGCCGACCGCGAGGACCTGTCTGCGCCTGGCAAGCGAGCAGGAGATTTTCGATGCCTGGGCCGCCGACGCGCCGCTCAAGCGTTTAGGCGATCCGCGGGAACTCGCGGAAACGATCGTATGGCTGGCGTCGGAACGCGCCTCCTACATCACCGGCCAGACTTTGCTGGTCGACGGCGGCATGTATAAAGGCTTGTAAGAGAATCGGAGATTCATGCGATCCATTGCGTCAAGAATGTCAGTGATGAGCGGCGAGGGTGCTTTGTCGGTCTTCGCTCGCGCGAAGGAACTGGAGGCGCAGGGGCGCTCGATCATTCATCTGGAACTGGGCGAGCCTGATTTTCATCCCGGCCAGTCGGTGATCGAGTCGGCCGCAAAAGCGCTCGCGGAGGGGAAGGATCGCTATTGTGCCGTAGCCGGCGTGCCCGCGTTGCGGGGAGAAATTGCTGTGTATCTCGCACGCACCCGCGGCATTGAGGTGTCGCCCGCCAATATCGTTATCGCGCCGGGCTGCAAGATCGCTCTGTTTCAATCCATGATGGCCTTGCTGGAGCCTGGGGACGAGGTTCTTTATCCTGACCCGGGTTTTCCCGGGTAT
>CAVZVX010000155.1:0-59307 GCA_963778775.1 uncultured Spirochaetota bacterium | reverse complement strand
AAATTGGAGAATCCCCGAAGTATTGGAGAGGCACTCTCTGGTAAACTCAGCGAGTATTGGAAGTATCGCCGTGGTTCTCTTCGATTTGTATGCCAGATAAAAGACGATAGGATTCTGATCCTCGTCTTAAAGGTCGGGGATCGGAAAGAGGTGTACAAAAAGAAATAGCCTATTCGGGAGTCGTTGTCGCGCGTTGGTATAAATCATGCCTCTACCGACTCCTCCTCCTCGACCTCGGGCTTCGCCTTCGCCAGCTCCTCGATCAACACGCCGATATTGTCGGCCCCGCCGTGGCGGAGGACGTTGACCATGAAGATATTGAGCTTGTTCACGATCGAGGGCGGAAGGAGGTTCCCGTCGACCTCGACGGAGATCACGGGATAGTCGCGCTCGCGCGCCCAGGGCGTGAAGAGGCCTTCGATGACTCGGCCTATCAGGCAGGCGAAGGGCGAGATGTTGACTATGCCCGAATAGCCTTCCTCCATCGCGGTGGCGGCGACGCCCGAAGAGACGGCGATCTCCGAGTTGAGCTCGTGATTGACGAAGTATTTCGACGTGTTGGCCATGATCTTCTTCATATCGTGCGGCGTATGGGGAATGAGCCTGGCCGGAGCGAGGGCGCGCTTGACGCGGTTCTCGACCCAATGCTTCCACATTTCCTCGATGCGGAGGCGCAGGAGCTTCTTGGCCTCGTCCGAGAAGGGCCGCTTGACGAGGGGCAGGAGCCGGAGGCGCTTCTTCAGGTCGTACTCGCGGACGAAGTCCAGGTAGTGTATCCATTCCCCGATGCCCGCGATCTTCGCCATGATGCCCTTGGAGCTGAAGAGGCCCACGAGCTCGTCGACGGCGAAGTCGTCGCGGCGCACGTAGATCTCCCCGACTATGAGGACCCGGGGTACCTCCTCGAGCTTTTTGCGGAGGGGGATCGAGGCGACCTCGACCGCGATTTTCCGCAGGGTCGGCATGATCTTCGTGATGTCCTTCTCGGCGATAGCCATCAGCTTGCGCCAGCTCCGATTGAACAGGGTCACCGCCTCGGCGGGATCGGCGGCGCAGGCCCTGAGCGAGTTCTGCACGTCCTTCATGTAGTCGCCGATCGCGAGCGTGAACCACATGTTCTTGGAGAAGTCGGGCCCGAGCTCGGTATAGGAGTTGTCGGCGCTCATCGTCATCACGACTACGTTCTCGAGGCGCATGTCGCGGAAGAGATTTTCGAAGAAGACGAAGTACTGGCCGGTCCTGCAGGGGCCGGTCGTGATGGGCACGAAGAGGATATAGAGCTCGTCCTTGCGGTACTTCTCCGAGGCGAAGAACTGGAGGGCCGAGCCCAGGACGATATGACTGGGCACGCACTCCTTGCCCGAGGCGTGGGAGCGGGCCACCTGGATGGTCTTGCGGTTCGCGACGGGCATGGCCTCGGCGTTGATGCCGACGCCCCGGAGCACCGCGCCCATGAGCTCGGTCGATAGGTCGCCCATGTTGGACAGGAGGAGCTTGACGCGCTTGTTGTCGCGGATGGGAATTTTCTCGCCGGAGGCGGTATCGAGAAGATGGAACTCCTCCCCCTTCTTGTTGATGAACCGAAGGCCGTTGTCGTAGCGCTCCTCGCGAAGGTCGGTGAGCTTGGAGCGGTAGCCGTCGATGATGTCGAGGAAGGCCTCGACGCGGGTATCGATGCCGGCATCGGCCGAGTGGGAGTCGAGCTCGAGAATGAGGAAGGGCTTCATGCCCATCATCCATTTGATATAGTGGAGGATGAAGGAGTCGGGAGCGCAGGAGAAGTTGGAGACGTAGGTGATGTAGACGTTGGGCTCGTCCTTGATAAGGGCGGCGGCCTTCAGGTCCTGCTGCCCGTAGTACCAGTACATGTTCGCGAAGATGGTCTCGTCTTCGAAAGGCAGGAGATCGAAGGGGATGACCGAATAGCCGCGGCTCGTGAACTTGCGCGGGATGCCCATGTTCGCGTCGGCAGTGTAGGCATTGTACGGCCGCCCGAGCACGGCGATGACGGGCTTGTCGGCCTTCCGCGCCTCGTCGAGGGCGCGCCTGCCGAGCGCGGCGGCCTGCCTTGAAATAGTCTTCCTGTTTGCTTCGAGGCCAGGTCGAAGGCCGCGCTCGATCTCCGCGACCCTATGCCGAGGCGCTCGCCGAGCTTGACGAAGTGCTCGAGGGCCTTGGCCCTGCCGAACTTGAAGGAGACGACGACGTCGAGGATCTTGCCTTCCGGGATATCGGGGAAGGCCTTCTTTATATAGTAGGGCAGCGCCTGGGTGATGGGACAGAAGTTGGCGTGGACGTCCTCCTCGTAGCTGGGCATGTCGCGGAAGTGGGGCAGGAAGACGTAGTCGGCCCCCTTCTTCCACACGTCCTCGACGGCGCCGTGGGCGATCTCCGCGGGAAAGCAGTAGGTGCTCTCGGCGCGGGCGACGCCCTCGTGGTCCACCTCCTCTGAAAGGAAGGTCTTGATGCCCAAGCCGTGGAAGAACCAGGAGTAGAAGGGGTAGAGGGTATGCACGGAGAAGCACTTGGGTATCCCGACGACGAAGTCCCGCTTGGCGACGAAATCCGCGGGATCGGGCGCCGAGCGGACGTAGAGGAGGTCGGTGCGCTCGTGGACCCAGTCCGAGACCTGGATTTCCTTGGCCTTCTTGCGCATGTTCGTGTACTTGTTGCACCTGCCGCCGAACATGTACCTGGCGCCGCCCACCTTCAGGATCTGTATGGGGCAAAGGTTCTCGCAGGACTTGCACTGGAAGACGCTATCGTAGACTATCTCGCGGGAGCCGATCTCGGCGAGGTCGTAGGAGTCCTTGGCGAGGAGGCCATCGGCGTGCTTCTGACGCGCGAGCAGCCCGACGCCGTAGCAACCCATCAGCTCGGGCGAGGGCGGAACCAGTATCGGCTTGCCGAGGAGCATGGCGAAGGCGAGGGGCACCGCCTTGTTCTTGGCGACGCCGCCCTGGAGGAAGACCTTCTGGCCGATGGAGCGGTTGCCGACCACCCGATTGAGGTAGTTGGAGACGATGGAGCAGACGATGCCCGCGGTGATGTCCTCGCGGGTCGCCCCCTGCTGGACGGCCTTGCGTATGTCCGAGTTGATGAAGGCGGAGCAGTGCTCGCCGAACTTCAGGGGGGCTCTCGCGGTCAGCGCGATGTCGCCGATCTCCGCGGCGCTGCGGATGTTGAGGTCGCCCTGGGCCGACTCCTCGAGGAAGGAGCCCGTGCCGGCAGAGCAGGCCTCGTTCATCGCGTAGTCGATCGGCACCCCGTTCTTGAGGAGGACGTACTTCGCGTCCTGGCCGCCGATCTCGAAGATCGTATCCACGTCCTTGGAAAAGTGGGTGGTGCCGACGGAGTGGGCGATGATCTCGTTGTAGACGCCCTGGGTCTCGAGGAATACGCCGAGGATCTCGCGCGAGGAGCCCGTCGTAGCGGCCAGGGAGATGCTCATCGGCGCGTCGCCTATATCGGCGGCTATCTTCTTGCGGATCTCCTCGAGGCAGAGCTTCAAGGCCTTGACCGGATCACCGTGGGTGCGGCCGTAGTGGGAGGCGACGACTTCGTCGGTCAGAAAGTCGATCAGACAAGCCTTCGTGGTGGTCGAGCCGCCGTCGACTCCCAGGATGTACTCGCGTCCCGCCCGCACGGGCCCCGTCTTCTCCTCGAAGTACTGGACCTTGGCCAGGGAGCCGTTCAGGTCATCGAGCCGGTCGAAGCGGATCTCGTTGCTGCGCAGGAGCTTTTCGCCGCCCGGGAAGGGCGTTCCCGATTCGCGCGCGAGTATCGCGGCGCCGTAGGCCTCGAAGTAGGAGGCTTCCTTCGTAATCACGAAATCGATCTCCGGCGCGGACTCCTTGATGAAGCGGAGGATGTGGGGGTTGAGGGTCGTGCCGCCGGTGAGCATGACGCGTCCCTTCATGACCTTCGCGCGCTTCAGGAAGTCGACCACCTTCGTCGCCATCACCATCGAGAGCGAGACGACGATATCGTCCTTGGTGGCTTCGCGCTTGTTGAGGCGGTGGGTGCAGTCGGACTTCATGAAGACGGAGCAGCGCGTCGACAGGGGCATCACCTTCGCGTCGCTTCCCACCTTCGCGGCGTCCTCGAGCCCCATGTCCATCCGCGCGAGCTGCTGCTTGAAGAACTCGCCCGTGCCCGAGGCGCACTTGTTGCCCGAGAAGTTGTTGACTATGGAGCAGCGCTCGTCGACGGTGTAGACGATGAGATCCTCGCCGCCCATCGTCACGACCGCGTCGACCTTCTCGCCGATGGCGCGCAGGGCGGCCTCTATGCAGAGGGGCTCGATCGTGTTGTTGAGCGCGAAGAGGCCCCGGCCCTCGTTTCCGGTGACGAGGGAAGGAGTGCCCGCCTTGACGGCGCGGCCGGCGAGGGCCTTGCGGACGGCCGAGAGGAAGTCGCCCTCGTGGGGCAATACGACGCTCCAGGCGATCGAGTCGCCCTCGAGCGAAACCATCTTCAGGCTCGAGGAGCCTACATTGATACCGAGACTGTTCATCGCCACCTCGTTGATGGGGCATATTAGCATTAAGCTATGTTCAGATACAAGGACGAGGCCATTCGGGGCGATCGGATGGGGATCGGTCGCTTTCGAGCCGTCCGAGCCTCTAAAGATCCGCCATCAGCTTCTCGTAGAAGAGGGCACAGCGTCGGAGATTGCCGATCTCGACCCGCTCGTCGCGCCCATGGACCCCATCGAGGTCCGCCGGGGTCTGCCGCAAGGGCGTCAGGCGATACATCGCCTCGGCGACGCCGCGATAGTGCTTGGTATCGGTCCCGGCGCTGAAGAGGAAGGGCACGGCGGCCGCCTCGGGGAAGGACGCCGCCAGGGCGGCCTCTATCGCCTCGTAGCCTTCGTGATCGACCGGGGACTCGGGCAGGGGCTCGACGAGGGCCTCGGGATGGGCGATCCGCGCCGTCGCGCCGAAGCTCTTCGCGATCCGGGCCATCCTCGCCAGGACGGGGCCCGAGGATTCGCCCGGCAGGATGCGCACGTTGACATTGGCCGTCGCCCTGTCGGCGAGCACGTTTTCCTTCGAGCTGCCCTCGAGCATCGTCGGGGCGAGGGTCGTGCGGATCATGGCGTTGGTCATGCGGTCCGCGCCGAAAGCCAGCTTTACGATGGGCCCGAAGAGCCAGAGATTGCGGAATAGGAGGCGGATCCCGAAGGGCGAGTAGGGGGAAAGCCCGTCGAGGAAGGAGCGTACCGCGTATCCCAGCCGGGCGCGCGGAGGGGAAGCCTCCATGGCGGCGACCGCTCGCGCGAGCTCGCCCACGGCCGTCCTGCGCGGCGGCATCGAGGCGTGGCCGCCCGCGCCCGTAGCCTCGACGAGGACGTCCATGTAGCCCTTCTCCGCGATGCCGACGAAAGCTAAAGGTCTGTCCGCGAAGGAAAGCATGCCGTCCGCTATGGGGCCGCCCTCGTCGAGAAGGAAGGATGCCCGAACGCCGCGGGAGGCCAGAGTCTCGCCGATGAGCCGGGCACCGCGATAGCCCCCGATCTCTTCATCCCCGCCGAACGCGAAATAGATGCTGCGCCTCGGCGCGAAGCCCCGGCCGATGAGGCGCTCGGCCGCGTGGAGGGCGCCGACGAGGGTGAGCTTGATGTCCTGAGTCCCGCGGCCCCAGACGAAGCCTTCGGCGATGTCGCCGGAAAATGGCCCGTGCTGCCAACGCTCGGCGTCCTCCGCGGGGACTACGTCGAAGTGCGCGCAGAGGATGGCCGGGGCGAGACTTCCATCCGAGCCCCTCCAGGTGAAAAGCAGGGCTCGATCGCCTATCTCTTCGCGATCGAGCGCGGCGTGGACCTTGGGGTAGAGACCCTCGAGATCCTTCTTGAAGGCCGCGAAAGCCCCGTCGTCCTCGGCATCCTTGTCATAGCTGGATACCGTCGGGCGCTTCGTCGCGGCCGCGAGCTCGTCCTCCACGCCGATGGCATCCTTCAACGCGCCCTCGGCGAGGGATAGGCCGGGCGCCCGGGCGCGGGGCGTGGCCAGGGCCCGGAGAAGGGCGACAAGCATCGCGATGACGACGAGGCAGGCGAAGACGAGGGCGAACGACGCGGCGAGGCTCATTATTGAACTCCTGGCCCTCAGTATCCCTCAAGCGCCGCCATCGGGCAATCACCGGCCTAGGCCAGGAAAAGCGCGAAGACGCCGGCGACGGCTATGACCGATCCCATGATCTCGCGCAAGGCCACCCTCTCCTTGAGAATCAAGGCCGAAGGCGCGATGATGAGGACGGGGACGATGGACATGATGGCCGACGCTATCCCTACATCGCCCGATTGTACGGCGAGTAGGCTCAAGGAAACTCCGAGGAAAGGCCCGAAAAAGGAACCCAGGCTGAGGCTCCATATCGCCTTGCGATCCTTCAGGGCCGCGCCGATCCCTCGCCAGGAGCGCGTCGCGATCAGGGCTATCGCGAAGCCGAGCACGGCGGCGCTCACGCGGATCTGAGTCCCCGCGAAGGGATCCATGGCCCCGGCCCCGCTCCCCGCTCCGATCTTGCTCAGGATGAGGCCGCCGGCCTGTCCCAAAGTGGCGCCTCCGGCCAGGACCAGGCCGCGAAGCCTGTGCGGTCGATTCACCGGCGCGCCGGAGGATCCGGCTTGGCCGGAACGACGGCCGAAGACTACCATCGCTATCCCGGCCAAGGTGAGGCACATGCCTCCGATCCCGAGGAGGGATATTCGCTCGCCGAAGACCAGGAAGCCCAGGACAGCGGTAAACGCGGGGGCCGTCGCATAGATGAGCATGGCGACGCGCGAGCCGATATCGATGAAGGACTGGAAAAGGAGGAGGTCGCCGATGACGAGGCCGATCAGGCCGGAGAGACCGAGCCATGCCCAGGCGGATAAAGGCGCGTCGAAGGGAAAGAAGCTCCCCCGCGCGATGAGGCAATAAAGGCCCAGGAAGAGGCAACCGACCGCGAGCCTCAAAAAATTGAGGGCTACCGCCCCGATCCGCTTCCCGGCATACTCGAATGCGAGGGCCGTGAGCGTCCAGGCGAAGGCGGTTCCGAGAGCCGCGAGGGCTCCGACATTGGTGTGCATGGCGCTTGTGGTATACACGCCATGCACGACCGGTGTCAATTTATCTTCTTGTTCCCATGTATAGGAAAGCGTAGTTTCGCCGGGCGAGGAGCCTGATGATGGCCGGCACGACGACGAGCGCGCCGACCGCGGTCGTGACCATGCAAATCGCCGTAAGGATGCCGAATTGGACGAGGGGAATGAAGCGTGAGACTGACATGACGAGGAAGCCGCCCGTGATGACGAACATATTGTACAATATCGCCCGACCCTTGTGCATGATACTGCGTTCGAGGGCGAGATTGATGTCTCCATCCTTGTGGAGCTCGTTCCGGAACCAGGTAATGAAATGGATGGAATAATCGACCCCGATGCCTATCGCCACGGTGGAGACCATAGCCGTCCCCGCGTTGAGCGGGATCTTGAAGTAGCCGAGCATGCCGAAATCGATGAGGAGGGTGATGAAGATGGGCACGAGGGCTATGACGCTCGTCCAGAAGTCCCTGAGCACGAAAAGGAGGAGGACGAAAACCACGCCGAGGCATATATAGATGCTCTTGAAGGTTCCGTCGACGAGGAGAGTGTTCGCGACATAGTATAGGTGGGCGGCTCCGGTGATCCTCACCTGGAGATGATTCGCCTTGAGGAAGTCCTCGCCGAAATACGCGATGCAGTACTTGCGGACGCTCTCCACGTCCTCGCTCGAGCCGCGCTTCATGTTTATGCTGATGCGCAGCTTGTCGTGGTCGGGAGACAGCACGCTCTTCAAGTCGCCGGTAAAAATGAGCAGGTATTGGCCGATGAGTTCCTTGCTTTGCGGGATCGAGTAGTACGCCGGATCTCCGCCGTTCATCTCCATATTCATCTTCTTGAGCAGATCGTCGAAGGAGAGGACCTTTCGGACGAAGGGGAAGCGCTTCTGGATATCGGTCGCGAAGGCGTCCACCTTTCCGAGGACCTCGGGCGTCGTTAGCTCGACTATCTCGCCGTCGGACTTTCCCTCGACGCGCTTTGTGGGATCGCTGAGATCGGAGTCGAGCACCACGTTGAGCACCTGCGTGCCCGCCAGCTTCTCATTAAGGATATCGTCGGAGACGCGAACCGATTCTCCCTTTTTAAAGAGGGCCACATTGTTCAATTCGGTCTTGACCAGGAACATGCCGTAGAAGAATCCGAGGGCGACAAGGACGGAAACCGCCACCACGGCGGGCGAGGCCTTTCGGTTCAGCCTCACGAAGCCGCCGAGAATTCTGCTCACCCAGCCTTTCGAGGCCTTGAGATCCTCGCTGTCCTCGACGGAGAAGGCGGTTTTCGGCCTGCGCGAGCTTAAAATGAGGGCCGGGAGGACATAGAGCGCTCCCGCCACGCCGACCAGGTCGCCCCAGGCCGTAAGGATCCCGAAATTCCGTATCGGAACGAAGGCTGAGGATATGAGCGATCCGAATCCGACCATCACGGTGATGCCCGAGAGTAGGATGGCCAGGCCGACGGTCTTCATATTCGTATCGAGGATGGTGAGCTTGTCGTTCCGAAGGTCGAGAAAATAATGATTCATTTGGTGGATGCCGTAGGCCGATACGATGGCCACGAGGAGGACGGGCATTGCCGTGCCGACGACGGTCACCGGAATCCCGAGATAAGCCATGGCGCCCGATGCCCAAATGACGGCCATCAGGATTACCGCGGACGGATAGGCGACTCCCTGGACATTGCGGAAGCAGAGGAAGAGGATGCCGAGGACAACTAGCACGACGAGCGGGAGGAGGAGGCCGATGTCCTGCACCATGTAGCGCGAAATCATCTCCTCGATGACCGGCTCGCCGTCCAGGTAGGTTTTGAATGCCGGGTCCGCCTTGGACTTGAGCATCCGGGTCAGTGAACGGTCGAGCGAGCCTTTGATGTCGATGTCGTGCGTGTTGAGCGCCACAAGTATGGTCGCCAATTCCCCGTCGTTGGACACGAGCGCGTTTTTGTAGAGATCCCAGCTCTGAACCCGCTTCTTCAGGGCGGCGCCCGTGTCGGGCCCGATCTCCTCGTCCTGCAGAAGCTTCCTGACGACGAGAGAGTCGTCCTCGTAGGCGAGATAGTCCGCGCTCACGATGCTTTCCGTCTTCTCGATCGGGTTCTCGTAGGCGTCGTAAAGCTTACGCGAGTCTACCTTGGCCGCGGACCTGGCGACCTTGTCGGCGAAGGGCTCGTCCCAGCCGAAGGCCTGGACGAGTTTCTCCGGGGAGGATACGAGGGGCGTAAGCGTCTCCCCGTAATTGATCTCATTTATCCCGACGCCGCGGAGGGCCTCGACGATTTTCGCCCCCTCTTCGGGCTTCAGGCCGAGGAGGCCGGCGACATTCTGGCCGGGAAGGTCCCTGCCGATCGCCGTTATCTCGTCCTCGACCGACTTCAGGTACTTGAGCGAGGCCTCGGAGTAGGCGTCGTCCATGGCGATGCCTACGAAAATCATGTCGCTCGCGCCGAAGCGGTTCTCGTCTTCGTAGTAGTCGTGTACCTTCAGGTCGGGGCTCGTTCCGGGAAGCATCGTCTTGATATTGTTGTCGAATTTGAGCCGCGGAATGCCGAAGGCGAAGAATATGGTCAGGAGCGCGGCTGCGATGACGATCGGCCAAGGCTTGCGAAATACTTTGGCGCTCCATGCAAGGAATCTCTCGAACATACGAATCACTCCTGTGGGTTGGATGGGATTAGCCCCCTTCCCGACGGGGGAAGGGGGCTTTGGTTTTTCAGGCTATTTGGTTGGATCGCAGTTCCATTTATAGAGGACCGTGAGATAGAGGTTGTTGTAGGGCGTATAGATGCCGAGCCTATCGGTGCTGGTGTCGAGTTGGATGCTGCCGCCGCCGGCGGCCTTGTACCAGGCGTAGGCCAGATCCGCCCCAAGTTTAATATGGAAGGAATCGACGGGCTTTACGTCTATCTCAGGGTTCAAGCCGAGGTTGCCGAAGCGAGTCTCTTGAGTCGTGTCATACAGGAAAGGCAGCGTATAGACTGCGGTGACTTGGGGGGTGACGAGACCGTCGAGGAATTCCCATTTGAGGTCGAGGGTGAGGCCCTGGAGCAGTCCCTCGGTCTCGAGACCGAGGGCATTAACGAGCGTGCGCTCGTAATATTCCTGCATGTAGGCTTGATTGCCCAGGTTGGAAAGCACGGCCAAAGCGGAAGGGTAGCTGGAACCGTAACCGGTGTCGAAGCCGGGAATATAGCTGCCGATATACTGGATGTTCATGTAGTAGGTTTCGCCAGGGCCATAGCTCACATCGAATCCGAGCGTATAATCGAGCCGCGACTCGCGCACCGCATAGTCGTCGCTCCCGCTTGTGTCGGTCAGACTGTAACAACCCTCGAACCAGAGCCCGAGCTTGCCCAGTGTGGTCTTCGCGTCGGCGCCGAAGCGGTTGATGCGCCGGCGATCGAGCGAGATCGAGCCGATCGCATAGCCGTTAGGAGTGAGCTGGGTCGTGATCTTGGGCGTGTAGTAGGGATCCAGGTCGTACAGGTAGCTCAGCGAGAAATCCAAGACGGAGGAGCGGTAACTCAATTTACCGCCAGCCACCGAACTCGAGGGGTCGTACGCGGGGGAAGAATACCCGACATTCGAGCCGGTGGCGCCAAGCTGCGAGAGGTTCGAGCCGGTGATCTCGTCGATGAAATTGACCGGATAGATATCCATCTGCTCGTAGGGCACAAAGACGGCCTCGAGCGAGATATGGTCCGACGCGTACCAATTCAGGTCGGCGGAGAGGACGGGGATTTTGTCGGCGTTCCAGCCCGTCGTGTAGTCCCGAGGATTCAGATTGTCCGTGGGATTTACCTTGTCCGCAACGCCCCAGGAGTAAATCTGATAGCCGAAGGCGAACTTGAAGACCGACGGACTCCAGCTCACGTAGTTTTCGAGGGGCTTGACTTGCGCGCCGTTGCCCCAGATCCCGTATCGGCAATCCGCGCCATTCCCGGATTGAAAGCCGGTCGAGAGACCATCGGGCATGATATCCAAGTCCCAATGCGATACCAATTTTATATTGCCGTCGACCATCTCGACGCCGAAGTCGTTCGTGAAGGCGGGCGACTTCATTTCACCGTCGTAATCATATGAGCCACTGTAGAGGGGAAAATGGTAGTCGAACTCGTTCGATCCGCTTAAGGTCAACGTAAAGGCCTGGGCGCTTTTTCCCTTCGTCGTCGCGTCGACTGGAGCCTGCGAGCTCGAACCTGGCGCTTGTCCGTCGGTGGAGTCGGAAAAGAGGGCGGTGGAATCGTCGGAGAATGCGGGGCCGGCCATGGCAAGGCCCAACGCTGCTATCAGCAGCGCTTTTTCAGCGAGTATCATCTTTCTGTCCTTGCTTTTATCGCTCTAGGTTTTTCTCGGTGAACAACTCGGCGCTGGCGCCGATATTGACCTGGACGTCGCTCAGCTCGAGAAGGGTCTTGGTGCCGTTCTTGTCGTTATTGACGAGAGTCTGGACGGGAATTGGAAACCCTTTTACCTTCAATACCTTTACGAAAAGAAAGGTCTTGAACAGCGCGTCGTCCTTCTTGTCGTAGCATTCCAGCTTATAGACGAAATGGTCGTCCTGATTAACGTAGGCGACCGTCCGAGAATAGGGACTGCCCTGATCCTTGGGTTTCATCTCGATCTTGTCGAATTTCATCCCCGCGAAAGCCTTGTCGTCGATGCCTACGTCACTGGCGATGAAGGAGTAGGAATTATCGTCGAAGTTCCTGTCCTCCAGGTCGTAAAAGCTGAAATCCGAATTGACGAACGCCCCGTCCTTGCCGGAAGAGGATATTTTACGCGTTTTTTTAAGGGCAGGCAGATAGAGCCTTTGCTCCGATTCCGTACCCTTGTGCGCAAGCGTCAGGAACTTGGTGCCGGCGACGTCGGCGGGAGCCGAAAAGACGAGATAGGCATCCTTGCCTTGGGGAGTCTCGCGATAGTCTATCTCGAGCTTTCGGACTTTTCTGCCGCCCGTCTTGTCGATGATCGTCATGGTCGCTTTAGCCACGGTGTCATCGGCCTTAGGCAGCCCGAAATAGGCACGAGCGATAGCGTCGCCCCTGGCGTCCGCGAAGGCCGAGGCGGCCAGGGCGAGGCAAAGGGCAGAGATTACCTGTTTCTTCATGGAAGAAACCTCCTTGAGAAAAATTATTTCGCCAATGGCGAATTTTTCAGCTATGGCCGATCACATAGTCGAAGAGTCGCAGAGACAAGGGACCCATGATCGCCTTGAGCCCCTCTCGATCGTCCCAGTCCCTGCCGACAAGGAAGAGCAGCATTCGCCCCGTCATCAGTTCGACGAGGAGCTTTGCCTCGTCGCGGAGGCTTGCCGCCGGACGTTTGGCATAATCGGGATATGCCCCTACGATTTCGGCGAATCTGTCGATACACCACTCGTAAAAGCGTCCATACTTGAAGAAAATGTCTTTGAACATGCGGCCCTGTACATTTTCGAAGGGCCCGAATATGAGGTCCTTGAGCGAGAATGACTCGTCCACCAGGTCTTCGAAGAAACGCTGGACTTTTGCAGCGAGCGGAAGGGCCATATCGTCGAAAAAAACAGCCTTCGCTTTCACGATCCGAGCAATCCGCTCTTCGATTATCTCGAAGATTATCTCATCCTTGCTTTTGAAGTAGAGATAGATCGTTCCCTTGCCGAGGCCACAGGCCTTGGCGATATCTGCGACCGAAGTCTTCGCGAAGGAAACCTTCGAAAACAAGGCGTTGGCTCGATCGCGGATCATTGCTCGTTCCATACGAGTGCTCTCTTTGCTGACCGGTTTTTGTTTTGGTCAGTGACTATGCTGAATGTACAACCATCTTTTATTTTGTTCAAGCAAAATCCGTTATATTGCGGATGCATGAATTTTCGTTGTGGTGATCATACTTTTTATCCATGTATATTGACTTTTTATACAAACGGTTCCTATTGTCTTGTTTAATTACTTGGGAGGTAAATGGATGAACACTAAAAGAATCGCCTTCGCTCTCGCAGTCCTGACGACCCTCGCCCTTCCCCTTTGGGCGCAGGCCAAGACCTACACCTTCGGTTCCGACGCGACGTTCCCGCCCATGGAGTTCGTCGACGCGAACAAGAACGTGGTAGGCTTCGACGTCGACATGATCAACGCCATCGGCAAGCTCGAAGGCTTCACGGCCGTCGTCAAGAGCACGGCCTGGGACGGCATCTTCGCCGGCCTCAATGCCGGAGACTACGACGGCGTGCTCTCGTCCGTAACCATCACCGACGAGCGCAAGGTCGCCATGGACTTCTCCACGCCCTATCTCAACGCCGGGCAGGTCATCATCGTCCCCAAGGCCACGATGAACGTGTCCGCGCCTTCGGACCTGGCCGGCCTCACGGTGGGCGTGCAGATCAGCACGACCGGCGACATCGCCGTAGCCAAGATCCCGGGAGTCAAGGAAAAGAAGACCTACGACGATATCGGCCTCGCGGTCGAGGACCTCTCGATCGGCCGCCTGGACGCGGTCGTCGTGGACTCGCCGACGGCCGCCGGCTATGTCCTCCAGAACGACAAGTACAAGGCCATGCTCAAGATCGTAGGAGTGCCTTTCACCGAGGAATATTACGGCGTCGCGGTCAAGAAGGGCGACAGCGAATTGCTCGGCCTGATCAACAAGGGCCTCGACATCATCATGAAAGACGGGACTCTCGACGCGCTGAAGAAGAAGTGGCTGCAGTAGCATCGTGAGCGACTTCCTCAAGCTAGGGAAGCGCAAGGCGCCGCCGGCCTCGGGGTCGGCGGCGCAGTCCGCGCTACCCCGATTCAACATCAACGTCACCGATGGCACCCTGATCCCCAGCACCGGGGATAAATCCATCCTCTCGGCCTGGAACATCTCTTTCTTCGGCGCCATCGTCGCCATCGTCATCCTGCCCGTCCTGTCGCCGAAGCCGTACCTTGAAATTCTCGCAATCGTACCCAGCGGCCTCGTCGCCACCTTCGGGGTGACGGTCGTGTCCATTCTCTTCGCGCTGGTCCTCGGCCTCCTCGCCGGCCTCGGGCGCATCGCCAAGACGAAGCCCATCAACCTGATCGCGACGGTCTACGTCGAGGTGATTCGCGGCATCCCCCTCCTCGTCCAATTGTTCTACATTTACTATGCCCTCGGGCCTCTGCTGCACCTGAAGGGCCCTGCATCCGCCGTCATGGCCATGTCCATCTGCTACGGGGCTTACATGGGCGAGATATTCCGTGCCGGCATCCAGTCCATCCCCAAAGGCCAGATGGAGGCGGCGCTCGCCCTCGGCATGTCGAGGACCCAGGCCCTCTGGCGGATCATCCTCCCCCAGACGGTAAAGGTCATCCTGCCGCCGATCGGCAACGAGTTCATCGCCCTGCTCAAGGACTCCTCGCTGGTCTCGATCCTCGCCGTCGCTGACCTCCTGCGGCGAGGGCGCGAATACGCCTCCACCACCTTCAATTACCTGCAATCCTTTACTATCGTAGCCCTCATCTACCTCATCATGACGCTCTTCTTCTCTCGGCTCGTGGGCCTCATGGAAACGAGACTAAGGAACCATGGACAAAGGCATGATTAGGATAAAGGACGCACGCAAGTATTTCGGCCCCGTCCAGGCCCTGAGGGGCGTCGACCTCGAAGTATCCAAGGGCGAGGTAGTCCTCGTCATCGGCCCTTCGGGCTCGGGCAAGAGCACCCTCCTGCGCTGCGTAAACAGGCTCGAGCACCTGACCTCGGGGGAGATCTGGGTCGAGGACGACTGCGTCACGAGCCCCCACGCGAACATCCGCAAGATCCGCGAGGAAGTGGGGATGGTATTCCAGAGCTTCAACCTCTTCCCCCACCTCAGCGCCGCCCAGAACATCGCCCTCGCGCCCCTCATCGTGCTCAAGGAGGACAGGGCCGCGGCCCAAAAAAGCGCCCGCGACCTACTCGCGCGGGTCGGCCTCGCCGACAAGGAGTACTCCTACCCCGAGCAGCTGTCCGGCGGCCAGCAGCAGCGCGTCGCCATAGCCCGAGCCCTCGCCATGAGGCCCAAGATCATGCTCTTCGACGAGCCCACGAGCGCCCTCGATCCGGAAATGATCAAGGAAGTCCTCGACGTCATGCTCGACCTCGCCAAGGATGGGATGACCATGATGGTCGTCTCCCACGAGATGGGCTTCGCGCGCGCGGCCGCGGATAAGGTAGTATTCATGGACGAGGGGCAGATCATCGAGTCGGCCGCCCCGGACGAGCTTTTCGCCCACCCCAAGGAAGAGCGCACCCAGCGCTTCCTCGATCACATACTATAAAAAGGCAAACACGGAGCCGAAGGCCTATAGCCAGAAGGCTTACGGCTCGACGGCCTCTTTCGCGCCGGAGTGTCTCAACCTGTCGCGTCCGACCTTTCAGCCTGTCCCGGGGAATTACTCAGCTTGTCCAGTCAGGCTTTTCAGCCTGTCCGGCTCGGCATTTCAAGCTGTCCGGTCCGGCTTTTCAAGCTGAAAAATCCTCCTTTACCGCTTGATACTGCCTCCGCCCTCAATCATTGCGCCGCCTCGCGAGCGTAGTAGTATCAGAAAGGAGAATCACTATGGCTCTCAATATAGCGGTGCTCAAAACATACCTTCCCAATTGCCCCAGCCCCTATATCGTGCGCTCGACGAGCTCGGAGCTGGTCGAGTTCGACCGCTTCGTCGATTTCATGGCCGAGGGGCGCACGACACTTTCGCGGGTCGACATCCTGGCCGCGATGCAGCTCTTCAAGGAGGAGCTGCAGAAACAGCTCGCCGAGGGCAAGACCGTGAAGACGCCGATCGGCAACTTCTACATGAGCGCATCGGGTAGCATGGGCTCGCTCGACGAGCCCTATCTCCCGAAGGAGCAGGCGAACAACCACGAGCTGCGCCTCCACCACAGGCCCGGACGGGCCTTCGAGCGGTCGATCGCGGGCGCCCTCGAGATTTCCCGAGCGGAAAGGCCCGACCTCTCCACCCCGAACCTTCGCGAGGTGCTGGCCGCGGGCGAGAGCTCCGGCCTCATCCGCCCGAGCGGCATGGTCCGGATAAGCGGGATGCGCCTCCGCTTCGACCCGATGGCCCCCGCTCAGGGACTATTCTTCGTCGACGCGACGGGAGTCGAGGCTCGCTCGCCTTTCTATCCCCTGATACAGCCCGGCACGGTCCTGGCGAGCGTACCCGAGGCCCTGGTCCCGGGCAACTACGCCCTCGTCCTCCGCGCCGCCGTCAACGGCAAGGACGTCCGCGAAGCCCGTCTCGAGGGAGTCGCGATCTCGGCCTGATTAATCGACAGACTCCTTCCCTCGGATCTCCACGCGGCGGATCTTGCCCGATATGGTCTTGGGCAGCTCGGACACGAACTCGATGACGCGGGGGTATTTATAGGGCGCGGTGACCTTCTTCACGTGCTCCTGCAACTCGAGCTTCAGGTCATCGCTGGCGACCCAGCCCTTGGCCAGGACGACGGTGGCTTTGACGATCTGGCCGCGGTCGGGGTCCGGGACCGCCGTTATCGCGCATTCGAGGACGCCGGGATGCTCGAGGAGGGCGCTCTCGACCTCGAAGGGCCCGATGCGATATCCCGAGCTCTTGATGAGGTCGTCAGCCCGGCCGATGAACCAGAAATAGCCGTCCTCGTCGCGCCACGCCATATCCCCCGTGCGATACAGCCCGTCGTGCCACACGGAATCCGTCAGCTCCTTGTCGCGATAATATCCCCCGAACATGCCGACGGGCTTCCGCTTTGCGGTCCTGACGACGATCTGCCCTTCCTCTCCCACCTCGCAGGAGCGGCCATCCTCGTCGACGATGTCTATGTCGTAGCCCGGCGAGGGCTTGCCCATGGATCCCGGCTTCGGCTCCATCCAGGGATAGGTCGCGACGGCGACGGTGAGCTCGGTCTGACCGTAGCCTTCCCTGAGCGATATGCCCGTCACCTCTTTGAAGCGATTGTAGACCTCCGGGTTGAGGGGTTCGCCCGCGACCGCGCAACGCTCGAGCTTCGAAAAATCGTAGGCGCTCAGGTCCTCCTTTATGAAGAAACGGTAGATGGTCGGAGGCGCGCAGAAGGAGGTGACGCCGTGTTTCGCAATTATTGAAAGCAGCTCCTTGGCGACGAAGCGGTCGTAGTCGTAGACGAAGACGGCGCATTCCGAGAGCCACTGCCCGTATATCTTGCCCCACATGGCCTTGGCCCAGCCGGTGTCCGAGACCGTGAGGTGGAGGCCGCCTTCCTTGACGTCCTGCCAATACTTCGCGGTCGGGATGTGGCCCAGGGGATAGGTAAAATCGTGTCGCACCATCTTGGGCATTCCCGTCGTTCCCGACGTGAAGTAGAGGAGCATGATATCGTCGTTCCTGGACGCGGCCGCTCCGGCGGGCCGCGCGCGGAAAACCGGAGCCTTGTCGACACCGGCCCTGAACTGCAGCCATCCCTCCCGCGGCCCCCCCAAGGTCGCCTTGGCGACGAGGGAGGGCGTCTCGGGCTGGGCCTCGTCGACTCGGGCCATGACGGCCCCGTCGTCGATCGTGACGATCATCTTGATGTCGGCGGCGTTGTTCCGGTAGACGATGTCCTTGGTCGTGAGCAGGTGGGTCGCCGGGATCGCGATCGCCCCGAGCTTGTGGAGGGCGAGGATGGCGAACCAGAACTCGTAGCGGCGCTTGAGGATGAGCATGACCGGATCGCCCTTGCCTATCCCGGAGGCCGCGAAGAAGTTGGCGGCCTTGTCGCTCCAGAGCTTGAGCTGGGCGTAGGTGAAGGTCGCCTCCGCGCCGCCCTCGTCGCACCAGACGAGGGCCGGCGAATCGGGCCTCTCCTTCGCCAGCTCGTCCATGACGTCATAGGCGAAATTGAAGTTTTCCGGCACGTCGATGCGGAAATTCGCGATGAAATCGTCGTAGGATGAATATTCGGTCCGCGCTAGGAATCTTTGCAGCATAATGTACACCCTTATAGTATTATCGCGAGGAAACGGGCCCGCCCGCCGCCCTGGGCCTTCATACCGTGGTCGGCTCCCGAATCGAACAATATCGAATCGCCCTCTTCCAGGATGAGCTCGGTTCCGTCGATCACGAGCATCAACCTGCCTTCGAGGACGTAATTGAATTCCTGGCCCGGATGGGAATTGAGGGAGACTTCGTCCTCCGCGTGGCCCGGCTCCACCGTAACGAGGAAGGGCTCCGCCTTCTTGTGCAGGAAATTGTAGGCGAGGCTCCGATAGCGATAGGGACTGCGCCGTTCAACCTCGACGCCCCTGTCCTTGCGAACGAGGCAGTATTTGTGCAGCCTCGGCGCCTCGCCGGTGAGGATCTCCGTAAGGTCTATCTTGAAATAGCCCGCTACCTCGTAGAGCACGCCGACGGGGATATCGGTCTCGCCCGACTCGTAGCCGCGATAGGTGTCGGACGATACGCGAATCCCCTTCGCGAGACTCTCGAGCGAAATTCCGGCGATCTCCCTGAGCTCCTTGATCCGCTCGGCTATCTGCGCAACCTGTCCCGGCATTGGCCCTCCTTCCCGATTCGGCGGCTTGGGTACCTAAGTAGCGAATAATAGAAGCTCGCCGACCTGCGGTCAACAGGAATCTCCGGTCGCGCCTGGAGCCGATTCAGTAGTCCACGAATGCCGGAAAGGAGAGCTCGGCCGGAGTTGCGGCGTTCGCGAAAAAGGCCGAAAACTTCCGATCGAAGGCCCGGACGAAGGCCCGCCCGTCCGAGTCGTCGGAGGGCAGCTCGAAGAAGAGGTAATAGCTCGGCAGACGCAGGACGATGACGGGACCTCGGGGCCCGGCCAGAAGATAGGCCTCGCTTCCGCCCATGTCCGTTCTCTTCCACGAGCCTTCGAGGACTAAAGCCTCGCTCGTATACCAGACGGTGATGCCCTCCTCGGGTCCGGCCGAGCCCGCGCGGGCCGAGTCGCCGATCGGCGAGGCTCCCGCCGCCGCGCTTTCGGGAAGGTATAGGCCGACCAAGGCCGAGAGCGCGTTGGGATGGAAGAACGGAAGACCCTTGACCGGATCGGCGCCCCGGACCAGGATTTCCCGCCGAGGGGGCGCGGCTCCGGCGGAAGCCGCCTCGGGCGAAAGAGGCGTCGCGAGGACGAGGAGGGCGAAGGCCGAGGCGATCGCCGCCGCCGCTCGCCTCATATCCCTCTCATTCCACGGTGACCGATTTGGCGAGGTTTCGGGGTTGGTCGACGTCTCTCCCGAGATCCAGCGCGCAGAAGTAGGCGAAAAGCTGGAGAGGCACGACCATCGTGAAGGGATAGAAGCTGCTGTCCATCTTGGGCACGGGTATGAAATCGTCGACGATGGCCTCGAGCTCGGCGTCGCCCTCGACGCCGACGGCGATAGCCTGGCCGCCTCGAGCCTTCACTTCCCGAATGTTGGAGATCACCTTCTGACGCAGGCCGTCGTCGGGCACGAGGAAGACCGTCGGCACCTCGGGGCAGACGAGGGCGATGGGTCCGTGCTTGATCTCCCCGGCCGGGTAGCCCTCGGCGTGGATATAGGAAATCTCCTTGAGCTTGAGGGCGCCCTCGAGGGCGATCGGATAGAGGAGACCCCGGCCGAGGAAGAGGAAGTCGCGTCGGTGCGAGTATTTCTTCGCGATGGCCTGTATCTCGTCGCGGCAGCTTGAGGACGGCCGCGACCTTTTCGGGCACCAAGGCCAGGGCCGCCGAGGAAGCGCTCGCCCTCGGCGCGGGACATGTCGCGCATCCTGGCCATGTGGAGGGTGAAGAGGTAGAAGGCGGCGAGCTGGCTGGTGAAGGCCTTGGTCGAGGCGACGGCGATCTCGGGCCCGGAGTGCACGTAGACGCCGCCGTCGGATTCGCGCGCGATGGTGGAGCCGACGACGTTGCATATGCCGAGGACGTGGGCGCCCTTGCGCTGGATCTCGCGCATCGCGTACAGGGTATCGGCGGTCTCGCCGGACTGGGAGACCGCGAACCAGAGGCTGTCGCGCTCGACGACCGGATTGCGGTAGCGCAGCTCGCTGGCGACGTCGGCCGCGGCCGGGATGCGCGCGATCGATTCGAGGAGCTGGGCTCCGACGAGGCTGGCGTGCCAGCTCGTGCCGGCCGCGATGATGTTGACGCGGGAGACGGCGCGCTGATAGCGGCGGTCGAGGTTGAGGCCGCCGAGCTTGGCGGTGGCGTTCTCGCGGTCGATGCGGCCGCCCAGGGCCCGGTCGATCGAGTCGGGCTGCTCGAATATCTCCTTCTCCATGAAGCAGGGGAAACCGTCCTTCTCGATGGCCCCGAGTTCCCAGGTTACGGCGTCGGCCTTGCGGTCGATCCGGGCTGTCCGAGCGGTCGGTGATCCTGAAGCCCGAGGGGTCGAGCGAGACCACCTCGCCGTCGTTGAGATAGACGACCCGCGAGGTGCTGGAGATGAAGGCCATCACGTCGCTGCCGAGAAGCATCTCGCCCTTCGCCGACGCCGACGACGAGGGGGCTGCCGTTGCGGGCCCCGACGATCCTTCCCGGCTCGTCGGCGTGGATGACGGCGATGCCGTAGGTGCCTTCGAGGTGGACCAGGGCGGCCTTGACGGCCGCCTCGAGGTCTCCCTCGTAGTACTTGGCCACGAGGTTGGGTATGACCTCGGTATCGGTCTCGCTATAGAAGACGACGCCCTCCTGCCGGAGCATCTCGCGGAGGGCGCGATAGTTCTCGATGATGCCGTTGTGCGCGACGGCGATCTTGCCGGAGGAATCGAAATGGGGATGGGCGTTGGACTGGGTGACTCCGCCGTGCGTCGCCCAACGCGTGTGACCGATGCCCCACGTGCCGGCCATGTCCTTGGGCACGGCTTCCTTGAGGGCCTGTATTTTCCCGACGCAGCGCACGGAGGCGAGGCTGCCGTCGCCCCTGCCCACCGCGATGCCCGCGGAATCGTAGCCTCGGTACTCGAGGCGCTTGAGGCCATCGAGCAAAATGGGGGAGGCCCTCCGGGGACCGGCATATCCAACTATTCCGCACATCGTCGCGACCTCGCCGAGCGTTCGGGATTTTGAACGGAATATAGCACCGGGAAAACTCGATGTACAATACCCGCGGACCCGCGAACCGAAGTATACTCGGTCTCGTGGAGACTCTACCGATACGCAATCCCTTCCCGGGAGCCGTCAGCCGCCTCGTCGAAGCGACCGAATCGACTCAGGGAGAAGCGAGGCGGCTCGCCGAAACCGACGGAACCGACGGCGGCGGAACCTCGCCCGGAGGCGCTTTCCCGCATGGAAGCCTCGTCGCGGCGAACGCGCAGAGCTCCGGCAGGGGCCGCTTCCCCGAGAGGAGGTGGGTGTCGGAGCCGGGCAAGAACCTGCTGTTCACGCTTTTCCTGGATCCGGCCGCCGCGAGCGCGCTTCCGATCCGGATCGGAAGCGCGCTCTGCGACGCCGCGACGATCTACGGGCGGAGCCTCGGCGCCTCCTTCGCCGCTCCGCCCAAGCTCAAGTGGCCCAACGACCTGATGTTCGCGGACAGGAAGGCCGCGGGCATCCTCTGCGAGTCGGGCTCGTCCGGCGTCTTCGCGGGTATCGGCCTCAATTGCAATCAGCTGACCTTCCCGCCGGGATTGGAGACGAAGGCGACGAGCCTCGCGCTCGAGTCGGGGCGCGAAGTCGACCGCTGGGCGCTGCTCGAGCTTTTCCTCGAGGCCCTTGCAGGCGTTTTGCGGGATGCCGATTGGAGGCGCAGAGCGGAATCGCTGCTCTGGAGAATGGGAGAACCCGCCCTTTTCCTGCCGGGGAACGCCGCTTCATCCGCGGGGACGGGGCAGAGGGCCTTGATCGGGACGCCCGTGGGTATCGACGAGTCGGGGAGTCTCGCTGTTCAGGGAAAGGGGGAAGGATAAAGCTCAGGCCCATGCCTCGGGCGAGCTCCGAGCGGGGAGTTAGTTGACCGCAGGTCTCCCAGCCTATAAAGTGAGAGCATGACGAGCACGGGCAAGGGCATGGGCCGGGACGAGGCCGTCGACGGCGCCAAGCCCGAGAGCCTCTTCAAGAGATTCTTTTCCGTCTTTACCGGCATCGGAGACCGAGAGGCCGAGAAGAAGAAGATGCTTCGCTCGATCGCCAAGGAACTTTCGCGCTCCCGCTACAAATTCTACAAGCCCAAGGGGCAGGAAGCCCTCCCCGGGATGGCGAAGTTCTTCTACGCCATCTACAAGCTCGCCTCTCCCGCCCAGCTGCTCCTGGGAAGCTCCGCGGCCTCCGGGGCGCTTCGCGCCTTCGTGATCGAGAGCTTACCTCACGCCCGAGCAGCGCGAGCTCTCGGAGCACCTCACCGATACCTATATCGCAGAGCGCGCCAAGACGCTTTCCCTCGCCCAGATCCAGGACGAGACCAAGCGCGACCTCACCTCCCTCTTCATCGTCTTCGACAGCGAGAAGAGCCGACAGATCGACGACGCCTACGACACCCTCCTCGCCTTCATCAACCTGGTCAACTTCGACTATTACTTCCTGCTCAAGAAATTCGACTCGGGCCTTCCCGAGCGCGGCTTCGCCTACAAGCCCAAATTCGAGCCCATCAACGGCGAATACGTCGTCGACGATCTCCAGGACTTCCTCGAAGTCTTCGGCGCCCTCGACCTCGAGGCGGACTGGACCCGGATCTTCGGCGCCCTCAAGGATTACAAGAAGATCGATATCGTCCCCATCGACCAATGGGGCAAATTCCTGGCCGAGGCCTCGGAGCTTCGCAAGAGCGGCGTCCTCGAGCAGATCGTCCGCCATCTCAAGGCCGATCCTTCCTGGGAAAGCCTGCCGCAGAAGCCGGCCGACCGCATCGTCGAGCCCTTCATCCAGAAGCTGAAGACCCAGATAGAGACGATCATCCAGCGCATCATCCAGGAGCGGCGCAACTCCAAGATCGACGAGATCGCCAACCAGGTCTTCGGGACGGGGGTCATCCTCAGGATGAAGAATTACACCGAGAAGGCCAACGTGGTCTTCGCCAAGAAGATGCTCGGAGGCTACACGCAGGCCCTCGCCATGAACTACCTCAAGGCCTACCTGATGGACTATTTCAAGAAGGACATCCGGGAGCTCGTCGACATCCTCATTATCCGCGGCCAATGGACGGCCAGTCTGCAGTCGCAGCAGCTCTCCGAGTGCTACCACGCGATAATGGACGTATCCGACAAGATATTGCAGTTCGACGAGGAGCTCGCCGACGAGGGGGAGCTCGGAACCCGCATGCGATCGGCCCTCGCCAAGGCCGATCGCGACAAGGACGCGATGAAGTACCTGCGCGGCGCGCTCAAGGAGACGAACGACAAGGCGACGGCCATGATCAGCCGCGCGGCGGTCAACCTCATCGGCGTCGGGCGCCAGCTCAAGAGTCTCATCGAGGATCTCGCGAAGCCCCACCACGAGATCCTCCTCAATTGGAAGGAAGTGGAGAGCCAGAGCCCGCGCCCGCTCAAGACCTGGCTCGTCGATACCTACAAGAAGCTCTACTATATCGTCCAGCTCCTGCAGTATTTCGTGAAGAGCGGCGAGGAATGACGGAGATGATGCCCAGCCGACCGGACATGAACGACATGATGCGCCGCAGGCACCGTCCGAGGAGCCGCGCCGAGTCGCTCATCACCGGCTTGGCGGTCGGCGGCGGCTTCATGGCCTTCTGGGCCCTCGGCGGGCATCAGGCCTGGGCGCTCTTCGGCGCCTTCTTCGGCGGCCTGCTTCCGGCAGCCCGCGGCATCGCAGGCATGATCGAGGCGCGCGAGCACCGCTCCCGCGGCCAGGAAGGCTCAGCGAGCGCGAGCGCGCCCTCGAGAACGAACGCTCCGTCCTCGGACTCGCGCGGGAAAAGGGCGGCCGCCTGACCCCGGCCCTCGTCGCCCTCGACTGCGACATGGGCATAGACGAGGCCGAGCGCGTCCTCGACGGCCTCGTCAAGAACGGCCACGCCTCGATGCGCGTGCGCGAGGACGGCAGGATCGAGTACGAGTTCTCGGAATTCTTGCCGCGGGACCCGGGCGCCTAGCCTCCGATCCGATACTTCTCGAACCTCGACTCGAGCCTCGCGGGCAGGCGCGCGCGCAGTACGGTCGCGTCCTCCTCGCGTCCTTCCTCGAGGATCGAGGCTTCGCGGTGAAGCAAGGCCACCATCGCGTACTCGGCGTCGGGAACGCGGAGCCTGGCCTCGCCCGACGACGCCGTCAGCCTGTCCTCCACCGCCGCGGAAAGCTCGCGCACTCCGGATCCCGTCTTCGCGGAGACCGGCACGCCGCCGGGGTATCGGTCCATCCATCCGTCCAGGAAGGCGGGATCGAGCACGAGGTCTATCTTGTTGAGGGCGAGGACGCGGGGGATTTCTCCCGCGCCGATCTCGCGCAGGACCTTGTCCGTGGCGGCCATGCGGACTTCGGCCTCGGGGTCGGAGGCGTCTACCACCTCGACGAGGAGATCGGCCTGGGCCGCCTCCTCGAGGGTCGCCTTGAAGGCCTCGACGAGGTGGTGGGGCAGGTTTCGCACGAAGCCCACGGTGTCGGTGAGGAGGAGGGAGCCTCCCCGGGAAAGGGACATGCGCCGGGTGGTAGGGTCGAGAGTGGCGAAAAGCTTGTCCTGAGCGAGGACTGAGGCCGCCGCGAGGACATTGAGGAGGCTCGACTTGCCGGCGTTCGTGTAGCCCACGATGGCCGCCCGCGGCACCGAGGCTTTCTCGCGCCTCGCCCGCTGCACGTCGCGGGACATGCGCAGGTCCTTGAGCTCGTCCTTTATCTCGTGGATGCGATGCTCGATCTCGCGACGGTCGAGCTCGATCTTCTGCTCGCCCGAGCCCTTGGTGCCGTAGCGGCCGCCCCGCTGCCGAGACAGGGCCTCGTAGGAGTGAGCGAGCCGCGGCAAGGGAATACTCGAGCCGGGCGAGCTCTACCTGGAGGCTTGCCTCCCTGCTGCGGGCCCGGCTCGCGAATATGCGTATGATCAGCTCGTTGCGGTCGTAAGCCTTGAGCCCCGAAAGCTCCTCCCAATTGCGCTGCTGGGTGGGCGTGAGCTGGTGGTCGAAGAGGATCGAGTCGGCGTCCTGGGCCTTGGCGGCGGCGACGATTTCGTCGGCCTTGCCCGTTCCCAGGAGGAGGGCCGGGTTGCGCTCGCGCAGGCGGACGAGGATCCGCCCGGCCTCCTCGAGTCCTAACGTGGAGGCAAGGCCTCCGAGCTCGGAGAGAAGGCTCTCGGCCTCGGCCTTGGGGATTTTTTCCGTCTGAACCCCGACCAGAAAGGCGCGTTCGGGGCGGATCGCAGTATCCAGAGTTGCGTCCATATATCATTAAGATACTCGAAAATCCGGCCAAGGGACATGGGCGTTCGTTGCGCTTGGTGTCGACAGGAAGGACTGCTTCCTTCATTTCTTTTCACCTGAATAAAATATCAGCATTTTTCTCGCGGTTTCCTTCTTCGAGGAAAATTGAAAACAATTACTGTAAACCTTTACATTTTTTATTTACAAAACGGGATTCCCATGCTAGTCTCGCATCGTGCGTAGGACATCGACCCCGATTGCGTATCGCGAGCGATTCAAACTCAAGGATTCGCTGGTCTCTCTCGGCTTCGTGCTGCCGAGTCTTTTCGGGTTCTGCCTGTTCTTCGCTATTCCCCTGTTTCGCGGCATTTTCCTCAGCTTCACTAACTGGGATCTTTTCGGAAGAGCGAAATTCATAGGTCTGGAAAACTACGGGGAGCTTCTGCGCGACGACGAGTTCTGGAACTCGCTCTGGGTCACCTTCCAATACGTTCTATGGAATATTCCGATCCAGACGGTCATAGCCGTGGGCATAGCCATGATCATGAAGCGGATCAAGTCATCGAACCTCCTGCGCGGAGCCCTGATCGTCCCCTGGTTCCTTCCCAACGTCGTCGCCGCCCTGCTCGCAATGGTGATCCTCGATCCCGCCATAGGCATCGTAAACGAGGGATTGAAGGCCTTTGGGTTCCATTCCTTGAGTTTCCTCACGACCACGCAGCTCGCCATGCCGTCCATCGCGGGGATAAACACCTGGAAATTCATGGGATATACGGCCTTGATCATCTTCGCGGGACTCCAGGCCATCCCGAGCGAGATCGAGGAAGCGGCCCTCATCGACGGAGCGATGGGCTGGACCGCATTCCGGAAGATTACCTTGCCCCTCCTGCGTCCCGTCCTCGCCTTCGTGATAGTGACCTCGGTCATCGGTTCATTCCAGGTCTACGACACCGTCGCCATCGCGACCCGCGGAGGTCCGGTGAACGCGACCTGGGTAATGAACTTCTTCATTTTCAAGAACGCCTTCGAGGGCTATCGAATGGGCTACTCGACCGCCGCTTCCATCTTCCTCTTCGTCCTCCTGGTAGGCGTGGGTTTCCTCCAAATCAGGATGATGCGCGCCGACGAATCGGACTAAAGGAGGGATCCATGGCCAAGGCAAACCCCGCTTCCAAGCTGCCTTTCATCGCCATCACGGCCGTCGTCCTCTTCGTCACCCTCTTCCCCGTGTACTGGGTGCTCAGGATGTCGCTTACGCCGAACAAGCAGATACTATCGGGCTCGGCGACGCTGCTTCCGCGAGAGCTGACGGCGACCAATTACCTCAGGGTCCTCGGCTTCATCGACAGCGCGACGGCGGTCAAGCTCGGCGGGTCGGGTCAAAAGATCAACTTCCTTCGATTCCTGTTCAACTCGATCTTCGTATCGACCGTGGTGACCCTCTCGATGGTCCTCTTCTCCGCGGCAGGAGCCTATGCCTTTGCGCGTCTCCGTTTCCCGGGCAGGAAGGCGATCTTCAATCTATACATATCCGCCTTGATGGTGCCGGCGATAGTCATGATGATCCCTAATTTCATCCTCGTTAAGAACCTGGGATGGCTGAACAGCTACATGGGCATCATGGCCCCTTCCCTCCTCATGACGCCCTACGCGGTATTTTTCCTGAGACAGTTCTTCCTCGGCATCAACCGCGAGCTCGAGGAGGCAGCCTTCATCGACGGGGCGGGAAAGCTGAGGATATTCTTCGGCATAATCGTCCCGATAAGCGTCACCTCCCTCACGACCCTGGCAGTGATCAGCTTCGTGGGCCAATGGAACGACTACATGTGGCCCCTCATCGTCGGTAAGGACGAGAAGGTACGCCTGCTGACCGTGGCGCTGGGCGTGTTCCGGTCGCAAACTCCGCAGGGAAATCCCGACTGGGGCGGCTTGATGGCGGGCACGACCCTCGCCATCGTCCCTACCCTCATCCTGTTCCTCGTCTTTGGGCGCAAGATCGTCAATTCCATCAATTTCTCCGGCTTCCGCTAGAAATCGTTCCCCCTGGGGGAATGCAGCAATACATGAGAATGGAGGATGAGTGTATGCTTAAACAGCTTCGCAGTCTGATCCTGCCCGTGGCGATGCTCGCCGCGCTCGCGGTCGGAGGCCTATCCGCCGAGCCGGTGACGATCAAGTACTTCCTCTGGGACGCGAACCAGCTCCCCGCCTACCAGAAGGTCGCCGACGACTTCATGGCCAAGAACCCCGACATCAAGATCGCGATCGACCAGGCGGGGTGGAACGATTACTGGACGAGTCTCCAGACCTCGATGGTCGGCGGCACGGCGCCGGACGTCTTCACCGATCACCTGGCCAAGGTCACCGACTTCGCCGGCAAGGGACAGCTCGTCGATATCGCCTCCTACGTGAAGCGCGACGGGGTGGATACCTCGATCTACCTCCCGGGCCTGGCCGACCTCTGGACCAAGGGCGGCAAGCGCTATGGACTCCCGAAGGATTGGGACACGATCTGCATCGTGATCGACAAAGACATCCAGAAAGAGGCCGGCGTCAAGGACTCCGACCTGGCCAATCTCACCTGGAACCCCAAGGACGGCGGGACCTTCGCCAAGGTGATCGCCCGGCTCTCGCTCGACAAGGACGGCAACAACGGGCTCAGCCCCAAGTTCGACCCGAAGAACGTCGTGCGCTACGGCTTCGAGGTGGGTCATAGCGACGACCGCGGCCAAGCCCAGTTCAGCTCCCTCGCCCTGACCACCGGATGGTACTATACGGACGGCACCTTCAAGGCGAACTACCACTTCGACGACCCCCGCTTCATCCAGACCATCCAGTGGATGGCGGACATGGTGAAGAAGGGCTTCCTCGCGCCCTACGACCTGACGACCATGGGAGGGAACAGCCTCTTCACCGCGAAGAAGTCCGCGGCGGTCTTCGACGGCTCCTGGATGATCGGATACTACGCCAACAGCGTCGACTTCCCCGTCGGCTTTTTCATGCCGCCTATCGGTCCCGTGGGCCGGAAGAGCATGACGAACGGCCTGGCCGATTCCATCTGGGTAGGTTCCCAGCACAAAGAAGAAGCGTGGAAATGGGTAAAGTACCTCTCGAGCGTCGAGGCCGAGACTACGGTCGGGACCTTCGGCGTCGTATTCCCTGCCGTAAAGGCGGGCGTGGACAACGCCCTCGCCGCGTATAAAGCGAAAAACATGAACGTCAGCGCCTTCACCGACCTCGCCACGGGGAAGGGTACGACCTTCGTCTATCCCGTCCTCGACAACGGCATCAAGGTCCAGGAGATCATGACTCAGGCTTTCGATACGATCTTCCTCGGAAAGGGCGAAGTCGCCGCCACCCTCGTCGCAGCGAACAAGAAAGTCAACGACCTATTCAAATAGAGGGTCCCGGACGTATCGTATCAAGGGAGGAGGCGGCCGGCGCCTCCTCCTCGCATCGGAGGGAATGGATGAGCATCGTGTTTTCGCCCGAGAATCGCAGCTTCCACCTGAAGTCCGCCGATACGAGCTACGTGATAGGGATCGAAAGGTCTCGCTACCCGTCGTCGCGGTACTGGGGGAAGCTCCTCCGAGAGTGGCACGGCCCGGCCGACCTCGCCTTCGTCGACCGGCCCTTCACGCCGAATCCCGATCCCGAGGATCCGCTGCTTTCCCTCGATACTCTGCCCCAGGAGTATCCCGGCTTCGGCAACACCGACTTCAGGGCGCCCGCCTACCGGGTGAGGCAGGAGGACGGCTCGACCGTCACGAACTTGGCGTATCGCTCGTATCGGATCTTACCCGGTAAGCCCGCTCTTCCGGGGCTTCCCTCCACCTACGTCGAGACGGACGACGAGGCCGATACCCTCGAGATCACCCTCGCGGACGAACTTATCGGGCTCGAGGTCCTTCTCTCGTACACGGTCTTCGCGAGGCTCGACGCGATGACCCGATCGGTCCGGTTTTACAACCGAGGGACGCGGCCCCTCACCCTCCTGTGCGCCTCGAGCGCCAGCTTCGACTTTCCCGATTCCGATTTCGAAGCCCTCCACCTCGCCGGAGATTGGGCCCGCGAGAGGAGCATCGTCCGCAATCCGCTCGCGCCCGGCCTCTTCGCCGTCGAGAGCCGGCGCGGCGCCTCGAGCCACCAGCACAATCCCTTCCTCGCCCTGGTACGCCCGGGCACGGACGAGGACTCGGGCGAGGTCTTCGCCCTCAACCTCGTCTATTCCGGCAATTTCCTCGCGCAGGCCGAGGTCGACCGCCTGGGCGGGACGAGGCTCTCCATCGGGATAAATCCCTTCGAGTTCTCCTGGCTGCTCCGTCCCGGCGAAGGCTTCCAGACGCCCGAGGCTGTGATGATCCATTCCGCGACCGGCCTCGGCGGGATGTCCTCCCGCTTCCACGACCTCTACCGATCGCGCCTATGCAGGGGCCGGCATCGCGACAGGGAGCGGCCCATACTCGTGAACAATTGGGAGGCGACCTACTTCGATTTCGACGCCGTCAAGATACTGGCCCTCGCGGACGAGGCGAAGGCCCTCGGCATCGAGCTTTGCGTCCTCGACGACGGATGGTTCGGCAGGCGGGACGACGACCGGAGCTCGCTCGGCGATTGGAAGGTCGACGAAAGGAAGCTCCCCCTCGGCCTTGCCGACCTCGCCACCCGAGTAGGCGAGAAGGGCCTGAAATTCGGCCTCTGGTTCGAGCCCGAGATGGTCAGTCCGGATAGCGAGCTCTATGGGGCCCATCCCGACTGGTGCATCCACGTCCCCGCGAGATCCCGCTCGGAGGGACGGCATCAGCTCGTCCTCGACTTCGGCCGGGCCGAGGTCCGCCGCTACGTCGTCGATTCGCTCTCGGCGATACTGGGCTCGGCGCCCATCGCCTACGTAAAGTGGGATATGAACCGGCACATGACCGAGGTAGGCTCGGCCGGCCTCCCGCCGGATCGCCAGAAGGAGACCTACCATCGCTACATTCTCGGGGTCTACGAGGCGATGGACGCCGTCACCGTCGCATTCCCGGATGTGCTGTTCGAGAGCTGCTCGGGCGGAGGGGGACGCTTCGACCCGGGCATGCTCGCCTACATGCCCCAGACCTGGACCAGCGACAATACTGACGCCGTCTCCCGGCTCAAGATCCAGTACGGAACGAGCCTCCTCTACCCGCCCGTGACCATGGGCTCCCACGTGACGGCCGTCCCGAACCACCAGGTGGGCCGGGTGACCTCCCTCGAGTTTCGCGGCGACGCGGCGATGTCGGCCAACCTGGGCTACGAGCTCGACCTCGGCAAATTGACCGAGGCCGAGAAGGGCGAAGTCGCCCGACAGGTCGCGTTCTACAAGAGTATCCGGAGCCTCGTGCAGTTCGGCGATTTCTTCAGGCTCCTCAACCCCTTCGAGGGAGGTGCGACGGCGTGGATGTTCGTATCCAAGGAAAAGTCCGAGGCCTGGGCCGCCTATTTCCGGCCCTTCGCAGAGGCGAATGCGCCGCTCCCGATCCTGAAGCTGAAGGGTCTCGAGCCCGAGGGCCTGTATGTCCTCTCGGACGGGGGGCAGGTCTACGGCGGCGACGAACTCATGAGCGCGGGACTCAGGATCTCGCTCGGGCCCGGAGATTCCCGGAGTTGCTCGCTCCGCCTGAAGCGCTTAGGATAGCGTTATCGCATGACTATAATCGAGATCGCCAAAGAGGCGGGCGTTTCCATAGCGACCGTATCCCGTGTCCTCAACAACGGGTCGGTGAGCGCCGCGAAGCGGGCCAAGGTGGAAGCCGTCATCGAGAAAAACAAATTCACGCCCAACCTTCTCGCGCGGGGGCTCATCAACAGGCGATCCGAGACCATCGGACTGATCACCCATAGCGTCTCGAACCATTTCCATATGGACTTCATCCAGGTAGTCGAGCGGCGCTGCGACGAGATGGGACAGCTCCTCTTCGTCTGCATCTGCGAGGGCGAGAAGCTGGTCGAGAACGAGCGCCGCTTCCTCACCGACCTCGTCGCGCGGCAGGTGAACGGCATCATCCTCCACGATCCCTTCCCCGACAACTATAAGTCGGGATTCCTGTCGTATGTCGCCAAGCAGATCCCCCTGATCATCGTCCACTCCTTCGGCTCCTGCGACGACATCAACTCGGTGGAGGTGGACCAGGAGCTAGGCATGAGGAAGGCGATGCGACACCTGATCGACTTGGGTCATCGGGACATCCTCTTCCTGCGCGGAGCCATCGGCAACACCTACGACAGCAAGGAAGGGGTCTGGCGGGACGAGCTAGGCGCCATCGGCGCGCCGCCGCCTCCGGAAAGCCGCATCGTGATCGCGAACGGGAACACGGAGGAAGGCATCCTGGAATCGGAAGAGCGGCTCGACGCCCTATTTAGGGGTGGCCGAGTCCCCACGGCCATCTTCGCCTGCAACGACATCATGGCCACAGGCGCGCTCAACGCCGCGAGGAACAACGATATCCCCGTGCCGGAGCGTCTCTCCCTCGTCGGTCACGACAATACGATCCTCGCCGCGAGCGGCCGCTTCACATCCGTGGACCTGAAGACGCAGAGCGTGGGCCACGCCTCCGTCGACCTCCTCGCCTACGCGATGGACGGAGTCGACAAGGAGCCGCGGCGCCTCATCATCACTCCGGAGCTCGTCTTCCGCTCTTCCACCGGCCCCGCGCCGGCTTCGCCGACCCGCGCCTGAGGTCAGCCCTTCGCTTTCGCCTCGGCCAGGAAGCCTCGCAGCGCTTCGGCGTAGCGCTCGTGGTCCGCGCCTAATGAGCCCCCATGTCCCGCGCCGGGCACGAGGAGGAGCTCCGTCACTGCCCTCGGAAGCCGCCTCCGCCGCGTCTCGGCCATCACGACGGACATTCGCCACGGCACGTAGCGATCCTCCAGGCCGTGGATGAAGAGCATGGCTATGCCCGTTTCGAGGATGGATCGGCTCGGATCCGCCTCGCGCAGGGAGAAGCCCTCGAGTCGGCGGCAGAACGCGTCGGCGACGATTACGACCAGCCTGCGGAAGGGCCGCGGGACCATCACCTCCTTGAGCCTATGATCCAGCTCGGCCGTGGCGCTCGAATAGGGACAGTCCGCGATCGCCGCGTCCAGGCGGGGGTCGAGCGGAGCGTACTGAAGGACCGTCGCGGCGCCCATCGACTCGCCGAAGACGACGAAGCCGCCCTCGTGAGGGAAGCGCGCGAGGCCCCAGTCCGCCACGGCCTTCAGGTCGGCCTTCTCGTAGTAGCCGTAGCTCGGCCTGCCCCCGCCGGATCCGCCGTGCCCGCGCGAGTCGAAGGCGACGACGCTCCAGCCTTCGGCCCTGAAGAGCTCCATATAGCGGATCATGCTTACCCAGCCCATTCCGACTCCGTGATGGAAAATCGCCAGCCCGGGTTCGCCGACGGCCGGGGCGCCCGCCAGGGCGCCCGCAAGGGCATGGACCTGGAGCGCATAACCCGTAGGGGAGGCAAGCTCCTCCTCGATCCACGGCAGGTCGAAGACGGACTCCCCGAAATCGCCCGATTCGATCCCCTCGCGCCTGAGCCGGGCCTCGTCGCGCACGCGGTAGTGGATCATCCCTCGATAGGAAATCCAGCCCAGGAGGAGGACGAGCGCGGCGAGGGCCGCTATGCCGAATATCGCGAAGGAGACGAAGTGATCCGACATGCGGACGAGTATAGCCTCGCTGCCGCGAATGATGCTATAATCGTCCACGCATGCGCGAAGCATTCCCGGGGTCCACCATCCTCGCATCGGGCCTTCGGATACCGACGCTTCGCCGCCCCATCGCGCATACCTACGATATTCGCGCATTCTGACTCGAGTTCCTCCGAAACGCGAACGCGTTTCGGAGGCGAGCCGTCATATTCGTAAGGAGCCCTGTATGCCCGTCCGACTTACCGACCTCAGCCTGACCGTACTCGGAACGCAATACGCCGTGCGCGGCCCCATCGTCGCGCGCGCGGCCGAGCTCGAGAAATCGGGCAGGCGGATCCTGTACGGGAACATCGGCAACCCCCAGGCCCTCGGTCAGAAGCCCCTCACCTACATTCGCCAAACCCTTTCCCTCTGCGAGTTTCCCGCCCTCCTCGACTCCCCCGCCGCGCGCGGGAAGGACGCGATCTTCCCTCCCGACGTCGTCGAGGCTGCGCGCATCGTCCTGAAAGGCACCGTGCACGGCCTCGGCGCCTACTCCGAGTCCAAGGGAGTCGCAGGTCATCCGCGAGGCAGTCTCGCGATTCATCTCCGAGCGGGACGGGATCGACTCCGACCCCGAGTGGATCTTCCTCGGAGACGGCGCGAGCAAGACCGTCCAGATGGCCCTGCGAGTCCTGATCTCCGGCCCGATGGACGGCATCATGGTGCCGATTCCGCAGTATCCCCTCTACTCGGCTACCATCACCCTCTACGGCGGCCGACAGGTGCCCTATTTCCTCGACGAGGAGCGCGACTGGCGCCTCTCGCGCGAGCTCCTCGACAAGGCCTTCATGGACGCCGTGCGGCAGGGCGTCAAGGTCAAGGCGATCTGCGTCCTCAACCCGGGCAACCCTACGGGCTCGGTCCTCGACCACGAGAATATCTCGATGATCATCGACTTCGCCCGATCTCACGATCTGTCCATCCTCACCGACGAAGTCTACCAGGAGGACGTCTACCTGACCGACTTCAGCTTCTACTCCTTCGCCAAGGTCATGGGAGAGATGGGCGTGCGCGACGTCTCGCTCTTCTCGTTCCATTCCTGCTCCAAGGGCTTCATCGGCGAGTGCGGGCATCGCGGCGGGTACATGGAGATACGCAACATGCCCGGCGAGGTCATCGACCAGATCACCAAGCTCCAGTCCATCAGCCTCTGCTCCAACCTGCCCGGCCAGGTCGTCACCTACTGCATGGTCACTCCCCCCGCCGAGGGCAGACCCAGCCACGACCTCTACGTCGCCGAGCGAGACCACATCATGTCCGAGCTCCGCTCGCGCGCCGCCATCCTGGCTGAAGGGCTCAACGGCATTCCCGGCATCCGCTGCACGCGCATAGCCGGCGCGATGTACGCCTTCCCCCGCATAAGCCTGCCCGCGGGTAGGACCGACGACGAGTACTGCCTCTCCCTTCTCGAGGAGACGGGCATCTGCGTCGTGCCCGGCTCGGGCTTCGGCCAGATGCCCGGCACCCACCACTTCCGCACGACTATCCTGCCGGAGACGGCGCTCATACGCGAGTTCGTCGAGAAGCTCGGGGAGTTCCAGGCGAGGTATAGGTAGGCGGGCCGGGCAGAGTCGATCGATCGAAGGCTCGAGGGAATGCCGTGAAAAAAGAACGAGCGCCGAGGAACCAGACGCTGACCATGAATGGCGACGAGAGGGAACGGTATAGGGGAAAAATATTGTATCCGGACGAAGGCCCCCTGTCCCCTTCGTCCATAATGAATAGGACGATCTGCTCGGACCTTTTCGCCGTCATCGATCGGCTTCCCGCGTCCTTCGTAGACTTATTGGTCATCGATCCGCCCTATAACCTCTACAAGGACTTTCACGGCCTAAGGTTCTCCCAAAGCGATGACGATGCCTATTTCGAGTACCTGAGAAGCTGGTTTCCGGGAATTCTCAAGGCGCTGAAACCCAACGGCTCGATTTATCTGTGCGGCGACTGGGAAAGCGCCTCGTGCCTATATCGAGCGATGAAGGAATTCGCGATCGTTCGCAACCGGATAACCTGGCAACGGGAAAAAGGCCGGGGAGCCAAGACCAATTGGAAGAATGCCGCGGAGGACATCTGGTTCGGAACGCTCGGCGAAAAGTACTACTTCGACGTAGAGACGGTGAAGCAGCGGCGGAAAGTGATCGCGCCATACAGGGATCGCGGCCTGCCGAAAGACTGGGAGCGGACGGAAGAAGGAAACTTCCGGCTCACGTATCCGAGCAATTTTTGGGACGATATCTCGATCCCATTCTGGTCCATGCCCGAAAACACGGATCATCCGACTCAGAAGCCCGAGAAGCTCATCGCCAAGCTGATATTGGCCAGCTGCCCTCCCGGCGGAATCGTCCTCGATCCATTCCTCGGCTCCGGGACTACATCGGTAGTCGCGAGAAAGCTGGGAAGGAATTATATCGGCATCGAGATGAACGAGGAGTATTGCTGCTGGGCCGAGAAGAGATTGGAGCTCGCGGAGAGCGACACGTCGATACAAGGCTATTCCGGCGGAGTCTTTTGGGAAAGGAACACCCTGGACTCGCAGGCGAATAAGCGGAAAAGGCAGGCCTCCCGCGATTCCTCGGCGCCCACGTCGGCTCCGCGGCGGGGAAATCAGTAGCCTGAAGGCGTGAAACTTCCCGTCATCTGCAGCCTTCGCGCCTAACTAATTTTCACAGATTTCAATAATTGGCAATTTGCTGAAGGACAGGACCAACACTAGGGGTTAATAGAGGTCCCCTATACTTTGCTGGCCAGTCCTCAATCCCACAAGAACGCTACTGCCCGCTTACCCGCGATATAGTCATCGAAAACCAATTGAGGCGGTTTCCTTGTCATGCCGACGCAAACATGTAAGGGTAACAAATGCTCCTCACGCGGGTGACAGTAGCGCGCAAAGGGTGCCTTTCCCCAATCAATTAGCCGCTGCTCGGACTGTGTGTGAGAGTCGGTGCAGGTTTCGATCAACCATTCCTGGAAGGCATCATTCTGAGAGTCAGGCTTCTTCGAGTCTCCTCCCATCTGGAACTCCCTCATATTGTGAAACGAGAACCCCGACCCGATGACGAGAATATTGTCGTCTATCAGGTCGCGCAGGGCTTCACCAAGGGCGATATGTGCAGCCGGGTCCAATCCTCGCACAAGCGAGATTTGCATTGAAGGAATATCCGCTTCGGGGTACATCAGCTTCAGCGGGATAAATAGACCATGATCGAATCCTCGCTCGGTGTCGATGCGAGAAGAGATGCCCTTTTTACTTAGTAGTGCGACTATCTTCTTCGCTAATTCAGGGCCGCCAGGCGCCGGGTAGGTTATCTGGTAAGCTTCATCAGGAAACCCATAGTAGTCGTAAAAAAGCTTCGGCCTGTCGGCTCCCAGTAGCGTAGGAACGCTCTCTTCCCAATGGGCGCTGATGACGAGGATCGCGTCCGGCTTCCTAAGCCTTGCAGGCAGACCTTGCATGAAATCCACCATCGCCTTATGCCCTGGGTCCCCGAGAATCGGCAGAGGTCCTCCGCCGTGCGAGAAGTAAACGATTTGCGCCATTTTTTCAGAGCCAGTTTTGTTCACGTCGAACTCCTCCTCTTTAGTACGCCCTCATATCAGGGGGCGAAGGATGCGTCGCTGTCCTTTCCCGGGCCGGCTCAAGGCCTCGGATACTTGGCCCTGACCCAGATGGCGAAGTCCGAGCACATCTTGGCTTCCGAGGTCGAGTTGTCGGCTATGGTCTCGAGGCCGTGGACGATCGCTATATCGGCGTCGAGCTTCGGGCGGGAGTCGGTCGGGTTGCTCCGCGCGCTCGACGCGGCGATGGCATCCTCGGCGGCCGCCCAGGCTTCCTCGCAGGATGCGTCGCAGGCATCGGCAAGATAGCCGCCGGAGAAGCCTTCTCCGGTGAGGGCCCTCAGCGTCTGCTCGTGCGTGAGCGAGTTGCCCGGCGCCCAGTATTTCTCGGAGAGGAGCCTTCCGACGACGGGATTGTCGACTATGAAGCCGTATCGCTCGAGGAACCAGGCCCGGGTCTGGTAGACGGCCATGTCGGCCAGGAGGTAGCCGTGATAGCTGGCCGCGGATTCCTGGTTGAGGAGATGGGGGATGGACAGGAGGGGCCTCGGACTTTCCACTCCGAGTATCCGCCTTTCGGTCGACCTCGCCATCGCGAGGACGCGCTCGGCCTCGAGCTCGGAATCGCCCAGCGCGTAGAGGTCCCGCTCGAAATAGGGTACGACGAGGAGCATTCTCTCGCCGAAGGCCCGGAAGGGCTGGCTTCGCTCGATGCGCTTCTTGAGGAGCTCGCGCGGCATCGGAGCGCCGTCGGCCTTCTTCGCGTAGCGTACGAGCCAGTCGGCGTCGCCGAGAATGCTGTCGCAGAACATGGACTGGGTCTCGGCGTAGGCCATCGAGGTGGGCGGGTACTCCTGGGAGAAGCAGGGGGCGTTGCGCGCGACGTTGGCGAAATGGGCGGCGTGGCCTCCCTCGTGGAACAGCGTGTTTATCGCGCCTTGACCCGAGCCGACCTGAGCCGGCCTTCCTTCGGAAGTGAAGTTGACGTGCGCCGGTAGCCATGTTCCGCGATCGTAGAAGGCGGGAACGGGTCCGTGGCAGAAACCGTTCTGATATTTGCCCTCGCGCTCGAGGAGGTCGAGGCGCAGGACGGCGCCGCGATAATCGATCCCGAGGCGGCGGAAGCTCGATACCCAGCGCTCCAGGGCCAGCGCGAAAGGGAAGTATGGATCGGTCTCGCGCAGGACCTCGCCCCCCATGCGGAAGCGGAGGTTCCAGGGCTTGAGCGCGGCCGACCCATGGCCGCGCTCGATGGAAGCGAGGCCGCGCGCGTTGGCCGATGCGGTCCTCCCCTCGAAGTCGTCGAGGATCGCGAAGAGCTCCTCGGGCGTCATCGCCTCGGATTTGCTCACCTTGAAATCGAAGAAATCGCGATAGCCCTGGCTTCGGGCGAAGGCGTTGCGGGCCTTCACTATTTCCAGGAAACCGTTCACGAGGACCCACTCTTCGAGGCCTCGCAGGGCGGAAAGGCTGCTTTCTCGGGCGACTTCGTCGGGGTTGGCCGCTTCGTTGGTCAGGAGACCGCCCAAGGTCGCGTACTCCACCTCGCCGTTCTCGTTGAGTTGACGGAGCTTGAGCTTCTGCCGCTTCCCGAAGAACTCGGCCTCGAGGGCCACGATCCTAGCCATGCCGGCCCGTCCGGCATGGCTTTCGATCACGTTGGCCTCGAAGAGGGCGCGCCAGCCCCGCAGTCCCGAGAGGAGCTCGGCGACCTCGTCGCCCGCCTGCCCCGGGCCGGAGGCGGAGCCGGCCTCGAGAGCGGCGACGCGATCGCGCACGGCCGCGAGCCTCGCCGGATCGGACACGAAGGACTTGAAGGCGAGCTCGGCCTCGGCGAAGCCGGCATGGTCGTCGCTCGTCGCCATGTGGGTGGACCAGAACAGATCCTCCTTCCTTCGATGGACGGCAAGGTAGTCGTGGTTGAGCCCATCGAAGAAAGCCCGGATTTCGGTCGTATCCATGAGGAAAAGCTACTACCTGGGGGACGACACTGTCAAAGGCCATATTCGGCGGTACTAGCCGATGACCTCGAGAAATGATTATTTTAATTTCTTGAAAGCTCGTCAGCCTGGACGGGGACGGGCTGTGCTCGCGACGATCGTATCGTAGGCGAGGCCGCGGCCTTTCGGCGCGGCGAAGACCGCGCTCCGTAGGGAGGCGGATAGGCTTCTATTAAGGAATGCTCCATGACGAATCCCAAGTCCCTCCTTTACGGCCAGCTCCTGGATATCTGCAAGCGCGCTTTCGCCTCTCGCGGCGGACTCGAGTCCCTGGCCGCCATCGCCTTTCAAAGGCGGCAGGCCCTGCGTCGCGCCGCGGCCGAGCGGGCGGGGAGGACGGTGCCGGCCGTACTCATCGCGAGCGTCACGCGGCGTTGCAACCTCGATTGCGCGGGCTGCTACTCGAAGCGGCTCCGGCCCGACGGCCCGGACCTTCCCGCCGAGCTTTCCGACGATCGATTCATGGAACTTTTCGAGGAGGCGGTCGATCTGGGCGTCGGCGTCATCATGGTGGCCGGGGGCGAGCCCCTGCTGCGTCCCGGCCTCCTCGCGAGGCTGGCCTCCATACCCGGCTTGGCCATCCCGGTGTTCACCAATGGCACCCTCCTCGACGCCTCCGTCGCGCCTTTCTTCGGCAAGAGTCTCCTGCCCGTATTCAGCATCGAAGGGGACGCGGCCTTCACCGCCGAGCGCAGGGGGAGGGGCGTCCACGAGGCGGCCCTGATTCGCGCGCGCGCCCTGCGCGACGCCGGAGGGCTTTTCGGCATTTCCGTCACCGTCAGCTCGCGCAACATCGATAGCGCCCTCTCGCCCGCGTTTCTCGAGCGCGTCGCCGAGATGGGCGCCTCGGCCCTCTTCCTCGTCGAATACGTGCCGGTCGTACCCGGCAGCGAGCATCTCGTGCTCTCCGACGAGCAACGGGGGCGGCTCAACGACGAGAGCCTCACGGAAGGCCTAGCCTACCCCGTCATCCGCCTGCCGGGCGACGAGGAGGCTTACGGCGGCTGCCTCGCGGCGGGCCGGCTCTTCATCCACCTCGCCCCCGACGGCCGGCTCGAAGCCTGCCCCTTCGCGCCTTTTTCCGATGCGAACGCCGGCGAAGCGGGCCTGCGAGACGCTCTTGAATCGCCCCTGATGCGGGCGATTCGCGAACGCCACCACGAGCTCGCCGAGACCAGGGGCGGTTGCGCCCTGCGGGACAAGGCCGGTTGGATCGCCTCGCTCGGCGTCTGTTCCCCGCTCGAGCGGGACGAAGGAGCGGCATAGTGCCTGCCCAACGGTTGCCGAATGCTTTTTCCGGCGCGGGGACACACGAAAACCTCGGATCGAACGTCATATAAGGTGCAATGCGGGAATGAACCGGGACACGCGGTCGAATCTGGAGACTGCATACCGAGAGAATCGGCGCGGATTCCTCGCGTGGGCAACCAGGGCCACGCGCAGTCTCGCGGACGCCGAGGACCTCGTCCAGGACGCCTTCGTCACGGCCCTCGCGGGCGCGGAAAGCCTTTCCGCCGTGGACGACTTGGCGGCCTGGCTCTTCACCTCGGTTCGCAACAGGGTCAAGGATCTCTGGCGCCGAGGCGAGACGCACAGGAAGGCCGGCGAAATCTCCGTCTCCGACGAGGCCATCGCCGAAATCGTCGCCACCGCCGGCCTGGACCCCGCGGATCTCGCCGCTTCTTCCGAGCTGCTCGATGCTCTGTACGAGGCGATCGAAGATTTGCCCGACGAGCAGCGAATGGTCATCGAAGCCCAGGTCCTCGACGGCCTGACCTATAAAGAGCTCGCCGAGTCGAGCGGGATATCCCCCGATACCCTGGCCGCGCGGAAGCGATACGCGATCAAGCGACTCGCGGCCGCGCTCCGGGAATGGATAGAGGAGTGAACATGTTTCACGATGAGCACATGAAGGCGCACAAGCGCTGGAAAGAAATGAGCGGGGGCAAGAAGGCCCTCGTCATCGCCGGCTGGATCGTCCTCGTCGCCGCCGGCCTTGCCTTGGTCGGCCTCGTGGTCATGCTGCTGTGGAACCGGATATTGTCCGGTGTCCTCGGGCTCCCTGCCTTCGGGTTCTGGGAGGCGGTCGGTCTATTCATATTGGCCAAGATCCTCCTGGGCGGCCGACCGGGCGCTTTTGTCGGCAGGATGCGGATGAGGCGGCTCATGCGAGAGAGGATGTCATCGCGGACCGAGGAAGGCGAAGGGCTGCACGATTGAGGGACTCAAGCACTACTCACCCGGGAATGTTGCTCGCCGCGGCTATCGGCGTCCTTGCGCTCGCGGCGCCGGCGGCGGCCCAACAGGCCGGCCCCGCCACTACCGCGGCAAACGGTACTACTGTAGCGAACGCTACTACTGTAGCGAACGCTCCAGCGGCTTCGACGGCCCCGATATCGATTACCATCGACCAGGCCGTCACCACGGCCCTGGCCAAGGACAGCGGAGTCGCAGGCGCCAACCTCGATTGGATGTCGGCGATTGCCAAGGCTGATTCGGCGAAATGGAAGCGCTTCCCCTCGCTGTCCGCCAGCGCCGGCTATACAAGGCTCAGCGAACTTCCCGCCTCGGATACCGCTATATCCATGGTTTTAACTACTCCCACGACGAGTACACCGATATCGCTTAGTCTCCCTTCCATAGTGAACACGTTTTCCTTCGGCCTCAACCTCGAATACCAGGTCTACGACGGGAATCGCGTCAAGGAAGGGATGAGCATCGCCGACCTCCAGGCCCAGGTCAAGGATGTGGCGAGAGAGACGGTCAGGCGCACCTTGTCCTTCGACGTGCGGAGGGCCTATTGGGAGGCGGTGCGGGCGACGTACAACCTCGACACCCTCGAGCAGAACCTCGATCTCATGAAGCAGAATCTCCAGCTCGTCGGCCAGCAGGTCGGGCAGGGCGTGGCGACTCGGGCCGACCAGCTCTCCGCCCAAATGCGCCTCGAGCAGGCCGACGAGGACCTTGGCGACGCGAGGGCGGTCCAAAGACGGGCCATTCTCTCCCTCGCCTCGCTGATGGGTCAGGATCTCCCCTCGCTCGGCATCTCGACCGCCGCGGAAGGCGCGACGCTCCCCTTCGCGCTCTCGACCAAGCCGGACGAATCCGCTCTGCCGTCTGCTTCCGCTTCCTTGGACGAGGCCGCCCTCGTGTCGGGCGCCCTCGCGAGGCGCCCCGAGACCCGAACGGCGGAGCTGGCGAGCAAGCTGGCCGAGCACTCTCTCGCCCTCTCGAAGGCCGCCCTGCAGCCGGTCGTCGCGCTAACCGGCAACTACACTTTGGCCGACCCCAACCAGCGCGTGGCCTTCCAAACCGATCCTACGATCTTTACGGGCACCTGGGCCCTCGGCCTCCAGGTGAACTACGACATAGGCGGCGTCCCCGCCGCCCTCGACGACATAAAGGCCCAGGGCCTGGCGGCCTCCAAGGCCAAGTCGGACGAGGACAGGCAACGTAGCGCCGTCGCGATGGATGTCGAGAGCTGCATAGTCGACCTGGCGCGCGCGATGCGTGACCTTGCCTCCACCGAGTCGATGGTCGCCGAGGCCCAGGAGAACCTTCGCGTCGTACAGGACAAGGTCGCCGCGGGGACAGCCAAGGCTATTGACCTGAGCACGGCCAAATTCGATCTCTTGAGGACGAACTTCGCCGTGACCAACAAGCGGATCGACGCCCTCGTCGCTCAAGCCGACCTCATCCGGGCCACGGCCTCCGAGGAAATGCGGTGAGGCGGAAGCGATGCTGAGACTTTTCCGATATCTCAAGCCCTACGCGATCCCGGTGGCGGCGGTCATGGTCGTGGTCTTCCTCCAAAGCATGTCCGACCTCTACCTGCCCACCCTCATGTCCGACGTGGTGAACAAGGGCATCACGAACGGGGACGTCCCCTTCATTCTCCAGACCGGCGGCCTCATGCTGCTCGTGGCGCTGGGCGGCTCGATCTGCGCCGTGGTCGCGAGCTACCTGGCCTCCCACTCGGCCATGGGGATGGGGGCCCTGCTCCGCGACGACATATTCGCCCACGTGTCCGAGTTCTCCCTCCACGAGTTCGACAAGATCGGCACGCCCTCCCTGGTCACGCGCACGACGAACGACGTGACGCAGGTGCAGATGGTCGTCCTCATGATGGCGCGGATGATGATCAGCGCCCCTATCATGATGATCGGCGGGATCATCATGGCCGTGTCCAAGGACCCGGGCCTGTCCTGGGTCATCGTCGCGGTCATCCCCCTCCTCGCCTCGGTCATCGTCACCGTCGCGGTAAAGGGTTTCCCCCTCTTCCGCGCGATCCAGAAGAAGATCGACAAGATAAACCTCGTGCTCCGCGAGGGCCTCACGGGCATCCGGGTCATACGCGCCTTCAATCGCGTCGACGACGAGAAGCGGCGATTCGAGGAGGCCAACCTGGACCTGATGACCGTCTCGATCCAGGTCAACAGGCTCTTCGCCGTCCTCATCCCGGTCATGATGTTCGTGATGAACTTCACCACGATCGCCATCATCTGGTTCGGGTCGATACGCGTCGATCGGGGGACCTCCAACGTCGGCAACATGATGGCCTTCCTCCAGTACGCCATGCAGATCCTCTTCTCCCTCCTCATGGCGAGCTTCATGTTCATCATGCTGCCGCGGGCCCAGGCCTCGGCGATCCGCATCAACGAGGTTCTCGACACGGTTCCGGAGATTACCGATCCGAAGGAGCCGCGACGGCCCGAAGCGGGCAAGAAGGGCTTCGTGGAGTTCCGGAACGTGAGCTTCAGTTATTTCGGCGCGGAGGTGCCGGCGCTCAGCGGTATCAGCTTCGCGGCCGAGCCGGGCGAAGTCACGGCCATCATCGGCAGCACGGGCTCGGGCAAGTCGACGCTCATCAGCCTCATCCCGCGCTTCTACGACGTGGACTCGGGATCCATCCTGATCGACGGCGTGGACGTCCGCGACATGGCCCAGGCCGAGCTGCGATCTCGCATCGGCCTCGTCCCGCAGAAGGCCGTCCTCTTCTCGGGCAGCGTCGAGGGGAACATCGGCTACGGTTGCGAGGACGCCTGCCACGACGACGTCGCGAGCGCGGCCGAGACGGCGCAGGCCACCGAGTTCATCTCCGAGATGAAGGACGGATTCGAATCCGCGATCGCCCAGGGCGGCACCAACGTCTCGGGAGGCCAGAAGCAGCGGCTTTCGATCGCGCGGGCCCTCGTGCGTGACCCCGAGATCTACCTCTTCGACGACAGCTTCTCCGCCCTCGACTTCAAGACCGACGCCCGGCTCAGGGCCTCCCTCAGGGCCAAGACGGCGGACTCCACCGTCATCATCGTCGGGCAGCGCGTGGCCACGGTGATGGACGCGGACCGGATCATCGTCCTCGACGAGGGGAAGATCGCCGGTATGGGCACGCACCGGGAGCTCTACAGGGACTGCGAGGTCTACAAGGAGATCGTCGCGTCCCAGCTCTCCGAGGAGGAGATAGCATGAGCGACACGGCGAGGCGGGGCCCGTCGCCTGGTGGCCCGGAGAACCCGGCGGCGCTCTGGTGGCGGACAGCGGCCCATGGGACGCCCGGGCGGCGGGCCCGGGATGATGTTCGGCGGGAGCGGTCCCGCGGAGAAGCCCAAGGACTCGAAGAAGACCATCAAGTTCCTCATGACCTACTTCGCTCCACGGAAGGGCAAGCTCACCGTCGTCTTCGTCTTCGCGGTCCTCTCCACGATCTTCACGATCGTCGGGCCGAAGCTCATGGGCCACGTCACCACCAAGCTTTACGACGGCTTGATTTCCAAGTACGTCGCCTACTTCAGCCACAAGCCCATGCCCTCCATGGACTTCAACTACATAGGCGGGACCCTCATCCTCCTCATCGGTTTCTACCTCCTCTCCACCCTCTTCAGCTACATACAGCAATACACTATGGCCGGTGTCTCCCAAAGCATGGTCTACGACATGAGGAAGGACGTGAACGACAAGCTCGCGCGCCTGCCTCTCAAGTACTTCGACTCCAAGACCCACGGCGAGATCATGAGCCGCGTGACCAACGACATAGACAACATCAGCACGACGCTGCAGCAGAGCCTCACCCAGCTCATCACTTCGGTCTGCACGATCGTCGGAGTCCTCGCGATGATGATGACGATCAGCCCCCTGCTCACGCTGATCTCCCTTATCACCCTTCCCGCGGCCATGCTCGCTACCATGAACATCACCAAACTCTCGCAGAAGAGCTTCGGAGCCCAGCAGAAGGAGCTGGGCGAGCTCAACGGCCACGTCGAGGAGATGTACACGGGCCACGTGATCGTCAAGGCCTTCGGGCGCGAGGGAGAGTCGGTCCGCCAGTTCAAGCAGATCAACTCGAGGCTCTTCGACGCCGCCTGGAAGGCCCAGTTCATCTCGGGCGTCATCATGCCGATGATGAATTTCATCAATAATATAGGCTATGTCGTCATCTGCGTCGTGGGCGGCATCATGACGGCGAGGAAGGCGCTCAAGCTGGGCGATATCCAGGCCTTCATCCAGTACTCCAGGCAATTCACCCAGCCGATAGCCCAGACCGCCAATATCGCCAACGTCCTGCAGTCCACCCTCGCCTCGGCGGAGCGCGTCAACGAGGTCCTCGAGGAAGCCGAGGAAATCCCCGAGAAGGCCGACGCCATCGGCGTCGAGACGCCGAGGGGACACGTCGAGTTCCGTCACGTGCGCTTCGGCTACAAGGAAGACGCGATCCTCATGCAGGACATGAACATCAAGGTCGAGCCCGGCCAGACCATAGCCATCGTCGGCCCGACGGGCGCGGGCAAGACCACCCTGGTCAACCTCCTCATGCGCTTCTACGAGATCTCGGGCGGCGCCATCCTGATCGACGGGATCGATACGCGCGACATGCGTCGCGGCGAGCTTCGCACCCTTTTCGGCATGGTCCTCCAGGACACCTGGCTCTTCAACGGGACGATTCGCGAGAACATAGCCTACGGCCGCGAAGGCGCGACCGAGGAGGAGATCGTCGAGGCGGCGAAGGCCGCGCACGCGGACCACTTCATCCGCGCCCTTCCCGAGGGCTACGAAACTCCCCTCAACGAGGAGGCTTCCAACATCTCCCAGGGAGAGAAGCAGCTCCTCACCATCGCCAGGGCCATACTCTCCGATCCCTCTATCCTCATCCTGGACGAGGCCACGAGCAGCGTGGACACGAGGACCGAGGTGCATATCCAGCATGCGATGAAGACGCTCATGCGCGGCCGCACGAGCTTCGTCATCGCTCACAGGCTCTCGACCATCCGCGACGCGGAATCGATCCTCGTCATGAAGGACGGGAGCATTATTGAGATGGGCCGGCACTCGGAGCTGCTCGCGAAGGGGGGCTTCTACGCCGACCTCTACAACAGCCAGTTCACGGGAGCCTATGTCGACGAGCAAGGAGTGTAGCGATGAGCGATACGATTACGACCACCGACGGAAAGAGGACGACGACGACGCGGCCGGGGGAGAAGCCCCTGGGGAGCGCGAAGAAGCCCGGAGGCGGGGACGAAGCGGGGAAGAAGGCCAGGAAGGGCCCCGTCCTCGTCGGGACCCTGATCCTCATCGTGCTCGTGGGCGGGGGCCTCGTGTTCGGCGTCCGCTGGCTCGTCGACGCGGTCAACAACGTCAGTACCGACGACGCCGCGATAGACGGGGACCACGTCGATGTCAGCGCCAAGACCCTGGGACGCATCTCGAAGCTCCTGGCCGTCGAGGGCGACAAAGTGGCGGTGGGAACCCCCCTGGTCGTCCTCGACGATACCGACCTCCGCGCCCAGGAAGCCCAGGCCACGGCCTCGCTGAACTACGCGAACCAGAACGTCGCCCTGGCCAAGATCAACCTGGACCGCGCCCAGAGCGACGCGAACCGGGCACGCACCCTGTTCGGCACCGGCGCGACGACGAAGGAGCAGAACGACCACGCCTCGAACGCCCTCGACGCCGCGAACGCCCAATACGCCCTGGCCCTCGCCCAGGTCGACACCGCGAACGCCCAGCTCGGCGTCATCGAGAGCCAGATGCTCAACATGAAGATAGACTCTCCCATCGCCGGAGTCGTCTACAAGAAGTCCATGATGCCGGGCGACGTCGTCCAGCCGGGCCAGACCATCTATACCGTCAACGACCTGGACCGGGTCTGGGTGACCGCCAATTTCGAGGAGACCAAGATCGGCAGGATCGAGATCGGCGCTCCGGTAGAGATCAACGTGGACGCGCTCCCGGGCCGGGCCTTCACCGGGAAGGTCGAGCTGATCGGAGCGGGTATCCTGGCGCCGCCCTTCTCCATCGGGGATTTCACCAAGACGACCCAGCGGGTCCCGGTTCGCATCTCCATCGACGGCGATCGGAGCGGACTCATCCCCGGGCTGTCCGTCGAGGTGAAGGTCAGGACCAAGCCACTGTTCACGCTGCCGAAGCTGAGGATACAGTCGTAAAGAGGTACCGATCATGGAATGGAAGGCCAGCCACATTCTCGTCAAGGACAGGGGATTAGCCCAGCAGCTCCTCATCAAGATCAAGCAGGGAGCCGATTTCGGCTCTCTCGCGCGCGAGCACTCGACCTGCCCTTCGAAGTCGCAGTCGGGAGACCTCGGCTGGTTCGGGCCCGGGAAGATGGTGCCGAGCTTCGAGTCGGCCTGCAAGAGTCTGGGCGTCGGCTCGGTCTCCGACGTCGTCTCGACCCAGTTCGGCTACCACATCATCAAGGTGACGGGAAAGCGGGACTAGCGAGCCCTACTTCCAGAATTCCAGGACTATCCCGGTCCCCCGGCGCCGATCGATACGGACGCTGCCTTTCAGCTGTTTCGTCAGTGCTTCGACGAGCATCAGGCCGAAGCCGCTCGAATGCCGGAAATCGATCGATTCGGGGAGGCCGTCGCCGTCGTCCTGTATCGCGAGAGCGACCAGGCCCCCGACCGACGACGCTTCCACGATTATCTCGCCCCCGCCCTTACCGACGAAGGCGTATTTCATGATATTGGTCAGGAGCTCGTTCACTATCACCCCGAGGGGTTGCAGTCTGTCGGCGTCCAGGGGAAAGGCCTCGATGCGCTTCAGGACCCTCACGGAATCGCGGTTGGGGAAGACTTCCATAATCTGGTCTATAAGCGGGGAGAGGTACAGGTCGACTCGCATGCTGACGAAGCTGCCCGACTGGTAGAGCCTGTCGTAAAGCAGGAGCATGCTCTGCACGCGGCTTCCCGCGTCCGTCAAGACCCTTCTCGCGAGCGGCTCTCCCGTAGAGCCCGCCTGGAGAGCTAGGAAGCTGTAGACTGTGTTCAGGTTGTTCTTGACGCGATGATGCACTTCCTTGAGGATGAGTTCCTTCTCGTCGAGGAGTTCCCCGACCTTCTCCTCGGTGCGCTTGCGGTCGGAGATATCGATCACCGCACCGAGGTAGCGCAAGGCCCGGCCAGATCCGTCGAATTCCGGCCTGCCCCTCGACATCAGCCAACGGCCTTCGCCGCCCGAGCCTCGTACGCGCCATTCGACCTCGATCTCGGTCCCGGCCCCGACCGCGACGTCCAGCGCCGCGACAATGCGCTCGCGGTCGCTCGGGGCGACGGTCGCCAGCCATGCTTCGTAGGACGGAGAAACGCTATCCCGCGAAAGGCCATAGAGCTGCCATAATTCGTCCGACCAGACGTTCTCGCCGGTTCGCAGGTCCCATTCCCAGGTTCCCGCCCTGGCCGCCCCCAGGGCGAGCCTCAAGCGCTCTTCGCTCGCCCTCAATCTGAGGTCGGCGTTCTTGCGCTCGGTGATCACGTCGAATACGGCTATGAAATATTCCCGCTGCGGGCTGTATACGGAGACCTCGAACCACATCCTGAGCGCCTCTACGAAATACTCTATGCACTCGGGCTTTCCGAGCCTCGCCACGCGTCCGTAAACTTCGAAGAGAGGCTCGTCGCTTTCGCGGATGCCCGGTATGACCTCGGTTACCCTCCTGCCTTCAACGCTCTTGAGGCCGGTCTGGGCCTCGAACGCCGCATTTACGGAGAGATAGGTGAAATCGACGGGCCTGCCTCCTTCGTCGTACTGCATCCGGCAGTAGGCGACACCGTTCAGCATATTCTCGAAGAGGGAGCGATAGAGCTTCTCGCTCTTCTTGAGCGCCTCGAGGACCGCGTAGTCGCGGGTCACGTCCCGAAAGACCAGGATGACCCCGGATGCGCCCCCGTTCCCATCGCGGATGGGAGCCGCCGAATCCGCGATCTGATGTTCGGAGCCGTACCGTGAAATCAGGACCGTGTGGTTAGCCAGACCCACTATGGCCCCGAGCTCGAGGACCCTCTTCACCGGATCTTCGACCGGCTCCCTCGTATGCGCGTTGACGATGCGGAATATCTCGCCGATCGGCCTGCCCTCGGCCTGGCCGATCGGCCAACCCGTGAGGCGCTCCGCCACGGGATTCATTCGCGTGACCTTCCCGGAGGCGTCCGTAGCCATCACCGCGTCCCCGATGGAGTCGAGGGTCGTCCTCAGGAGCTCCTTCTCGATCCAGAGGCTTTTCCTGGCCTCGTAGAGCTTGATCGCCGTCTTTATCGACGCGTCGACGACCGCGATGCCGGCGCTCTTGACTATGTACCCATAGGAAGTGATCGCCTCGGTCCTCTCTACGACCTCCCGCTCCGAATGCGCGGAGAGGAAGATTATCGGGATTTCGCGCCTCTTCAATATCGCCCTGGCCGCGCCCGGGCCGTCTATGCCCTCGCCCAGGTCGACATCCATCAGGATCAGGTCGAGCGAGGGATCGGCCTCGCATCGTTCCATCGCCTCCTCCCCGGAGCTCGCGGTCAGCACCCGATACCCGCGTTCCTCGAGGCCCTTCCTCTCGGCCAAGGCAGTCAGGAAATCGTCTTCCACCAGGAGGAGAGCGTTTTTCTCGGGGATGCTCATGTTCATCCTTCCCGCCCCATCAGCGCGATTTCCTTGGCTCAGGGCGATCATCGTGAGAACCTTGCGGCCTTCTCCTTCCATTATAGCGCGCCCCTACTCGTAAGTGCGGACTTCCTCTGGCGCCGCATGGGAACTTGATTCGATCGACCTCCCCGGCATTAAATGAGGCCATGCCGAAGATAGTCTTCGTCGTGGACGGCCTGGGCGGGGGCATAGGCGCCCAGATAGTCGCGCGGATACGCAAGGAAATCAGGGCCGAAGTCGTCCTCGTCGCCCTGGCCACCAACGCGGTGGCCGCCCAGCGAATGGTGGACGCGGGCGCCGATCGCGGCGCCTCGGGCGAGAACGCCTTCCGCGTCTCGATAACCAAAGCCGATTTCCTGCTCGGGCCCATCGGCGTCGTCCTTTCCAACGCGATGATGGGCGAGATCACGCCATCCATGGCCGAGGCGGTCCTTGCCTCGCGCGCGAAGAAGATTCTTCTTCCCCTCGCGCAGTCACATGTCTCTATCGTCGGTCTCGCGCAGCGCAACATAGGCGAGCTCATCGACGAGGCGGTGACAGTCTTGGTGCGGGCTCTCGAAGGGGAAGGATGAGATCAGGTTGACTGGTCTCGCCTTCGGTCATATAATGTTTTGTCGGCACGAAGCCGACCCGAGCGACCGAACGAATTCGGCTAACCTTCCCGTTACCCTCCTACCGGTATTCGCCCTTGACGGGCTCGATAAGGAGCAGGACTCCTAATCGTCCACAAGGAGAGCGTATGCACATCCCCGACAATTACCTCGGCCCCGCGACCTGCGCGGTCATGGCCATAGCCGTCGCGCCGGCATGGGTCGTATCCGTCAGAAAGGTCGGCAAAGAATTGCCCAAGGAGAAGATCCCCCTCCTCGGCATCGGAGCGGCCTTTTCCTTCCTTATCATGATGCTCAACGTGCCCGTGCCGGGCGGAACCACCGCCCACGCGGTGGGGGGCACCCTGCTCGCCGTCCTGCTCGGACCCTATGCCGCCTGCCTGTCGATCAGTACCGCTTTGCTCATACAGGCCCTCGTATTCGGCGACGGCGGCATCCTGTCTTTCGGCGCCAACTGCTTCAACATGGCCTTCGTCATTCCCTTCCTCGGCTATTTCATCTACAAATTCGTGAAGGATAGGGTCAAGTCCGAAAGGGGCGAGTATATCGGTCTCGCGATCGCATCGTATCTCGCGATCAACTTCGCAGCCCTCTGCGACGCGGTCGAGTTCGGCCTCCAGCCCCTCATCGCCAGAGACGCCGCGGGCCTGCCTCTCTATTGTCCCTATCCCCTCTCGGTGTCGATCCTCGCAATGCTGATCCCCCACATTACGCTTGCCGGCATCGCCGAGGCGGCCTTCACCGTCGCCATAGTCGCCTTCGTGGCAAAGGCATCTCCCGGCACCATCTACGTCGGCTCCCCGGTGAAAACGAAGCCTCTCTATGCCCTCGTCGTGGCGCTCATCGTAGCCTCGCCCCTCGGCCTGATCGCGGCAGGCTCGGCCTGGGGCGAGTGGGGTCCGGACGCGATCAAGGATGTCGTGAACGGAGGCAAGCCGCTCGGCTTCGTGCCTACGGGTATGGAGAACGGCTTCCATTTCGCGGCGCCCATGCAGGACTACGGACTCAAGGGCCTTCCGGATATCCTCGGCTATATCATGTCGGCCATCCTGGGCGTCGCGATCTTCATCATCGTGTACAAGCTCCTCGGCCTTTTCAAGAAGGACAAGAAGGGCGGCGCAGTGAAGGCGGGAGCGTAGCGGTCTGAGCATGGCGATAGCCCCCCCGGAATGGCTTTTATCGGGGCAAGAGCGCTACGAGCCGCGCCCCGACAGGGGACGCTATCTCGAGAAGAGTGTCCTGTCGATCCTCGGTGCCCTGGCCGCTCTCCGCGAGCGGCCGGGGATCGGCAAGGATAGAGAGCTTCTCAGGCCGGAATTGGCCTTCGTCTCTGCCTTCCTCGTCATCCTGCTCGTCTCGCTCTCGCGGCTCTGGTTCTTCCTCGAGACCGCCGCGGCCTTCGAGTTCGGATGTCTCTGTCTTCTCCGAGGCGAGGTCATTGCCCGTATAATAAGGAAAGTTCTCGCAGCCGGCATCTTCACGGTAGCTATCTTTGCTCCGGCTATCCTGATCGGTCGCGGCGGAGGCGTTCTTATCCTTTGCTCCAAGGTCCTCCTCGCCGTACTCGCGATGGCCATCTTCTCGGCGGCTACGCCCTGGCCTTCCATAGCGGCAGCCATGTCGGTCCTGCGAATTCCCGGCATCCTTGTCATGACCTTGGACATGACCATCAAATACATTTCGCTCCTCGGAGGCCTCGTGCTCAATATGCTGTACGCCTTGAAATTAAGATCGGTGGGCCGCGACGACCGAAAGATGTCCTCTCTCGGAGGCTTGGCCGGAACTCTTTTCCTAAAGTCCAAGGACGCGGCCGAAACGCAATACCAGGCCATGGAATGCCGTTGTTTCTCAGGAACGTATATAACCAGACCCCGATCCGGATACGGCTGGCGCGAGGCAGTCCTCGTCGGGGCGGACCTCGTGTTGCTGGTCGCCTTCGTCGCATTCGGGATTGGACGATGATCGAGCTGCGCGACGTTTCTTTCTCCTATCCCGAGGCATCCGTCCTTTGCGGCATTGACCTTCGTATCGAGGCAGGGGATTCCGTGGCGATAATCGGGCCGAACGGCTCCGGCAAGTCGACGCTGCTCAAGCTGCTCTGCGGACTCGCGCCGACATTCTCGGGCAGCTTCGATTTCGGCGGAGAGGCGTTGAGCGCGGCCTGGCTCGCCAATGCGCAATCCGCGAAGGCATTCCATCGAATGATGGGCCTCCTCTTCCAGGACTCCGACGCCCAGCTCTTCTGCGGCTCGGTCTACGACGAGATAGCCTTCGGGCCCAGGCAAATGGGATTGTGCGAAGCCGAGGTCGCGGGGCGGGTCGCGGATCTCCTGCGCCTTTTCGATCTCGAGCGCCATGAATCGCGCGTGCCCTATCACCTGAGCGGCGGCGAAAAGCGGAAGGTGGCCCTCGCAAGCGTCCTCGCCCTCAACCCCGAGGTCCTCTGTCTCGACGAGCCCATGGGCGGCCTCGACCCGAGGACGAAGCGCGCCCTGCGGGGGCTCATGCTGTCGCTCAACGCGGCGGGAAAAACGATCATCTGCGCGACACATGACTTCGAGTACGTCGAGGGAATCTTCAAGCGCGCCGTCGTGCTTTCGCGCGACGGCCGACTGGTCCGCGACGGACCCTACGAAGAGATCATAGGCGATCGGGCCTTCCTCGAGGCCATGAACGTCCTTTGAAGGCGGAAATCATGACGATCGAAGAGAAGCGCGAGCGGCTGGGGGAGATACTCAGAGGCTACGGGAAGGCGGCGGTGGCCTTCTCGGGCGGAGCGGACAGCTCTTTCCTCTGCGCGGCGGCCCGCGCAGAGCTCGGCGCCGAGGCCCTCGCCGTCACGGTAGTCTCGCCCATGCTGCCGCGGAGCGAGCTGGCCGACGCTCGGGAAGTCGCCGCCTTGGTCGGGATCCGTCACGTCCTCGTCGAGGCCGGGGAGATCGAAGAGGAGGTCGCCTCCAATCCGAAGGACCGATGCTATCACTGCAAGAGGCGCGAGTTCGGGTCGATCGCCGACGCCGCGCGCCAGCTGGGCGTCGAGATCGTGCTCGACGGCACCAACGTCGACGACGAGGGCGATTACCGGCCGGGAATGCGGGCCCTCGCGGAGCTCGGCGTCGCGAGCCCCCTGCGCCAGGCGGGCCTGACGAAAGAGGACATACGCGAGCTTTCCCGGCGCGTCGGACTGCCTACCGCCGACAAGCCGGCCTTCGCCTGCCTGGCTTCGCGGATACCCTACGGCGAGCGCATCGACGCCGCCAAGCTGGCTCGTGTCGAGAAGGCCGAGGAGTACCTGCGGTCCCTGGGCTTCAGGCAATTCCGCGTCCGCAGCCATGGGGACCTCGCGCGCATCGAGGTCGACCCGAGCGAGAGGCCGAAGCTCTTCTCCGAGGAAAGGCTCGACTCCATGGCCGCGGCCTTCGAATCCTTCGGCTTCCTTTATTCCAGCGTGGATCTCGCGGGCTATCGCCGGGGGAACCTCAATAAAGCCGTCATCAGGGAAGGAGCCGAGCCGTGAGCGCGATGGAGAAGGTGCTATACTTCGATTGCTTTTCGGGGATATGTGGCGACATGACCCTCGCCGCCCTCGTCGATCTCGGCGTTCCCGAGGATCATCTCGTGTCCGAGCTCGCGAAGCTCGGCCTGGCCGGTTGGAGACTGCGCTTCTCGCCGGGCTCGAAGATGGGGATATCGGGGACCAGGGCCGACGTCGATATCCTGCCCGTCCCGGTGGCGCCGGCTCTCCGCGCAATGGGCCCCAAGGCCGAGATCCACCGCCATCGCGCGTACCGCGACATCCGGAAGATGATCGAGGGGAGCCGCCTCCCCGAGGGGACGAGGAATCGGGCCGCCGCCATCTTCGAAAGGCTCGCCCGAGCGGAGGCGAAGGTGCACGGCTCCGTCGTCGAGGACGTGGCCTTCCACGAGGTGGGCGCCGTCGATTCGATCGTGGACATCGTAGGGGCCGCGATCGGCATCGAATACCTCGCCCCCGATCGAGTGCTCTGCTCTCGCGTCGAGCTCGGCGGGGGCTTCGTGAAATGCCAGCACGGCCTCATTCCCGTACCGGCCCCCGCGGTCGTCGAGCTCCTCGCGGGCGTTCCCGTAAAGAGCGGGGCCGTTCCCTTCGAGACGACTACGCCCACGGGCGCCGCCATCCTCGCCGCCTGCGTCGACGAGTTCACGGACGACAAGCGCTTCGCCATTTCGAGGACGGCCTACGGCGTGGGGCATCGCGACACCGAAATCCCGAATCTCCTCAGGCTCTTCGCGGGCGAGCGGGCGGTCGCCGGCGCGGCGGAGGCCGAAGCCGGACTGCCGGCTCCCGTCCCCGGCGTCGTCATCGAATGCAATATCGACGACATGAGCCCCGAGCTCCACGGCTACCTCTTCGAAAAGCTCCTCGGCGCCGGCGCGGACGACGTATGGCTCACGCCCATCGTGATGAAGAAATCGCGTCCCGCCGTCGCCCTCTCGGTCCTCTGCGCGCCGGACGCGGAGGCGCGGATCGCCGGGCTCATCGTGACCGAGACTTCCACCTTCGGCTTCAGGCGCCGCCTGATCGACAAGGTCGCGCTCGAGCGGCTCGTCCAGACCGTCGATACGAGCCTGGGCTCCCTGCGGGTCAAGACGGCTTGCCTCGACGGAAGGCCTCTCAAGTCCAAGCCTGAGTACGAAGACCTGAAACGCATCGCCATGGAGCGCGGCCTCCCGCTCCGCGAAGTCCAGGAGCGGGTCCTTCTCGAGATCGGATCCTTTTCAGGGAACCGCCGAATGACCTCCGGCGAATTCGCGTCGATACTCGATCGCTACAAGGAGGGCCTTATCGGCCTCGACTCGGCGCTCGACGAGCTCGGCGGGCTTTCCCTCCAAGGATCTGGGCTGCGCGGTCCTCGATTCGCAGCGCCAGCTCAGGCAGGGCTATCCCGAAGTGATATACGCAGAAGGCAAGAATCGCCGAGCAGCTCGAAGCCATCGTCGCCGAGATACTCGGCCGAGGATCGTCCCTGCTGGCGACGCGCGCCCGCCCGGAGCACTTCGAGGCGGTACGCCGCCTGTCCTCCGGACCTCGCCTACGATCCGTTATCGCGGACCATCACTGCCCATCGCTACCCGACATCTTCTCCGACGGCCACCTACATAGCGATCGTTTCCGCGGGGACTTCGGACATCCCCGTGGCGGAGGAGGCCGCGGTCACGGCGGAATTCTTCGGCAACAGGGTCGAGCGGATCTACGACGTCGGGGTCGCCGGCATCCATAGGCTTTTCGCGAGGCTCGACGCCATCCGGGGAGCCGCCGCGATAATCGCGGTGGCGGGAATGGAGGGCGCCCTCGCGAGCGTCCTCGGGGGGCTCGTCGCGGTGCCGGTAATCGCGGTCCCGACGAGCGTAGGCTACGGCGCGAGCTTTGGCGGAATCTCGGCCCTCCTCACCATGCTCAACAGCTGCTCGGCGGGAGTGTCCGTCGTCAATATCGACAATGGATTCGGCGCCGGCTACGTGGCGAGCCTGGTGAATCGAGGCGCGCGATCGTCGCAGGCCGCGGGAGCCGCCGCTATGGACCGCCCCGCGCGGCGTTGATCGTCCTGATAGCCTGGCTCACCAACTGTCTCGCCTCCACGTAGGCTTCCTTGCGGGTATCGATCGGATCGGTGGCGGAGAGCCGATTCAAGAGCCTTCGGGCTTCGTACAATTTATTCAGCGGGTCGTTGGGGTCCGTCGCCGCCTGAGCCCTCGCGATCCGATTCGGCCTGACGGACCGCGTCTTGCCCCTGTCCGCGGCCATCGCGGGGCGGCTTCCCCTCGTCGAACCGGGGACGCGAATCCTTCGCGGCGGAGGGAGGTGGCGTCCTTGTCGGCGCGTTGCCGAACTTGGGCTGTTGCGTAGCGCTCTCTCCGCCGGGCCTGGGGCCTTTTTCGACGAGGGGCGACGGGCCAGGCGCGGGGCGCTTGGCGATCGGCTTGACGACGGCGCCGGCGGCAGGGTGGACGGCGGGGGCGGGGGCGCCTGCGGGCTGGACGCTCGGCTGGGTCTTGTTCTTCTTGAGCAGGAGCGTGTCATCCTGTTTCGCAGTCTGCGCGTAGGCCGAAGCCATGGAGACCAGGAATACCATAGCAAGGGCGAACAGGGCCTTTCTCATCATGACGCCTCCGTGAATGCCTATCCTAAGCCCCGACGATACCCCGGACAGGACTCTCGGCCCGCCGAAGCCGATAAGTCATGACCGCCCTTTAATATCGGCATCGCCGACTGTCGCCTTGAGAAATTCGATAACCGAGCGACCTCGACCCGGGAATCCTCCGTCGGCGAATCGTAATCGACGACATCCGCGATTGCAATCTCGCCCGTAATGGGCATACTTTAGGCATACGCGAGCCGTGCTTGCGTAGCCTGTGGAGGAAAGCCATGCGGGGACATCGATATTGATTCGCCTAACCCGTATTTCGCGCGCCGGGGGTGGCACCGCCTTGGGAGGCGCGATCGCCCTGGCCTTCGGCCTCCTGGCCCTCCTCGGATGGACGACGGACACGCCCTTCCTGGCATCCCTGGGAGACGGGAAGATCCCGATGGCGCCGAGCACCGCCCTCCTGTTCGCGATCAGCGGCTCGGCCATCCTGATGCGGGCCGCGGGCCCCTCCTCGCCGCGCGTCCTCGGCGCCTCCCGAATGGGCATCCTCGCGACCTCGACTCTCGCCCTCCTGCTGTTCTGCTCATCCCTCCTCGGGCTGCATTCAGGCGTGGAATCCCTTGGCCTGCACTTCAGCCGGGACTTCCCCGGATTGATCACCGGCCGCATCTCGCCGGTGACATCCTTCTGCTTCCTGGTAGCCGCTTCCTCCCACTTCCTCGCCGAGCCCCGGGCCGTCCCCTCCCTCCGCCGCCTCGCGTCGGCTCTCATAGCGGCCTACCTGCTCCTCTCCATCTGCCTCGTCTTCCTTCTCGGCTATTTCTTCGAGAGGCCCCTGCTCTATGGCAGCGGCCAGGTCCCGCCCGCCCTTTCCACCATTCTCGCCTTCGCGGCGATCGGGGTCTCCCTGGCCGTCTCGGGCTCGGAGCGATACAGGGACGCCGCCGGAGCGGCGGAGCTTGCGTCTTCCGCGCGAGGAAGCTACCTGATCCCTAGCTTCGTGCTATTCACCGTCGGCATAGTCACCGCCGGCTACCTGAATTACCTGGAATACGCCGCCGGAGTCCGCGCCGGCATCGAAGGCCAGCTGACCGCCGTCTCGAAGCTGAAAGTGGAGGAGCTCGTCCAATACAGGAAAGAGAGGATGAGCGATGCGGACATGCTCTCCGAGAGGCTGACTTTATCCGGCACCGCCCAGCGATTCTTTCGAAATCCGCGCGACCTCGAAGCCGAAGCCCTCCTCGAAGCCGGGCTGGGTAAGTACGCCGACCAATATCAGTACGACAGGGCTACCCTGGTCGACCCCAAGGGCGCGATTAACCTATCGAAGCCGGACGGATCCGGGCCGCTTCCCGCGCCGGTCGCCCTGGCTGTCGCGGCGAGCATGGACTCGGGCAGCGCCATCTTCCAGGATTTTTATCGAGACGAGGCGGACGGGAAAGTTTATCTCTCCTTGGTCATTCCGCTTCACGCCGCGGATCCGAAGGATCGACCCCTGGGAGCGGTCATTCTCCGCATCGACCCGACGACTTACATTTATCCCTTCATCGGCGAATGGCCCACGCCGAGCGGGAGCGCCGAGACCCTCCTGGTGCGTCGGGAGGGCGATTCGGTCCTCTACCTCAACGAGCTCAGGTTCCGAAGCGCCACCGCGCTCAGGCTGCGCGTTCCGCTGACCGACGGGAATCTGTCCGCCGTGCGAGCGGTCCTCGGAGAGAAAGGCATCGTAGAGGCCAAAGATTACCGCGGAGTCTCCGTCGTCGCCTCATTGCGCCGCGTGCCGGACTCGCCTTGGTTCGTAGTGGCTAAAATCGACGCCTCCGAGGCCTTCGCCGCCCTGGGAGAACGCCTATGGATGCTGATCCTACTCATCGGGGCCCTCGCGTTGGGCGAGGCGACCACGATAGCGATGTTCTGGAGAAGCCAGAAGCTGCGCTACTATCGCGCGAAATACGAATCCGCCAAGACCCTGCGGGAAACGACGGACTTCCTCGAGAGCCTCATCAAGTACGCGAGCGCGCCCATCATCGTGTGGGATCCCGATTTCAGGATAACCCGCTTCAACCACGCATTCGAATCCCTGACCGGTTTGGACGCCTCGCGGGTCCTGGGCGGGCCCCTGGATATACTCTTCCCGTCCGACCAGGCCGAGAGCTCCCTGCGGCTGATCAAGGCGACTCGGATGGGGGAGCATTGGGATGCCGTCGAGATCGATATACAGAACGTCGACGGCTCGGTGCGTACCGTCCTCTGGAATTCAGCCACGATCTCGTCGGCCAACGGCGAGAGTTTGGTGGCGACGATGGCCCAGGGACAGGACATCAGCGGCATGAAGTCGGCCGAAGAGGAGACCCGGCGCGCGAAGGAGAGTCTCGAGCTTCGCGTCGCCGAGCGCACGGCCCAGCTCGAGAACGCCAATCGCGAGATGGAGGCCTTCACCTATTCCGTGTCCCACGACCTCCGAGCCCCGCTCCGCGCGATCGACGGCTTCTCCAGCTTTCTCCTGGAGGATTATTCGGCGAGCCTCGATTCCGAGGGCAAGCGTCTCCTCGGCGTGATCAGGAAGAACTCCCAACGCATGGGACAGCTCATCACGGACCTACTCAGCCTGTCGCGCGTCTCGCGAACCGAGCTCAGGTTCTCTCGGGTGGACATGACGGCCCTCGTGGCCTCCGCACTTACCGAGGCCGGGCCTCCCGATGCGGGCGCCGCCTTCGAGATGGATCTACGCTCGCTCCCCGACGCCTGGGGCGATCCCTCCCTCCTGCGTCAGGTCTGGGTCAACCTCATCTCCAATGCCTTCAAGTACTCGATGAAATCCCCCGCGAAGCGTATCGAGATCGGTGGCTACACCGACGGCGGCGATCTGGTCTACTATGTCAGGGACGAGGGGGCGGGCTTCGAGCCGGAATACGCCGACAAGCTCTTCACTCCATTCCAGCGCCTCCACAAGACCGAGGAGTTCGCCGGCAACGGAATCGGCCTTGCCCTCGTCCAGCGCATCGTGGCCCGGCACGACGGAAAGGTCCGGGCCGAGGGCAGGCCCGGCAAGGGAGCGACTTTCTACTTTTCCCTGCCCGATAAGGAGAATGA
>CAVZVX010000154.1:0-7202 GCA_963778775.1 uncultured Spirochaetota bacterium | reverse complement strand
AGTGATGGCACTCGCGCTCGCCATAGTTGCATTACCGGCGTTATCAGTTACTTGCACTTGGACGACAAGCGATCCACTAGTCGTCACCAATGTCACCTTCCCATCGGTCGGTAACGGCGTCCATGTACCACCAATCCCCTCGCGATATTGCTTGCTATATATGCCGCTCGCATTTACTGTCACCGTTCCGAGCGTTATAGTCAAACTAGCGTTCGTATAGCTCGCACTTCCCGTCACCGTATTCGCGATGTTTACCGATGCGATAGTCGGCACGGTTTGATAGAACGTCACCCCGCCACCGATCAGTGTACTCACTTGAGAATTGCCCAACGCGTCAGTCGCAGTAACTAAATATGTGATTGGCCCATCGGTATCAGAAGCACTGAGAGCATATTTTCCTGTATAGCTTTGCGTTGTTCCACCTGCTACCGTCACCGCAGTCGGTTGGGTTAGAGTTCCTTTCCCATTCGCCCCATTTACAGAGATGGTCACTACCGGGGCGGCAGTTATACCTACTGATGCGTCCTTTGCCGTAAAGACGAGGTCAACGGTATCGGTATTATTCGCATATGCCGTATTATGCGTCCCCGTACTCGTCGCAAAACTTGTCAGCGCCAAGGTTGGCCCGGTCCGGTCTACGGTCACTCCCCCCGTGATCGTGGTACTGCCCGTCGATCCGGTTTGGACCGTCGTGCTGTTCCCGGCCTTGTCCGTAACGGTTACGCTGTAGGACGTTACTCCGTCAGGCACCCCATCGCCCGAGGCAAGCGTATACGTGTATGTATATGTCTGACTCCCCGTTCCGAGGGCAGCGGTCTTGCCTCCGATAATAACGCTTGCACTATTTAATCCGGCCCCTGTATCGCTTGCCATGATGCCCAGGGTTATTGTATCCCCGTTCGTCCCCCAAGCTGTGTATCCGCTATGATTCGAGGCTATCGATACCGAATTGATCGTTGGGGCAGTATGGTCAACAAGTATTCCCGTACTCGCGCTTATTGAATTTGCGTTCCCCGCCTTATCGGCTCCATTTATTACATATTGAGCAGTTGTTTCCGGCTCGCTCCCGATAATTGTGTAGCTCGCCGTATAATTGGGATAGGTTCCAGTTATTGTAGCCGTTTGTCCGTCTATTGTCGCGCCAGGTGATCCGCTCGCAAAACCCAAGCCTGTTTCCACCGCGGTGAAGTTCACCGTTATCGTATTCCCGGTCTTCGCATATCCCGTGTTCCCGCTCGTCGTGATCGTTCCCACGCTAAACGTCGGCGCCACCGTATCTATCGTTACCGTATCGGTCGAGCCGTTGGCCAAAGACGTGCTATTTACGGATTTCCCCGCGAAGGTCGTCACCGTCACATTGTAGCTTACGAGCCCCTGGGTATCGCCACTTGTCACCGTATAGGTTGCTGTATAGTCACTTCCATTAGAAGTCGTATTTGTCGTTGCTGGCTTCGATGCGAAAGTAACGGTCGGCGTGTTGAAATTCGTGCCCCCTACATTGTAGGTTAACGTAATCACGTTGCCCGTCGTTGCGTATATTGGGTTCGCATTGTTTGATACAATGGATACTAGCGTCAGGATAGGTGTCGTCCTGTCTATCGTGACCGTCGTCAAGCCAGTATTCACGCTCGTGCTGTTCCCTGCCTTGTCGGTGACTGTCACGCTATAGGTCACCGGAGCGTCCGGGTCGGCCGGTACGACCGTCCATTTTGCCGTATAGTTATTTCCGGTATTAGCGATGGTGGCATTGTTCGAATCGATCGATCCGCTCACGGTGTTCAGGTTCGTATCCGATGCCGTAAAGCTGAGCGTTATTACGTTACCGTCAGCCGCGTAGGCGTGGTTGGCGTTGTTCGATAATATCGATACTAAATTCACGGCCGGCGCGGTATAGTCTATCGTCACCGATCCGCTCGCGCCGCTGGTTACCGTGGTGACGTTGCCCGCCTGATCCGTCGCCGTCAGCGAGTAGCTAACGGCGGTCTGAGCTTCCGTGCCCGCGACTGTGTAGACCGCCTTATAGCTCGTAGCGCTCACCAGCGTTGGCGTTACGTTGTTTCCCGCAATCGTTCCCGTAATCGACTTTCAGGTTCGTCTCGATCAGGGTGAAATTGAGGGTTATTGTATTTCCCGTTGTCGCGTAGCCGGTGTTGGTCGTGTTATTCGAAGAAATGCTCAGGGATGTCAGGCTCGGGGCTACCGTATCTATCGTAACGGTGCCTACAGCTCCGCTCGTCAAGGTCGTGCTGTTCCCTGCCTTGTCGGTCACCGTCACGCTGTAGGCCGGAACCCCCTGCGCGTCGCTTGCGACTACTGTCCAGGTAGCAGTGTAGCTGGCGCCGCTTGTATTCGTAATCGTCGCCGTCTTGGAGGCGATCGTTCCGGTCTCCGCGTTCAGGTTCGTATCCGATGCCGTAAAGGTCAGCGTAATCGTGTTTCCGGTCGTCGCGAATAAAGGATTGACATTATTGGATGCGATACTCTGCAAATTCAGGCTGGGCGCCACCGTATCTATCGTAACCGTCCCCGTCGCCCCGCTCGTCAAAGTCGTGCTGTTCCCTGCCTTGTCAGTAACCGTGATGCTATAGGCGGCGGGTCCCTGAGTATCGCTCGCTGCCACTACCCAGGTCGCCGTATAGTTGCTGCTACCCGTATTCGTAATCGTAGCTGTCTTGGAGGCTATCGAGGCGGAACCGATCGGCGAGCTCAGGTTTGCGTCGGATGCAGTAAAACTCAGGGTAATTGTATCGCCAGCTTTCGCATACGCGGTATTCGTCGAGCTGTTCGATTTGAAACGTGCCCAGGGTCACCGCAGGAGGGGTATGGTCGACCACGATGCTCGTTGTTCCGTTGAGCGACCCGATATTTCCCGCCTTGTCGGTCGCGCTAATCGCGAATGGCGATGTCCCTTCCGTCTCGCTCCCGAGAATCTTGTACGTCGCAGTATAGGTCGGATAGCTTCCGCTCACCGTCGCGGTTTGACCATCGATCGTGACGCCGGGCGCACCGTCGAGGCCCGATCCGGTTTCACTAGCGGTAAACGGAACGGTTATGGTATCTCCGGTTTTCGCGTATCCTGGATTCCCGCTCGTCGTTATCGTTCCGACGATGAATGTCGGAGGCGTACGGTCATAGAGGATCCCGGTAGACCCGCTTACCTCCGTCATCACATTGCCCACATTGTCAGCGGCGTCGATCGTATAGTTCAAGACGCCTTCGGCCATCGTCGCTTCGCTGCCGGATATCGCCAGGCTGGCGGTAAAGTTCGGATAGCTTCCGCCGATCGTCGCCGCCTGCCCGCCTATCTTCACGCTCAAGGAACGGGCATTGAGCCCCGAGCCGGTCTCGAGCATCGCGAAGCCGATGCTGAGCGTTTGCCCGTTTTTTACGTATCCGGCGTTTCCCGTCGTCGAGGAAGTCACCGCGCCGTTCACGATCGGAGGCGTCGTATCCCCGATTATCGCCGTGTTGGCGCTCCCTATGTTCCCCGCCTCGTCCTTGACGTAGACGTACACGTTCGAGGTCTTGGCGTCCGCGAAGCTGGCTAGGTATAAGGAATAGAACTCCCCGTATAGCTCGTCGAGCCTCCGCTTATCGCCGTCCATCCGGTATCGCCTATAGCGGGGCTCGTCGGCGTCCCCTGCGCGTCCTTGATCATATAGCCCGTGATGATGGCGACCGATGCGCCGCTTTTGCTCGAAACGAATCCAAGAGTAATCGAGGCGCTCTTCGTATATTGACTCCCGCCGTTCAAGACGGGACTGGCGACCGTCACGCTCGAGGAATCATAGAGTATCTTGATGGTATCAAAGATGGACGTACCGTCGTATAGATTCGTGGAGCTGCCCTTGATGGTCGTCCACTGGTAATAATTATCCTCGACTTGCACTTGGATCAGCTTGTAGCCTTGCCCGCTCGTCTTCAAGGCATAGGAATTCGCCGAGCTGCTGTAGGTGCCGAGGTCCGTCACGACGGGAGTCCCGGTCGGGCTGCCGGATGCCGTGAGGGCGGTCTCGGTAACCTTCACGTCTATTACTACCTGGCCGGCGGTCGAGGCTGCAGTCCCGATGGTCAGGCCTACCGTAGGCGAGTTCAGCGCGTTGTCGGGCGAGCCGAGAGCCGTTCCGTCGCTCTTGGTTATGGTGAAGGCATTTATTACCGGGGCCGGTACCAACGCGCTCCCCGTAATGAACGAGAAGGAATAATCGCTCGCCATGGTATTGCCGGACGCGTCGCTAATGGCCTTGCTGCAAGTCACGGTTATATACTGGATGATTCCCATGTATGAGGTCGGCGTCAGGAGAACGCCGGTAACGGTCGTCTTCGGCGCCGTGCCGGACAACCCCACGGTCGAGATCGAGAATTTCGAGGTGATATCGGTCGGGGAGACGTTGCCGAGCTGGCTGTAATTGACCGAAGTTACCGTGATGTTGTTGGGAACATAGGTAGAGCCGCTGACCAAAGTCTCTACCGTCGATGTTTCCACCGGGACCGAGAAGACGATCTTGAGAGGCTTGTTTATCCCGACGCCGGTAGTGCCGCTGAAGGGATCGTTGCTGGATATGGTCGGACGCAGGATATAATTGGCCTGGATGACGAGGCTCGTACCGGCCTTCGTGACGGTCGCCGTCGTGCTCACGCTCGTGGCCGACGCGAAGCTGATCTCCTTGTTGCCGCCTACCTGAGTCCAACTGGAGAAGACATAGGCATTATTCACCGTAGTCGTGATGCTGAATGGCACGCCGACCTTTTGCGTCGAGTCTCCCAGGGGGGAGGGCGTGCCGCCCGCGGTCATGTTGGGGTCGGGCTGGACGGTCACCGTCACCTGGGCCGCGTTGGCTACCGCGACCTGCGTGCCGATCTTGGTGGTCATGTCGCTGCCGGTCAGCATGTCCGAGCAGGACATGAGGAGGGCTATGAGGGATATCCCGATGACCGCGGCCCTGGTGCCGCGCGAGCCGGTTCTAGACTTTTTTGCCTCCGCCATTCTATCCCCCGAAAATCAACCTATACTCGCGGCGCTGGCTGCCCTTCAGGGCGCTGCGCGACTTCATTTCGAGACCTCTGCCTTGAAATCCGAGAATTCCGCCGTGTCGAGCGACCGGAACACCACGTAAATCCCCTCGCGAAGGTCGAGGATGCCCTTGGCGACGAGCCTCTCTGTCCCGTTCATCGAGACGGATACGGTGCCGGCGACTGGGTCGACGGTGACATCGAAGCGGTTCGAGTCGTAGATGGATTCCGTTACTGGCACTTCATCCACGAGGGTCATGTTCCAGTCGTCCGTAGAGCGGTAGAGCTGGAGCCTGGTGATGTCTTTCGTAAAGTGAACGGGGTCCCTGGTCAGCCAGACGCATAGGGAATCGCCCGATCCGAAGCCCTTCTGGGTGTAGGACTTGGGCGTGAAGGCGTGGAAGCCAACGCCGACCCAGCCTCTGCCGCGGGCATCGGACTTGGCGGAGAAGGAATAGCTGATGGTCCTCTTGTCCTGCACCAGCGGCGTCGCGAGCTTGGCGAAGAAGGCGTCCGGATCGGTCTGAATAGCCACTCCGCCTGAGACCTTCCATTGGCCCACTATGGGCACCGCGGAGCCGAAGCCTTCTAGTCGGAGTTCCTTGACGGGAGAGGCCGCGACGGTTTGCGTCTCAGGCTGGGCCGGAGCGGAAGCTGCCGGCGTTGCCGGAACAGGCGGCGCGCTCTCGGGCTGGGTGGCCGAGGGCGGATTAGCCTCCGCTGCGCCCGTTGAGGTAATCCCCTCCGCCGGCTCGACGGCCGCGGGACTCGGCTCCTGCGATGGCGGGTTCGTCGCTATCGCGACTTCCGCCGGTTGCGGTGCTTCAGGCTGGGGAACCGGTACCGCGCCGATCGAAGGGGTTGTCGCCTGGGGCGCCGCCGGTGCCGCGCTTGCCGGAGTCTCTGGAACCGATGCGGAGGCCGCGACCACCGGCGCCTCCGCCGGGACGCCGACTTCCTCAGCCTTGAAATCAGAGAATTCCGCGGTGTCGAGCGACCGGAACACCACGTAAATCCCGTCGCGCAGATCGAGGATGCCCTTGGCGACCAGCCTCTCGGTCCCGTTCATCGAGATGGATACGGTACCGGCGACGGGATCGACGGTGATATCGAAGCGGTTCAGGTCGTAGATGGATTCCGTAACGGGCACTTCGTCCAGAAGACTCATATTCCAATCGTCCGTGGAGCGGTAAAGCTGGAGCCTCGTGACGTCCTTCTTGAAGTGCACGGGATCTCGGGTCAACCAGACCAGGAGCGAATCGCCCGAGCCGTAGCCCTTCTGGGTATAGGACTTGGGCGTGAAGGCGTGGAAGCCTATGCCCACCCAGCCTTTTCGCGATGCGTCGGACTTGGCCGAGAAGGAATAGCTGAAGGTCCTCCTGTCCTGTACCAGAGGGGTCTCGAGCTTGGCGAAGAAAGCGTCCGGGTCGGTCTGCATCGCAACTCCGCCTGAGATCTTCCATTCCCCCATGACGGGTACCGCCGACCCGAAGCCGTCGATGAGGAGCTTCGTGACGGGCGGGGCCGGAGCGGCCGTTTCATCGGAGGCCGGAGCGACCGCCGGCTGGAAGGCTACGGGCGGATTCGCTTCCTCGGCGCGCGCGATAGCAGGCGCCTCTGCGGTCGAAGGAGCGGGACTCGGCTCCTGCGGCGGTTGACTTGCGGCGGCGGCGACTTGCGCAGGCTGCGGCTGGACTGCCGCAGGGACTGGCGCAGGGACTGGCGCAGGGACTGGCACAGGGACTGGCGCAGGGACTGGCGATGGACCGGGCGGCGGAGCGGCGGCGACTTCGGTGCTGTCCGCTTCGACTTCGGCGCCTGCCAGAGCGAGGTCGGCGTCGCGGGGAAGAACGGCCGCAATGGCAGGAGCCGCGGTCGGCCCGTCCGCCAGGACGGGACTCGGCGGCGTAGAGGTATCGGCGACCGCGGCAGGCGCAGGGACTTCGGCCTCGGTTCCCTGGGATGCCGCCCAGCTCGTCGACTCGAAGCGGTCGGCGAGGGACCAGGCCCGGCCCGGCCCGCCGAATACCGACCCGAGGTAGCCAAACCTGCCGGCCAATTCGGGATCGCGCGACTCGAGCTCGGCGTATGCCGCGTCCGAGGCGTCGAAGTCCTCGAGCTCGTATTGGCATCGCGCTATTCCAAGGAGGGCGCCATCGTCGGAGCCGTCGAGCTTGTAGGCCCACTGA